>NZ_JBQEPF010000020.1:0-55428 GCF_052045575.1 Bacillus sp. 22190 | reverse complement strand
ACTACCTATGATGTATCATAGGATTTTTTTATAAAAACTCGAATTAACAGGTACGTTTTGTCTTGTTTAGTTTTCAAAGATCATCTTCGTTATCGCTCGTAAGCGACTTTAATATCTTAACATTTTTCTTCGGTTGAAGTCAAGAACTTTTTTCATTTTCTTTTTTCAACCTCGTTGCTGTTTTGCGGCAACGAATAATAATATACCATCTGGATTCTTTTCTTGCAATAGTTTTTTTAAAAAAAGTTTCATTTTATGAAAAATAAAAAGCGCCACAGATCAAATGGCGCTTTTGTTGATGTATTAACGGTTTCTCATTTGCGGGAAAAGCAGTACATCTCTGATTGATGGAGAATTTGTTAGTAGCATGATTAATCGGTCGATACCGATTCCTAGTCCGCCTGTTGGCGGCATGCCATATTCTAATGCTTCAACAAAATCGTCATCCATGAGATGCGCTTCGTCATTTCCTTCTTCACGTTCTTTTAATTGAGCTTCAAAACGTTCTCTTTGGTCGATTGGATCATTCAGCTCGGTGAATGCATTTGCATGCTCGCGACGCACGATGAATAGCTCAAAGCGGTCCGTGAAGCGCGGGTCTTCAGGATTTTTCTTAGCTAATGGAGAAATCTCGACTGGGTGCCCGTAAATAAAAGTAGGCTGAACCAGTGTTTCTTCTACTTTTTGCTCGAAGAACTCATTGATAATATGACCTACTGTCATGTTTTTTGTGATTTCAACACCGTGATCAGCAGCATGCTGTTTTGCTTCTTCTACAGACATCTCTTGCCAGAAGTCTACACCTGTCGCTTGTTTGACTGCTTCAACCATATGGAGTCTCTTCCATTCAGGTTTTAGATCAATTTCATCTTCTCCATATTGAATTGTTGTTGTTCCCAGCACCTCTTGGGCAATATGAGCAATCAAGTTTTCCGTTAGGTTCATGATGTCTTTATAGTCTGCATATGCTTCATACAGCTCAATCATAGTAAATTCCGGGTTATGACGAGTTGAGACTCCTTCATTACGGAATACGCGACCAATCTCGTATACTTTCTCTAGACCACCGACAATTAGACGTTTTAAATGCAGCTCGATCGCAATACGCATATAAAGTGGCATATCAAGTGCATTGTGATGAGTAATGAAAGGACGAGCTGATGCACCACCAGGGATGCTATGCATTGTTGGTGTTTCAACTTCTAGGTATCCTTTTGAATCTAAGTATCTTCTCATTGATTGAATGATTTTGCTGCGCATGATGAACGTCTGCTTACTTTCTGGATTGACAATCAAGTCAAGGTAACGCTGACGATAGCGTTGTTCTACATCTTTTAGTCCGTGATATTTATCAGGGAGCGGGCGAAGTGCTTTTGTAAGAACCTCAAAGCTAGTCGCTTTAATTGAAAGTTCTCCTACATTCGTTTTAAATACGGTTCCCGTCACACCGATAATATCGCCTAGGTCCGAGCTTTTGAATAATTCGTAAGCTTCTTCTCCTACACTATCTTTACGTACATAGATTTGAATTTGTCCTTCTAAGTCTTGAATGTGTGCAAAGCCAGCTTTCCCTTTTCCGCGTTTTGTCATCATACGGCCAGCAATTGTTACTTGAGCTGCTTTTTCTTCTAAGTCTTCTTTTGAAAACTCGTCATATTCAGCAATAATTTGTGCGGATTGATGAGAACGGTCATATCGTTCACCGAATGGATCGATACCCTCTTCTCTCATTTTATTCATTTTGTCACGTCTTACTTGGAATTGATCATTTAATTCTTCGTTATTAAGCCCTTCATTACTCATTTATATCACTCCAATAATGTATTTTGCAGAGAAAAGCAGAAAAACTGCCAGTACGTGCACTAGCAGTGAGCTACAAAAAGAAAGATAGTCTTATCCTACTTTTATTCTTTGAAGCTCTTTTGCCTCGGCTTCGATCGTAAAGTCATCTAGAACTTTTACAAGCTCCGCTCTCGTTTCACTTTGATTGATTTGGTTTCTTACATCTGCATTGCCCCGGACACCTTTTAAGTACCATGCTGCATGTTTTCTCATTTCTCTGACAGCCACATGCTCGCCTTTCAGGTCTATGAGTCTGTCTAAGTGAAGTTTGCACACAGACATTTTCTCACGCACATTAGGCTCTTCTTTTAGTTCACCCGTTTCTAAATAATGAACCGTCCGGTAAATCATCCACGGGTTTCCTAGTGCGGCTCTTCCGATCATGACAGCATCTGCACCCGTTTCATCAAGCATACGTTTTGCATCCTGAGGGGTTTTGACATCTCCATTGCCGATGACTGGAATGGAAACAGATTGTTTGACCTCTTTTATAATATCCCAATTCGCTGTTCCCTCGTACATCTGCACACGTGTCCGTCCGTGAAGCGCAACCGCTTGTCCACCTGCTCGTTCAACAGCACGGGCATTGTCGATAGCGAAAATATGGTCTTCGTCCCAACCCATTCTCATTTTCACAGTAACAGGTTTATCTACAGCTTCTACGACTGCGGATACCATTTCGTAAATCTTGTTTGGATCCAGCAGCCATTTCGCTCCTGCGTCACACTTCGTGATCTTTGGTACAGGACATCCCATATTAATATCAATAATGTCCGCCGTTGTATTCTGGTCTACAAACTTGGCCGCTTCTACGAGCGTGTCCTTTTCTCCCCCAAATATCTGAAGGCTCAACGGTTTTTCACGCTCATCAATGTACAGCATGCCCATCGTTCTGGCATTATTAATCAAGATCGCTTTGTCACTGACCATTTCAGCGCAGACTAAGCCCGCTCCAAACTCTTTCACAGTGAGTCTGAAAGCAGAGTTACACACACCAGCCATTGGTGCGAGCACTACTTTGTTTTTAATTTCGATATCTCCGATTTTAAACATCTAGTCCCCTCCTTTCCTCTTCAAGTATTGGTGAAAGTTCTTCCACCGTTATATTTAAAGCATCTGCTATTTGACCAACCATTTGGTTTGTTGGTAATCGATTGCCTCGCTCAATTTCCCCTAAGACAGAGACAGAGATGCCCAGTCTTTTGGCGAACCCTTCCTGAGTATACCCTTTTAGCTTTCGGTATGCACGAATTCTTCTACCCCACATGTCTTTTTCCATATGCTTACACCTTCTTGGTCTGTTACGGCGTTTATCTGGGCTTCGCCGATTTCTGGGCAAATCTCACTCATCGGAACAAGAACGAATAAACGTTCGTACATTCTAGGATGCGGCACTACAAGTTGTTCTGTTTCAATATTTTCACGATTATAAAGTAAAATGTCAAGGTCAGCTGTCCGTGGACCCCACCTCACTTCTCTTGTTCTGCCTAACTCCTGCTCAATGTTCTGAGTCAGTGATAGAAGTTCTTCGGGACGAAGCGAGGTGGAAATCTTCACAGCCATGTTCAAGAAGTCATCCTGATTCTCGTAACCTACAGGTGTTGTCTCATATATAGATGAAATGGATTCAACTTGAACACCTGGATGTTCGTGAAGTTTTTTGACAGCTTCTTTTAAGTAGGTTTCCTTTTTTCCTATGTTTGAGCCTAAAGCGATATATGCTGTATTGTTCATGCGCGTGATCTCGTCATTTCAATGGCAACGGACTGATAGTGTCCTGGAATTGGCGGATCTGGTTTGATTACTTTTACTGTACATTCTTGAACTGTCGGAAAGTCCTTTAACACTTGGTTTGCAATTCTTTCTGTCAGCGTTTCAACGAGGTTCACTGGGTCCCCTTCTACAATATTTTTGCAGATGTTGTAGAGCTCAGCATAGTTGATGGTCTCATTTAGGTCATCCGTTTGTCCTGCCTTACTTAAATCAAGTGAAGCTGTTAGGTCCACACGAAAGCGCTGGCCTAGTTTATTCTCTTCTGCAAATACACCGTGATAGCCGTAAAATTCCATTCCGTTTACATATACTTTATCGATGATAAGCGCCTCCTTTATTCAGCATGGCATCCATCATTTTTGCCATTCTTGCGATTTCTTTTACATCGTGCACTCGGACCATCGCGCTGCCCTTTTGAATCCCAAGACAGACCGTCGCACCCGTTCCTTCAGTACGTTCTTCAGGCGGCAGGTCTAAAACTGCACCGATGAATCGTTTTCGTGATGTTGCTAGAAGCAGCGGATACCCTAGGTGGCAAAAATGTTCAAGTTCATTCATGACCATGAGGTTGTCAGTTTTATTTTTCGCAAATCCTACACCAGGATCTAATATGATCATGTCATCACGGACACCCGCTTGTTTCACAATGTGAACACTTTCTTTCAGATCTGCGATCATATCTGAAATCAGATGGGTGTAATTCCGCTCTGGTCGATTGTGCATTAAGATGATTGGCACGTTGTGCTTCGCTGCCACATGCGCCATTTGAGGATCAGCTTTCGCCCCCCATACATCATTAATGATTGAGGCTCCTGCTTTCACTGCCTCATCTGCGACATGGGCTTTATACGTATCAATAGAAATAGGTATGTCCAACTCTTTTGTGATCTTCTCAATGACAGGAATGACCCTTGAAAGCTCCTCTTGCTCTGAGACAAGTGCCGCCCCCGGCCGAGTCGATTCACCGCCAATATCAATAATATGCGCCCCATCTTCTATGAGCTGCGTTGCATGAGCCAACGCTTTATCCATTTGATTGAATTTTCCTCCATCTGAAAAAGAGTCCGGTGTGACATTTAAAATGCCCATGACCAATGTCTTTTCTTCATAACTAAGGGTATGGTGCTTGGCTTGTATGATTTTAGGCTGTTTTATCAATTGTTGTGTCATTGTGTCCACCTACTCTTTATGTTCTAGACGTTCTTTTGTATATTCTGTTCTCAACTTGGTCGAAATCGTTCGGTTGTGGTTTTGCAGGACGGTGTCTCCGATATTTTTAAAAGGCACAATTCCCTGAACCGAATTGGTCATCCACGCCTCATCAGCTGAGAGCAAGTGCGAGAGTGGATATCTTCCTTCTATTAGTGGGATCCCCGAAGATTGCAGCGTTTCGATACAATATCGACGGGTAACCCCGTTTAAAATGCCGGTATCAAGTGAAGGTGTATAGATCACATCTTTTTTTCGCCAAAATAGATTTGACGTAATTCCTTCTGCCACATCGTCTTCTTTTGTTAAAAAGATCCCTTCTACAGACGGATCGTTCCCTACTTCTCTTTTCGCCAGCAGGTTGTTCATGTAATGATGCGACTTGAGCCGTCTTGGACCTTCCGGTGTGTTTCTTCTTGTATCAAGAATGATTCCCTGTTTTTCATCTACTATTGATTCAGGCCGGAATGGGGAGATCATCACAAAAACAACAGGCTCCTCATAAGGGTCTGCAGAAAATCCATTGCCTCTGCCCGCAGAAACATTGAAGCGGATCCTCGCATGACCGTCCGTTATTTGGTTTTGATTGAATAATGTATGAATGATGTCGAGTACAAATGGTTTCTCTATTGTGGATTCGATGCAAAGGTCACGCAATGATTGATTGAGCCTTTCAAGATGCCAGTCTAACAAGAAGACTTGTCCTGCTAGAGAGGTAAATGTTTCGAATACACCGATGCCATATAGAAAACCATGATCAAAAGGAGAAAGAGTCGCGTCTTTCTCCTCTATATACTGACCGTTCAGGTAAATGATCATGCGTTTACTTCATTCCCCTTTTTACGATAGGTTTCAATGAAATTTCTGAGCATTTCCTTACCGAAGGATGTCATAATTGATTCTGGATGGAATTGAACACTTTCAATCGGAAGTTCTTTATGGCGAATGGCCATGAGTTCGCCTTCCTTTGTGCTCGCTGTTCTGACAAAGCACTCCGGCAGCGTCTCGTCTTTAACAATTAATGAATGATATCTCGTTGCGACGAGCGGATTTTGGAGTCCCGTGAAGACACCTTTGCCGTCGTGTTCAATCTCTGATGTTTTCCCATGCATTAACCGCTCCGCACGAATGACGTCTCCACCAAATACTTGTGCAATGGATTGATGACCTAAGCAGACACCGAAGATCGGAATCTTCCCAGCAAAATGTTTGATCGCTTCCATACTAATTCCTGCTTCATCCGGACTGCAAGGTCCTGGAGAAATCATCAGAAAGTCTGGCTTGAGCTCTTCGATTTCTTGAATAGTGACTTGATCGTTTCGTTTTACAATCAGTTCTTCTCCAAGCTCACCTAAATACTGGACCAGGTTGTACGTAAATGAATCGTAATTATCAATCATTAATATCATACTCTGCTCACCTCTAACTCAAAATAGTCTCTTCTTTGCTCAACTGTAATGCTTTTTTCACTGCATAGGCTTTTTTAATTGATTCTTTGTATTCGTGCTTTGGTACAGAATCGATGACAATGCCTGCACCTGACTGCATGAAGGCTCTCCCTCCTGTACAATAAGCCGTACGAATGACGATATTAAAATGCATATCTTGATTGAATCCAAACCAGCCTATAGATCCAGTATAAAGCCCACGCCTTGTCGGCTCAAGCTCTTCTATGATTTCCATTGTTCTCACTTTTGGCGCACCTGTAATTGTGCCGCCTGGGAATACAGCTCTCATGACATCTACTGCATCACAATCATCACGCAGCTCCCCTTGGACATTTGATACAATGTGCATCACGTGTGAATATTTCTCAATGGCCATAAACTCGTTCACCTTGACTGAGCCATAAGTAGACACTCGTCCAAGATCATTCCGCTCAAGATCAACGAGCATCACATGTTCTGCGCGTTCTTTTTCATCTTCAATGAGTTCTTTTGCCAGCGCTTGATCTTCCGCATCATCCTTGCCTCTTGATCTTGTGCCAGCGATCGGTCTTGTTTCGAGCTGAATGCCTTTTTTCTTAATAAGCAGCTCTGGAGATCCACAGACAATTTGGAAATCTGGCGTGTGCAGATATGACATATATGGAGATGGATTCACGTGACGTAATGTTTTGTATAAATGATATGGGTGGGTATGAAGCTGTTCATCTTGTCTAATGGATAGGTTCACTTGGAACACGTCACCGCTGGCGATATATTGTTTAATCGTTTCTACAGCTTCCCCGAAAGCTTCTTCAGTAAAAGGTGCAGCAGGTACACATTCCGAAGAAGACACATTGACAGGTGAATGTGCTGATTCTTCTGATGTGCTTGTCCAGCTTTGCTTTAATTCTTCGAGTCTTTGATGAACTTCACTGACAGGTTCGTCTCCTTCTGTATGAGTCATCAGCCAGAGGACGTCTTTATTATGATCAAAGACAGCGACATCATTGAATACGAGGAAATACAAATCAGGCGTCTTCAAATCATCGATGGACAGCATTTTAAAATGCTCGATATATCTTGCGTAATCATAGCTTAAAAATCCAATCGCTCCACCTTGGAAGTCAGGATATTCATCGTTCGTTTCGGTTCGTAGGGTTTGAAACCAATCAGCAAATGCCCTAAAAGGATCTCCCTCTTTGAACAACACCTCATTCTGATAATGGATGGTGGTCATCCCGTCCTTCCCTTTCGCTTTAGCGATCGGATGAATGCCGGCAATACTGTATTCTCCGCCACGTGCACTTTCAAGAAGGACGTGATGTGATTCATGAGCCGTTAATTGTTCGTATCGTTTCAAGAATGCATCTTTCGTAAAAGGAATTTTGATGCCCATCGGCCTACGTTGTGTCATGTAATCATCCTTTTTTATTTTCATTAATCTTATTGTAATGCAATCCATTTTAATTAGAAAATAGTATTTGCTTTCCATCTTCAGAATTCATGAAAAAACCCCAGCAAATGCTGGGGTGTATTGTTTAATCAAATTGATAAAGCGGCGTACTAAGGTAACGTTCACCGTTACTTGGAATAATCGCTAGAACCTTTTTCCCTTTACCAAGCTTCTTCGCTGTTTGAAGCGCTGCATAAATGGCTGCTCCTGAAGATATACCACCAAGGATTCCTTCTTCTTTCGCTGCCTTTCTTGCAAGTTCAAATGCATCTTCGTTTTTCACTTGGATAATGCCGTCATATACTTCTGTGTTCAAGATAGATGGAACAAACCCTGCTCCGATGCCTTGAATTTTATGCGGACCTGGTTTCCCGCCTGATAGTACAGGAGAATCTGTTGGTTCTACCGCATAGAGCTGAATAGATGGGATGGCTTCTTTCAGGACTTCACCAGCACCTGTAATCGTACCGCCAGTACCAACTCCTGCAATAAATGCATCAAGGTCGCCGTCGAATTGTTCAAGAATCTCTTTCCCTGTTGTGCGGCGGTGAATCTCAGCATTGGCTTCATTGCTGAACTGCTGAGGCATGAAGTATCCGTGCTCTTCTGCTAATTCTTCTGCTTTTTTGATGGCACCTTTCATTCCTTCTGCACCCGGTGTTAATACAAGTTCTGCACCGTAAGCCCGTAAAAGGTTGCGGCGCTCCTGACTCATTGTATCCGGCATAACTAAAATCGCATTGATTCCTTTTGCAGCCGCGACCATCGCAAGACCGATTCCTGTGTTTCCGCTTGTTGGCTCAATGAGTGTGTCACCAGCTTTTAATGTACCTTTTGCTTCAGCATCTTCGATCATCGCTAACGCAATACGATCTTTTACACTGCTGCCTGGGTTCATATATTCAAGTTTCAAGTAGACATCCGCACTGTCTTCATCTACTAAACGGTTTAATTTAACGACTGGTGTATTTCCTATTAGTTCAAAAACTGAATTTGCAATACGAGCCATCACTAACACCTCTATCTCCGAGTAATTTTATTGTATTAATATTAAATTATCAATTTCGAAAAATTTTGTCAATGCTTTTAGTCCTGCTCTCCATCGTAAAACCATGTGACTTTTGCTTCTTTCCACAGGGTTTTGACATTCGCCTTTTCACCCAGATCTTCCATGGCGATCTGCCTTTTGATCTGATCTTTGACTTCTTCATAAGAGAAGGAGCGGCCATTTAATTTTTCTTTTAATTGTATGATGGCATAACCGTTTTTGATCTCGATCGGCTCTTTCGTCCATTCATCTGGCTGAAGCTTTTGGGCTTCTTGTATGTATAGGGCTGGAATGCTTTCTTGCTCTTCTGTGACAAATCCAAGATCTCCGCCGTAAGGAGAGGTATATCGATCGGTGGATCGTTCAGCTGCTACAGCTTCGAAACTAGATCCGCCCTTTAAATCTTTTAATACACTTTGTGCCTCGTCTTTTGTTTTCACAACAATGTGGCGAATTCGGTATGAGTCATCATATTGATACAAGTCTTTGTTTTTTTCATAAAAGGATTTGGCTTCTTTTTCAGAAACGACCGCATCTCTCGTTAGAAGCTGTTCTAATAAAATTTGATAACGAATCTGCTCTTTCCATTCCTTTTCGCTTGTATGACCGTCTTCGTAGAAATTATTAGATACCGCTTTCAGCATCAGCAGCTCACGATTGATCTCTTTTGAAGATACCTCCAGCTTGTTTTCTTTCGCAAGTTGATTGACTACCTTCTGATTGATCATTTGTTCAAGTGTTGCCTTTCCGTAGCGGTCTTCCATTTTCTTTAACCATTCTTGACGTGTGACTTTCTCTTTCCCAATAGAAGCAATTTCTTCACCGCTCTTCCCATTTGAAGAAGCCTGCGACATTTGTGATTTTGTTAATACATATGCAATGACAACGGCATTAATCATGAGCAGAACGAGGATAAATGTCCATACCACTCTTGCTTTCAGTCTCATCTTTCGTCTCCTTTCCATTCTAAAAAGAAAACCCGCTGCTTAGAGCTTAGCGGGTTATTTCTTCACGTAGCTCTTCTAGCTCTTCTTTTGTAAATACATACGTTTCGTTACAAAAATGGCATTGAGCTTCTGCTTGTCCGTCTTGTTCAATCATATCCTCAATTTCGGCTTTCCCTAGGCTGATAATACCGTTGGCAAACCGTTCTTTTGAGCAGTTACAAGAAAATTCGACAGGTACAGTTTCTAAAATTTGAGGTTTTTCACCGAGCACTTCTTCTAAAATTTCTTCAGGAGTCATCCCTTTTTC
Source organism: Bacillus sp. 22190 (assembly GCF_052045575.1). NCBI lineage: Bacteria > Bacillati > Bacillota > Bacilli > Caryophanales > Bacillaceae > Bacillus > Bacillus sp. 22190. The sequence continues at coordinate 45,422 of NZ_JBQEPF010000020.1, read as the reverse complement.
AATCAGTTTAGAGATTGGTTCAATGGTTGATAATCTCTTTTCGAGTCTTTCGATGACTGCATCTTCTGTTCCAGGCAGCAATTGAATGATGAAACCGCCTGCTGCAAGGATCGAGTTATCTGGATTGACAAGAACACCCACACCTACAGAGGATGGCACTTGTTCAGAGGAGACGAGGTAATAAGTAAAGTCATCTCCAATTTCACCTGAGACAATTTCTGTTTGCCCTGTAAAGTGGTCTTTCAGTCCGATATCTTTGACAACACTTAACGTTCCAGATGTTCCAACAGCACGTCTAACGTCCAGCTTCCCATGTTCATTTAAATCAAAGTGAACTTGTGGGTTTGAGACATATCCGCGCACCTGACCTTTTGCGTTTCCATCCGCAATGATGGCTCCGATCGGCCCACCGCCTTCAATTTTGACAGTTAATTTATTCTCGCCTTTCAGCATGGCTCCCATCATGACAGTCGCTGTCATGGTTCTGCCGATTGCAGCTGAAGCAGTTGGCCACGTATGGTGTCTTCTCTGCGCTTCGTTGATTGTATCTGTTGTGTTCGCAGCATACGCACGGACTTTCCCGTCATATGCTAACGCTTTAACTAAATAATCCATTTTGATTAAACCCTCCTATAATACACCGACACGATTGCGTTCATAAATTAATTGGAGTCCTTTTAATGTGAGGAACGGATCGACAATATCAATACAGTCTGATTCATTTCCAATCAATGTAGACAAACCGCCTGTTGCAATGACTTTCGGTGTTTGTTTGGCTTGCTGCTTCATCCGTTTCACTATTCCCTCGACTTGACCAACATATCCATACAGGATACCTGATTGCATCGCACTGATCGTGTTTTTCCCTACGATATGATCTGGACGAACAATTTCAATCCTTGGCAGCTTAGCCGCTCTTGTATATAAAGCCTCTGTTGAGATGGTAATACCCGGTGCAATTGCGCCACCCATGTATTGTTTTTGTTCATTGATATAGCAGTAGGTTGTGGCTGTTCCAAAGTCTACCACAATGAGAGGGGCCCCATACAGGTGAATGGCTGCCACTGCGTTCACAATTCGATCAGCGCCGACTTCCTTTGGATTGTCACACATAATGTTTAATCCAGTCTTCATGCCAGGCCCAACGATTTGAGGAGTAATGTGAAAATACTTTTCGCACATTCTTTCCAGAGCAAACATCATTGGCGGGACAACAGAAGAAATGATAATCCCTTCTATCTGGTCAAACATCAGCCCTACATAGTCAAATAAGGATCGGATTGCCATACCAAATTCATCTTCTGTTTTATGACGGCTTGTTTCAATTCGCCAATGGTAGTTCAAATCGCCATTATGATAAACACCTAAAACGGTATTTGTGTTTCCTACATCTATCACGAGTAACAACTTCATCACCACTTTGAATAGTGTCTCAAAAAGAGCATTTTTCGACTTTCTATCATACCATACACGAATTGAGTTCCATTTGTAAACAATTCGAAACCGATCCATTCATGAATCGAAATAAAAAAAGCTGCCGGTGAGCCCGACAGCTTTTTATAGAAGGAGATTAAATCTCCTCGTCTTCTTCTTTTTTCTTGATGTTCACTTTCACATCATCGTTTTTCTCTTCGTCATCTGCGTATACACGCTCTGGAAGCTTTCCAGTATCGTAAAGAGATTTAATTTGTTCAGCATCTAATGTTTCCACTTCTAAAAGAGCTTGTGCGATGATTTCTAGCTTATCTTTATTCTCAGTGAGAATTTGTTTCGCACGTTCGTAGCTTTCTTTGATGAAGCGCTGAACTTCTTGGTCAATTTCGTAAGCGATCGCTTCACTATAATTCGGCTCATTGTTGAAATCACGGCCAAGGAATACTTGACCTCCTTGTGATTGACCGAATTGTAGAGGACCAAGTTTATCAGACATACCGAACTCTGTGACCATTCTTCTTGCAATGCCTGTTGCACGCTGGAAGTCGTTGTGAGCGCCTGTACTTACTTCACCAAACGTAATTTCCTCTGCAACACGACCGCCAAGCAAGCCGACGATTTTATCAAGAAGCTCTGGCTTCGTTTGGAAATAACGGTCTTCTCTTGGAAGCATGACCGCATATCCGCCTGCCTGACCACGAGGAACGATCGTTACTTTATGCACCATGTCTGCTTCGTCAAGGATAAGCCCAATGACGGTATGACCTGCTTCATGGTACGCCACGATATTGCGTTCTTTCTTCGAAATGACACGGCTTTTCTTAGCCGGTCCAGCAATGACACGGTCAGTTGCTTCGTCGATATCACGCATATCAATTTTCTTTTTGTTTTGACGGGCAGCAACAAGCGCTGCTTCGTTTAGTAAGTTCTCAAGATCTGCCCCAGAGAAACCTGGTGTTCTGCTTGCAATGGCTTTCAAGTTGACTGTATCATCAAGCGGTTTGTTTTTCGCATGAACCTTCAGTACTTCTTCACGGCCAATGACATCTGGGCGGTCAACCGTAATTTGACGGTCAAAACGTCCCGGACGCAGCAATGCAGGATCTAGGATATCTGCACGGTTCGTTGCAGCAATGATGATAATCCCTTCGTTGGCACTAAAACCATCCATTTCAACAAGAAGCTGGTTAAGCGTTTGTTCACGCTCATCATGACCACCGCCAAGACCTGCTCCACGCTGACGACCCACTGCATCAATCTCATCAATAAAGATTAAGCAAGGTGCATTCTTTTTCGCATTTTCAAACAAATCACGTACACGTGATGCACCGACACCGACGAACATCTCGACGAAGTCAGAACCACTGATGCTGAAGAAAGGAACGCCTGCTTCTCCTGCAGATGCTCTCGCAAGCAATGTTTTACCTGTACCTGGAGGTCCTACTAGTAAAACCCCTTTAGGGATTCTTGCGCCAAGCTCCGCAAATTTACGTGGATCTTTTAAGAATTCAACCACTTCTACGAGCTCTTGTTTTTCTTCATCCGCACCGGCAACATCTTTAAATTTCACACGTTTCTTCTCTTCTGTGTAAAGCTTCGCCTTACTCTTACCAAAGTTCATGACACGGCTTCCACCGCCTTGAGCTTGGTTCAATAAGAAGAAGAACAGGATAAAGATGATGATGAATGGAATGATGGTTGTCAGAACTTGCAGCCATCCATTTGTTTCAGGTGCTGGTTCTACTTTTACATCTGTATTCTTCAGTGCACTGTAAATTTGGTCAACTCCTTGACCGTCTGGAACGTGGGTAATGAAGTATTCATCTTTCTTCGCGCCATCTAATTGACCACGAATTTCATAAACCCCTCTTACAGGCTGAATGGAGATACTCTCCACTTTTCCCGCACTTAAATTTTGCGAAAATTTGCTGTAAGACATGTTCTCAGGCTTTTGATTAGGGGATCCTAACCAACTGACAACCCCTATCACAAGTAATAAAATAAGTATATAAAAAATCGTATTACGAAAAACCCGATTCATTCCTTACCTCCTCCCACAGTAAGCACAACTATGTTCAATAGTATCATAGAAAATCATTCCAATACAACCAATAACCTCATGTAAACGTGTGCTCATTAGCCTTCGTAAACAGATGGTTTTAACACTCCAATATACGGGAGGTTTCGGTAACGTTCGGCAAAATCCAATCCATAGCCAACAACAAATGCATCTGGTACTTCAAACCCAACATAATCTGCTTTGATGTCTGCTTTGCGGCCGCTTGGTTTATCAAGCAATGTCACAATTTTAATGGAGTTTGCTTTACGGTATCGGAAAAGCTCTACCAGATAACTCAAAGTTAACCCACTGTCGATGATATCTTCCATAATTAGAATATCTCTTCCTTCAACAGAAGTATCTAGATCTTTGATGATCTTCACTTCTCCAGAAGATACGGTAGACTTTCCGTAGCTAGATACATCCATAAAATCAAGCTCTAAATATGTATCAATGTGTTTGATCAGGTCTGCCATGAATGGAAGAGCCCCTTTCAAAACACCAATAGCCAGGGGAAATTTACCATCATAATCGCTGGTTAATGTTGCACCCAGTTCCTTCACTTTTAGCTGGATCTCTTCTTCTGAGATCAAAATCTTTTCAATATCTTGTTTCATGCTTTTGCTTGCCCCCTACAAATTTTCGTGCTGTCTATATTGTAATACAATGAGATCGCTGTTTGTCATATCAATTTCTTCAAAAACGGATTTTTTCAGACCTGGGATCCAGATGATTTGATGATCCGAGTCAGTGACGATCGGCCAGCTGTCTCTTTCTGCAAGAGGCACTTTTTTATCAATAAATATATCTTTCACCTTTTTTGATCCATTCATCCCTTTAAGTTTGATTCGATCACCGTTTTTTCGTGAGCGAATGATCAAAGGAAGACGAACATGATCTTTTTGAAGCAAGAAAAAATGGTTTCCGTTCCGTGCATCCTTCGGAACATGATTTGATACCAAGATAGACTGTCCATTCGGGAGAAAAAGTTCCTCGCCAAGCTCACCTTTTAAATGATGAGTATATGACTGATCTATGACAAGCGATCGTTCAAAGGTAAACATACAGTGATCATAAGATTTGACAGCTTGTAAACCTTTTGGCAAATCTAATGATCCAGACGGTTGATCAGTATGAGATAACCAGTCCAAAGTCCCTAGAATATGCTGGTTTGAAAACGCTGATTGAGTGTTTTCATAAAGATAGTTTAATATTAGTTGAATGCCTCTTCTTTGTAAAGGCAAAGGCAGGTCAAGCAAAGGCTTCGTTTTGATCTCAATTTGCTTTGGCGTTTGATTCGTAATGACTTGATGCATTTGATCCTTTGTTAATGCCTGCAAGTACTGCTCATCCTCAGTCAGCATGTCACTTACAAACTGAAAGCTTTCATGCACATGAGGTGCCTCTTCTTTTAACACGGGAAGAACGTGTCTTCTGATCCGGTTTCTCAAGTAGTCATCGGTGTGATTGCTTTGATCAATGACATAAGGAACTTGTTCTTTTTCGCAAGCAGCGAGTACATCATCCTTAGAATATCCAATCAGCGGACGAATCAGCCACCCTTCTTGAAAAGGGCGCTTTGCTTGCATACCTGCGAGTCCTATTCCAACAGTCCCTCTTGTCAGCCTCATCACCATTGTTTCTACTTGATCGTCTCCATGATGTGCAAGCGCTATAAATTGAGCGCTGTACTGTTCCATCAATTGACGAAAGAAAGCATATCTGCACTCTCTTGCAGCTGCCTGTTTGTTTAAGCGGTTTTCTTTTGCATATTGGGTGACCTGTATACGAGCCGATTCAAAAAGGATCTCATGCTCTTTACAATACGCTTCAACAAATGCCAAATCAGCAAAGGATTCTTCTCCTCTGAACATGTGATCTACATGGGCTGCAATCAGCTGAAAGGAACCTTTTCGACGTTTGTTTAGTTCATGCAGCAAGAGCATAGAATCTGGTCCGCCAGAAACCCCGACAATGACTGTCGTATTTTCAAGGAAAACATCATGTTTTTTCAAAAAAGATTCAATTCTATTCACAACTTCCTCCTCACAAAGAGCAGGTAATTTAAAGATATACATATCCTATCACTTTCATTAGCTCCAAGCAAAGAAGAAGCCTGCTTTTTTACAGCTCTATAATAGGAATAAAACCACATACGCACAGTAAAGAGCGAGCACACTGCATAAGATGAGAATGGTTTCAAAAAGCCCGCCTGATTTTTTGCGTACTGATGTTCTTTTCGCAGCAGCAACTCTTGATCGTGAAGGTGCGGCCTGTTGATGTTGGGGAACAGCTGGCTTTTGCCTATTTTGCTGTGATGGCTTCTTCTGTCGTGATTTTCTTGAAGCAAGCAATTGTCCTTCTTTCAGCATCGCGCTTTTCATGTCTGACGCTGATTGATATTTGCCTTGGAGAGCCGCTTTTAACACCCTCTCATATCGCTTTAATAAAGGATGTCCTTCAATCGCTCGATAAAGCTGCTTTTCTGGTTCTGCCCCTTTTTTAAATTCTTTTTTATAGGCACAGTTCACCATGACCATACTTAAGGCAAATAAATCATAAGAAGGTTCTGCTTTTCTTGTACCGAAGCCCCAGTAGCCGCGGTCAAAAAACTCGGTGTATTCCTTAATCGCCCTTCCTGCCTTCGTTGTTCCTCCAACATCAATACATCGAATCGTAGCTGGGGGGCCTGAAACGATGAGATTATCAGGCTTCAAGTCCCCGAAGATCCAGCCTTCCTTATGTAAGTGACCAAGGTTAGACAAAAGTTGAATCATGAGAACGACGATCCATTCATCGCCTTTTTGTTTGACAAATTCAAGTAGCAATGGTCCTCTGACATACTCCATGACATAAAACGACCGTTTCTCTGACATACCAGGATAAAGAGCATCATCCATATCATAAAAAGAAGGCCCCATGGTTTTCACAGGAGCCTTTGAAAAGGATTTTAATACATTGACTTCAGATGCAATGAGCATACTGTCATCACTCACTTTAAGGGCCACTTGCCCCTTTGGCGATTCGGCCAGATAGACCACACCGTTCGCCCCTTTTCCCAGCTCTTTTACAATGCGGTAATGTTGGTGATGCCATTTTCCTTTTATCATTGTACCTAATGGGATGTTAGAAGCCGAATTCATCATGTTCTTCCTTCGCTTCAAGCAGCCCTTTTCGTGAACGAACTGATTTGAAATGCTGGAGTGCTTCTCGAATTGCTGGTCCAGTCGGTGTAATTCCTCCTGTTGTCAGCTTCGGGAAAATCGATGATAACGAATCGAACCGAGGCGTCCAGTTCAACACAATTTCTGCATCTGAGTTTTTCCCGGGAAATACACACATCCCAAACTGATTTTCACCAATTCTCGAATTTAGACTAATAGAGAGATCGATGAGTGCTTCTTTGACCGTTGGCAGCTTCGGTTTCATACTTGCACTCGTATCCACAAGCACAAGCACTTGAAGATGAACCGTCTCACCGAGCTCGTCCACAACCTCCATCACTTCTCCACGCTTATCTGGGGGAAGTTCTTCAATTTCAGTATCTTTGCCAAGAATTTGCTGCAATTCTTTATTCACAACACCTTGTAACGTTTGCGTCATCGCCTTTTTTGTAACCATTTGTACGGTTTGAGACAATTGCTGAACGTAGACAACCTGATGAATGCCTCCGCCTGCTAAAGCAATCCCCTCTACTTCTTTCATCGCTTCATGATCGTGTCTGTTCTCTTCCATAATGCCAATGACATTGACTGTGATCCCTTGCTCTTTTGCCAATGCGGCAATCGCAAGTGGGTCTTCCCCATGATTTGAGCAGCCATCTGTAATCAGTAAGATTTGGTTTACGTGACCTTTTCGCATCTTCATTCCTCCTGGGATTGTAACTGAATGCTTATATCCCCATCATCGCCAGAAGAAATTCATATTATACGATATTTCAAGAAATCTCTTGTTTCTGAAGATAGAATGTACCTGTCGGAATGGATGCCCATTTTGGTGTATTGTGGTCGAGCCTAATGACGACAACCGTCATATCGTCATCGATTTGACCTGCTCTTGTGCGAATGACCTCCTCCATTAATAAATCAGCAATCTCTTGCGGATCTTCTGTTTTAAAGCTCTTCATTTTTCGTTTGACCCATAAATCATGATTTTCGATATGCTTTGGTCCTTCAAAGATACCGTCGCTCATCATGATGAGGAGATCTCCTGCCTTCATCTGTTCACTCACCACTTCTACTTCAAATTCATCAATAATGCCAATAGGCAAGTTGCTGGCCTGTACCTTCATCACTTGATCACCACGTTTAATAAAACTTGGGGTGGAGCCAATCTTGAGGAACTTACAGCTCGCATCCTGTAAATCAATGATGGATAAGTCTAATGTGGAATAGACTTCATCTGTTGTCCGTAAAGATAAAATGCTATTAATCGTTTTAATCGCTACTTTTTCATCAATACCAGACGCCAAGATTTTTTCTAACAGCTTGATCGTTTCATTGCTTTCAAAATGGGCTCTTGCTCCATTTCCCATCCCATCACTAATAGCTGCGGCATATTTACCTGCACCCAGCTCCATCATGCTGTAGCTGTCTCCAGATACTAATCCTCCGCCTTTCGCTGCATGTGCTACACCTGTAGACACTCGATACGATTTTGCAGAACCGAATACAACATGACAATAACCTGTTGGATGCTCCGCACACTGCTCTGCTTTGACTAAAACTTGTTCTTCTAAAATATCCGAGAGCATTGGAGCGATGATTTTTTCGCATTCCCCATGACCTTGGCAATAGGGAATTCTCATCTCTATATCAACATTTCCCTGTTCTAAGCTATAAATTTCAACTTGCTGAATTTCAATTCCAAAGTTCTGAAGTGCTTCTATCATCTGCTCTTCCTGAATAAAATGCTGCTCTCTTTCTCGTTTTATTTCCCGGGAAAAATCCTCCATGACTTGCGAAACACCCATCAGTTGTTCGGCCACAAGGCGCCTGCTGTCTTGGACCTTTTTCTTTAAGGTCTGATTTGCTTTATAGTAAGCTATCTCCTCTTCAATCAATTCTTCTACATGCTTTGATTTTGAGCAGTGCTGACTGAATTTCTTTTTCAACTTCCGGTTATGCTCGTACGTTTTTTCATCAGATTCATGCATAACTTGTTTCATGAGTTCATAGGTTGTATCAAAGTTCTGCACCCAGCATTTATTTTTCTTATAGCACGTTTGACAGGAACGTTCTGTGATCGTACTTAAAAAAAGATCTACATCCTCTTCCTGCTTCTTCTCCTCAGGAATGGATTCGTAAAATGTCGCAAAACTCTCAGACAGCGCATGAAATACATTAGAGAATTGATCTACCTTTTTTGCTGTCACGTCTCGTACTTTTCTAGCATATTGCTGCTGTTCCTGTACATGCTCTACCGTACCAGGAATATATTTTGCCACCTTAGACGTTACTGACTGTGGCGTGAGCAAAAACAGTGCAACTGCGATGAGTGATTCATATAGCGTGGTCATTAGCCCTGCTGACCCTTCACCGTAGAGGGAGATTAGTAAAGAACCCACAATCAAGCCGATGGCGGCTCCTGCTTTTTTCCCCTCTTTTAGTAATCCGCCTAATAAGCCCGAAAAGGCAAGCAGACTCATCTGATAAAGGTTGCCGATGTTGGCGAGACCAAGAATTAATCCAGTTACAACACCCACTGTACAACCAATACTCGCTCCTCCAATAAAGGCAAAGCTCAGCACTACATATCGTGACAAAATATGCTCTGCCTGCATTCCTTGAAATGTGATCCCAGCCAGACCTGTTAAAACTGAAGCGATTAATATCATAAAGCAAATAATTTCTTCAACCTTTAAGGAGTGTTTGATTTTCCTGACTGTAAAAATCGGCAAACTTTGAAGAAAAATTAGTGTCAGAATGAAGGCAAGTCCAGCTTCAACCCCCGCCATCACATAGTCATAACTTTGAACCGCACCCTGCTCGAGGTATACAAAAGCTCCCCTGGTCATCAGCATTGAGAGCACAATCACAACCGGTAATGTTTTCAACGGGTCTTTGATGATAAAAGAAACGACCTTTGACATGAGGAGGAACACGATCAATGACGCAAATACGAATAATGCATTTTGAGGTGATATCGTCATCGCTCCAGCGAGTAAAGCAAGACAAGCAAGCATCGCTTTATCCCTTTTAATGAGCAGCATGGACCCAAAGAAAGGCAATGCAAACGGCATAATTTCAGATAAGATAAAGGCTCGTCCCAATAAAAAGCCCAGAACAACATAAATAAACCCTTTATAGAAAAAAAGAGAATGCGTATGATGAAGAAACAGGTTTTTCATCTTTTTTAACCCTGCACTGATTCTTTCAAACCCGGCTCCCGTTAAATCAGTTCTTCTTTCTAGTTTTTCCATCTTTTCATCCCCCACCTGATATTCGTTGCTTGTCATTATAGCGAAGGTGAAAAAGAAATTTTGTCAAAAGAAGTTGTCGTTTCCATAAAACGTTCGACGCTTTATTTGCCAAAAAGGCATACTTTCTTGAAAGTCGATGTCTTTCATCAGAATTTTACGAAAGCACAAAAAAACAGCTTTCCTATAGAAAGCTGTTTTGAAGATGACCCGTACGGGATTCGAACCCGTGTTACCGCCGTGAAAGGGCGGTGTCTTAACCGCTTGACCAACGGGCCTTGCTTATCGTTCTTTTTAAAAGGATAGCGGCGGAGGGGATCGAACCCCCGACCTCACGGGTATGAACCGTACGCTCTAGCCAGCTGAGCTACACCGCCATAATGTAAAATGCGCTAAGAAGCACAAGAACTATAATACAAAGGATTCGCTTGTCCGTCAATAGAAAGTTTTAAATTAAATGGCAAATGCACAAAAAACGTTGAATTTGTATTAAAAAAAAGCACCCGCTAAACAGCAGATGCTTTGTTGTGAAAAATATATAGAAAGCAGCAACAAGTTAACCTCTTCTTGCTCCGCGCCCCCCACGTTTTGATTCCGTGTTACGTTTTAAAGATGTTAAGCGATCTTCGCTATCTTTTAAGAATTTGTTCATTTTTTGCTCAAACGATTCCTTCGGACGGAAATCATTTCTGCTCGGTCTTGATTGTTGTTGTTGAGGACGATCTTTTGCTTTTTTAATGGACAAGCCGATTTTACCGTCTTTTTCAACGTTAATCACTTTCACTTCAACTTGTTCACCGACTTTTAAATGCTCATTAATATCTTTTACATAGTTATCGGCTACCTCACTGATATGAACGAGACCAGTTGAACCGCCTGGCAACTCCACAAAAGCTCCAAAATTTGTAATGCCCGTAACTTTCCCTTGTAACTTGCTGCCAACTTCAATCGACATAAAAAAAGTGCTCCTCCTTAGACTTATAAAAAAATCTCATTTGTTCAATTATACATAAACTGAATTTTAAGTGTCAACAAGGCTAATCGCTCTTATTGCCCACATCAAAGATTTTTTCGCCTTTTTTAGACATATAATAGTCCCGTCGTGCCAGTTCGAGTACGTATTCTTTGCTTTTCAGCTTTTTGATTTCATCAGAAATATCTTCCTGCTTTGTTTGTAATTGCTTCAATTCTTTTTCAAGCGCAACCTTCTTCTCTTCTTTTTCTTTCAATGCAGACGATTGCGACCAGAGGGCACTTGTTACCAAAACAGCAAACATGAGCACAATGACTCCAAACACGGTAAGCCTTCTAAGGAGTCCCCGGCGTTTGCGTTTTAGGCGCTGCGCTTGCTGTTCCATTTGTTTTTGATAATCATTTTGAATTTGTGCGATATTTCTTTTTCTCTCGTTCAAGGATGAAGGCCTCCTCTCTTACTTTGTCCAGAATTGTTTCCATTTCGTTTTCATGGTACGAGATAATTTCTTGATCCCTTGTAAAATTCCTGCTCCTTTTGAGAAAAACAACCTCATTGATGTTCGCCATTTTTCGGGAATTCGATGAATAATGGTCACATTGAGTAACCAAATAAGCGGATAACAAACAATATACAGCACCTTCCACACGAGTCGAAACGCAAAACGAACAAGGCGTAAGAGCGAGTGGAACAAGAACAGAAGAGCACTTATGATCAAACCAACGATCCAGCGAATGGGCTGGAAAACCATCGACATGATCAGCCTTTTCAGGAAGAGAACAGTCTGATAAATACACCTCATCACAAACTTGAGGATGTTCATATACAGCTGTTTCATCAATGCCTGGTACATCGAGAAACCTAGAGCAACAGCTAGAAAAATATAAAGCCTGAATTCTCCCTCATTGGTCAGCAGCAGGACATAAAAGAATAAGAGACCCTGCACCACCCAAAAAAGGAGGTCGTGAATGACCAGCAGCCATTTTGCTGTTTTTTCCCGGTTCACAAACAGCTTGTACGTATCCAGCGATGCGCCCAGCCAGATGCCCATCGCCGCCATCGAAAGCATCGTATAAAACTGGACCGTCAGTGTCATTTAAACAGCTTGCTAAAAAATCCTTTAGCTTTCTCCCCGTGCTGCTCATCTACATAGATTAAGTCAAAGACACGCCCTTTAATGGACACAACGCCCTTTTCTACATCTAAGTTTTTCATTTGCAGATTTTCTCCGCGAATGGCGAGGACTCCCATGACAGTCTCAAGCAGAAATTCTTCATTATCAAAGCTCTCGACCTGTTTGACCCCGGTAATATCTAAATGCTTTCTGTTGCGCATTGTGACATGATGCTCGGCTTCTGATGACAACTTCGTGCCTTGAGGTTGATTATAATATTGATTCATTTATACATCCCCCATATCTCATACTTGCATTGTTACTGCATTGTATGTGACAGGCGGGACATTTAGAACAAGCCCTATTCTGCTGTTTTTTCTTCTTTTAGCACGGTATACATGCCAGCAGCTTCTTCTTTTTTGGTGGTGTCTTTTAACTCGTTGACTTGAACAGTCACACGCTTTTGACCAAAGCGAATTTGAAGCTCGTCCCCTTCTTTCACGTCAGAGCTGGCTTTCGCCTGCGTGCCATTAATGGAAATTCTCCCTTGATCAGCTACTTCTTTTGCCAATGTTCTTCTTTTGATTAAACGAGACACTTTTAAGAATTTATCTAGTCTCATGTATGTTCACCTCTTTCTATACGTTTGGCATCGTTCCACAGATCGTCCATTTCTTCTAAGGTCAAGTCCTCTAGTGAACGCCCTATGTCCTTTGCTTTTTGTTCAATATGCTGAAAGCGCCGCATGAATTTTGTGTTTGCAGAAGAGAGGGCGGTTTCAGGCTCTAGATGATAAAATCTTCCAATGTTGACGAGAACAAACAAAAGATCCCCAAATTCATCCTTCATTTGCTTTGTTGCACCTTCACCCGTCTTATCTGCCACTTCCACAAGGAATTCCTGCTTTTCTTCTTCGTATTTGTTCCAAATATCCTCTACTTCTGTCCAGTCGAAGCCCACTTTTGCTGCTTTCTTTTGGAGCTTATAGGCTTTTGTTAAAGCTGGAAGAGTCGTTGGAATGGATTGCAAAATAGAAGCTGCACGCTCCGGTTTTTCCTGCTGCTTGATTTTTTCCCAGTTGGCGACGACATCTGATGCTTCAGACACATCCGTATCACCAAACACATGCGGATGTCGTCGAATCATTTTTTCTGTCACATGCTGAATGACGTCATCCATTGAGAAATAACCATCATCTTCACCAATTTGGGCATGGAGTAAAACTTGAAGCAGTACATCTCCGAGTTCTTCAACCATATGATCTGGATCGTCTTCATCTATGGCTTCCAGCAGCTCATAACATTCTTCAATTAAATATGGTTTGAGCGACTCATTCGTTTGTTTTTGATCCCAAGGACAGCCGCCAGGACCTCTTAATGTACGAATGACTTCGCGGAAAGTGTCAAATTGCTGATAGAGTAGCTTTTCATCTTGGATTGGAGGCACATAAACACTCGTTAAGTTATTTATCGACACATCTCGATCAAGTTCAAATAAAGGAACACCTGTAATCTGCTCCTGACTGCTTCCAGCTGCCGTTACGATAAAGACTTCATAATCGTCAGGTAGCTTTTCCATGAGGGTCAGCTTCACATTCGAGGCTGTCATCTGATCATATACCTGACAGATCAGCACATGCTGGGTCAACTTCAGATCATCCGCTCTCATATCCTCTGCGTCAACGAATTGCAGCCCTTCAATTGGGTCAATTTGTAAGGAATTAAACGTCGCATCCAAAAAGCTTTGTCCACCAGCCACGTACACCTCAATCCCGCGCTCCTTCTGTTGTGAAACAAGAAGCTGCACTGTCTTTTCAGCTACAAACGGGTGACCTGGTACTGCATACACAATATCTTTCTCCTCAGCCTCTTGGAAGAGAATGTCTGTGATTTCCTCATACACTGCATTAAACTGATCATGCTTTTCATATATCTCATCAAAAAAGGTCAGAGACGGGACCTCCTGCATCAATTCTGCGGTGAGTGGATGATCCTGCGTTCTCATGTATACTTCTTTCGCCTGCTTCAGCTGCTTATATACACCGAGCGTTAGCTGATCCATGTCGCCTGCCCCAAGACCAACGACTGTAATCTTACCTGCCATTTCGATTCCCTCTCATCTGTTTAAAATATAAAATCTTTTCTCCTAATGGAATGAGTCTCCATTCCTCTTCCGTAAATACGTCTAGCTTAAGAATACTATATAAAAAGGCGAAACCACCAATAAAAACTGAAGTCAGGCTCTCTAAAACAGAAAACGGACGTTTCTCAAAGGGAATGACCCAAGAAAACAATGCCTGATATCCAATTAAAACGACAGCCATGAATGCTGCTGATAAAAGAATTTTCACTGGGAATAGCTCTCTTATTGAAATCCACCCTTTATGCTTCAAATACACCGCATTGAGCGCAGCGGCGGCGAGAAACCCACAAACAGTCGACCATGCGGCTCCATAAATGCCGAATAACGGGACAAGAGCCAGCGTCAGCCCCCATTTCACCAGTACACTAATCAGGACCACGACAGCCGGATACACGGTATGTCCCAGACCCTGAAGTAAAGCGGTTTGCGTAATCGCCATTGATGTGAAGGCAATGGATATGCAAAATATTTGCAGCGCATCTGTCCCTAAGTCATTACGAAAAAGCATAATGTTCACAGACGATAAAATACATATAAGCCCGACAGCTGAACCAATCCCCAGCACCGATGTTGCCTTAAACGATGTACGTACTTTTTCACGAATTGCTTCATGCTGCCCTTTTCTTAAGGCCGACGACAAAAACGGAACAAGAGACGTCCCAATACTAATTGCAAACACCGTCCCGAGCTGCAGGAACGGCTGACCTCGGTCATATACACCTTTTGCCGCCTTTGCAGCTGCTTCACTCAGTCCCTCACTGCGCAGTAGCGCATACAAGTGAAAAGCATCGATCATTTGCATCCATAGAATCAGCAATCCACTCACACAAATCGTCAATGTATACAGCAACAAACTCTTCAGCACATCTTTTTTCCGCAGTGTAGCCTGTTTTAATGTCTTGCTCGCTGCCGACCGCTTCCGATAGGTCAGCCAAAGGAAAAGAAGCAAAATGAGTGAAGCCGCACTTCCAGCTATAGAAGAGAACACCGCACCCGCTCCTGTTTCATAAAGCGAATAGCCATGTCTCACAAAATAGAAAGATAAAACAAGCAGGACGCCTACTCTGATGAGTTGCTCAGCCAATTGAGAGACCGCAGTGGGGAGCATCAGCCCATCACTCTGAAAAACACCCCTCAGCATCACGGTAAGCGGCAGAAATAAAAACACAAACGAACTCATCTGGATGAGCAACATTAATTGACTGTCCGCCATGAGATTCGCAATTGTGCCTGCTCCTATGTATAAACAAAGAAATAAGACCAAGCTCAGCAAAGTGATATACACCAAGGATACCTTTGTAATGATTCGGCGATTCTCCTCACCATGCTCGCTCAGAAGCTTGGACACCATTACAGGAAAACCAGTGGTGCCGAGCATGATTGCAATGCCAAGAAAGGGATAGACCTGCTGATAAATATAAAAACCTGTGTCTCCTACGATATTTTGAAAAGGGACACGATATACGGCACTCAGTACCTTTGATAACAAGCCTGCGATGGTTAAAATCACCGCACCTTGGAAAAGCCAATGCGGCTGATTCACAGCATTTTTCATGGATGACTCCTTTATGTTCAATCAAAAAATAAACCTGCATTTAAACGCACTCATTATATCATACGTGACTGGCAAGCCGTTTCTTTCTAAGGAGTAGACGATACATTCATTATATTGTTTCATCCCATATAAAAAACGCCGACAAAATCAGATGATTTCATCGGCATTCTTTCGTTTTATCAAAATGATATAGATTTATTAGACCTAATGTTCCATTTGACGGGCTAAGAAGCCAGCTGCCGTTTCTGCCGCTTTATGCTCCACTTCTCCCATTGAACGCTCTTTAGAAAATAAGACGACGGCGCCAATTGGATCTCCGTTTGCAACAATAGGTGCAATGGTATAAGCTGATACATCATCATCAATACCATCCACAAGCTGAATTTCTTTCTTGCTGTCCTCTAATACAGAATTACGCTGATCCATTGTTCGTTCAAGTAAATCACTAATGGATTTGTTTAAATACTCTTTTTTTGAACTACCGGATACAGCAATATACGTATCACGATCACAGATGAGGATAGAATGACCCAAACTGTCGAATAATGCATCAGCATATTCCTTCGCAAAGTCTCCTAGCTCACTAATCGGTGAATACTTCTTCAAAATGACTTCTCCATCGCGGTCGACAAAAATCTCAAGTGGATCTCCTTCCCGGATGCGCAATGTTCTGCGAATCTCCTTCGGTATAACCACTCTACCTAGATCATCGATGCGGCGTACAATTCCAGTTGCTTTCATTCACTGCTGCCTCTCTTTCGTTTGATGATGTGTTGGGTGAATGGAACAAAAGCGTCCACTTTATGCAACATTCACCACTTGACCCTGAGTTTAGTATCTGTCACATCAAACGTAATATACACGAGAGACCAACAAAATTTTATGAAGATGGAATGGTTTCTTTTTTCACATCTTGAAGACCTCGAAGCATACGAAGAACGACTTCAAGCCACTCCTCCGTTTTCTTGCCTTTTGTTTGGACAGAAATAATCAGCTTGCTGCCTTCCATGCCAAGACCGATATCACGTCCATATTGACTGCCAAGCTCAAATAATTTTTGACCATCGATGTCGCTGCTTGCTTTTTCATCAAGAGTGAGTCTGACAATGCCTTTCTCCATCTTGATCAACTCGACACGTTCCTGCACAGCGTACACCTTCATCGTCGCAATCGTGAACAAATCAGCTACTTCTTGCGGATATTCTCCGAATCGGTCAATCATTTCATCTTGAAGCTCTTTCCGCTCTTCTATAGATCCAATCGCTCTAAACTGTTTATACATCTCGATCTTTTGTTTGCCGTCAGAAATATAGCTATCTGGAATGTAGGCATCAATTTGGAGATCAATTTCCGGCTCAAATTTTTCTTGAGCAGTCGTATCGCCTCTTCTTTCTTCAATGGCTTCTTTCAGCATTTGAGAGTAAAGGTCGAAGCCAACAGAATCAATAAATCCATGCTGCTGTGCACCAAGTAAATTCCCTGCTCCTCGAATCGTTAAGTCACGCATCGCAATTTTAAAGCCTGACCCAAGCTCAGTGAATTCTTTAATGGCTTGAAGTCTTTTCTCAGCTACTTCAGAAAGCACTTTATCTTTTCGATAAGTGAAATAAGCATAGGCCACACGATTCGAGCGCCCAACTCGTCCTCTTAACTGGTACAGCTGCGAAAGCCCCATTTTATCAGCATCATGAACAATGAGCGTGTTCACATTTGGAATGTCTACGCCCGTTTCGATAATGGTTGTACTAACGAGTACATCCGATTCACCTTCTAGGAAATTAATCATCACGGATTCCAGCTCGTTCTCACTCATTTTCCCGTGTGCGTAGCTTACTTTTGCGTCTGGAACAAGCATCGAGATTTCATCTGCTTTTCGTTCAATATCCTCCACTCGGTTATAAAGGAAGTACACTTGACCACCTCTTGCCAGTTCTCGCTCAATGGCTTCTCTAACTAACGCACCATTGTACTCGACAACATAGGTTTGAACTGGGAAACGGTTCTCAGGTGGTGTTTCAATAACAGATAAGTCACGTACACCAAGCATCGACATATGAAGCGTACGAGGAATTGGCGTTGCCGTTAACGTCAGCACATCAATATTGGCTTTCATTTGCTTAATTTTCTCTTTATGCGTTACACCGAAGCGCTGCTCTTCATCGATAATTAACAGTCCTAAATCCTTGTACACAATGTCTTTTGAAAGAAGACGATGCGTCCCAATGACCATATCAATCGTTCCATTTTTCAGCCCTTTTAAGGTTTCTGTTGTTTCTTTTCGTGTACGGAAGCGGCTAAGCTGAGCGATTTTAACAGGATAGTCTTGGAATCTGTCCATAATCGTGTCAAAATGCTGCTGCGCTAAGATCGTTGTTGGTACAAGCAGTGCCACCTGCTTCCCGTCAGCAATGGCTTTGAAGGCCGCTCGAATCGCCACCTCTGTTTTTCCATAGCCCACATCTCCACAAAGCAGACGATCCATCGGGCGCTCCCGCTCCATGTCTTGCTTGATTTCATGAATCGAGCGAATTTGATCGTCTGTTTCTTGGTAAGGGAATGCCGATTCAAACTGGCGCTGCATCTCATGGTCAGGTGAGAAGGCATACCCTTTGCTTGCTTCACGTTCTGCGTACAGCTTAATCAGATCATCTGCAATGTCCTGCACAGATGATTCTACTTTTTTCTTCACACGTTTCCAGTCGCTGCCGCCTAGTTTATATAGCTTTGGTTCTTTTCCTTCTGACCCTACATACTTCTGCACCTGATCAATTTGTTCAACAGGGACATAAAGCTTGTCGCTTCCTTGATAATGAATATTTAAATAATCTTTATGAATGCCGCCAATTTCAAGCGTTTCAATTCCTAAATACTTACCGATCCCGTGGTTAATGTGCACCACATAATCGCCCACTTGCAGTTCTGAATAGCTTTTGATTCGCTCTGCGTTTGTCAGCTTTTGCTTACGTGCCTGCTTCTTCACACGTTTCTTGAAAAGTTCACCCTCTGTAATGACAGCAATCTTGGATAAAGGTAGTTCAAAACCGGTTTGAAGCTCACCTTGTAAAATATATACTTGCCCGCTGACAAGCTCAGCATCAGGTTTAGCAAGAGCTGCTTCAATGTCATAATCATGCAAGACAGATGACAGCTTCTCTGTCCGCTCTTCATCCGCACCTAAAAAGACAACCGTATAATTCTGCTTTTTGTAGCGTTCAATTTCACTTGCAAGCACATTCATCTGCCCGTGGAAATTCTGCATTTGCTTACTAGATACATTGACGATATTTTGCGGATTGGTCTGCTGAACATGTCTCAAAAATAAGGAATAGTACAGAATCGATCTCGATTGCTGATTGAACAGCTCTTGAAATGGGAAGGAAAGGGCTAGATCATGCAGGATATTCCCTTCTTCCAGCAGACTAATTGTCCAATCTGCTTCTTCCTGTTCAAGCTGTTCTTCCATCTCCTGAATTCTGCTGATTTCATCTAGAATGATTATCGTATCCTGCGATGTATAATCTAGCAAACTAGCAGGCTTTTCATAGAAATAGGACAGATACTTCGTCATTTCTTGTGTCACAATACCTTCTAGCAGCTTCTCACGATCAGCAGAAATATTCTGATGGAGCAGTTCTTTTTGTTTATCCGAGTTGAATTTCTTTAAGCTACTGGCAAGACCTTCGTCAAGCTGTTCAATCGCTCTCACTCGTTCAGGCCCTCTTACAATCAGCTCTTTCGCCGGGCCAATCTTGATTTCTTGAAGTGTTTCCAATGAACGCTGCGTGTCAGAGTGGAAGGACCGAATAGAATCCACTTCTGTATCAAACAGCTCAATACGGATCGGGTGGTCTTCCGTTAACGCATAAATGTCAATGATTCCTCCGCGCACACTAAAGTCTCCGGGCGCAGCGACCATGGACGTCCGGTCATAACCGATTTGCACGAGTTGTTTTGAAAACGCCTCCAAATCAATTTCTTCACCAACCTTTAAATGGATCTGACTCTCCTTCCAGAGCTCAACAGGAGGAAGCATTCTACGCACTGCAGCTGCTGGGGTCACGACAATCGGATTTTCTCCATTCGCGAGACGATTCAATACATCAAGACGCTGCGCTCTAAGCTCCGGGCTTGCCACAGCAATTTCAGATGCAATGAGTTCATTGACAGGATAAAGAAGAACCGAGCGATCTGGCATCACACTTGCTAGATCATCTGTGACCTTCTGCGCTTGATATAAGTTGTGTGTCACAATAAACATCGGCCGCTTTAATTCGTCTGATATGGCGGCTGTAAATAAAGATCTGACGGAGCCTGATAGTCCGGCGAGCAGTTGTTCTTTTAAACCTTCCTTTAGCCCATTAAAAATGGACTGAAAATCATCACTTTGTTTGATAAATGATTGTATATTTTTCATTTGGCTCCTCCTCCCTGCTTGTTTAAAACAGAAAAACGCTTTGGTCTATTATCTACACCAAAGCTTTTTATTGAATAAAGGTATGATACTGATGGTAATCAGGATTTCTTTCGAGCGCCTCTTGGCAATCCTCACAAATGGTTTGTACATGTAAATCACCATTTTCCCTATAAGAAATCATATCGTTTCTTTCCTCATTTGTTAAGTGATGAAATCCAAGTGCTTCACTTTGGACAGCGGATTCATCTAGACTGCCAACCTTTACACCACAGTGCCGGCAGTAATAGTGCAAAGCCATACGTGATCCTCCCATGCTGAGATTTTATGATCAGTATGTGCTTTGCTTATCATTCTTATACCTTCTTGTTAAAATCATTCATCACTTCTAAAAATGGCTTTGTTAAAGCCGCTTCACAAGCTTCAACAGATGCTTGAATAGCAGATGAGATATCAGGCTGTTCTTCCTCTGAGAAGCGTCCTAGTACGTAATCGACGACCTTCATGCCGTTTTGTGGACGGCCGATGCCGATACGGAATCGGTCAAACTCAGGTGAACCTAAATGCTGAATCAACGATTTGATTCCGTTATGTCCGCCTGCACTTCCTTTAGTACGCAAACGAATCCGGCCCGTTGGCAAATCAAGATCATCATAAATGACCTTCAAATGTTCAAGGGGAATATCATAGTAATCCATCAGCGGACGCACACATTCCCCTGATAAGTTCATATATGTAAGAGGCTTCACAAGTAGAACCTTTTGCCCCGAAACAAACCCAGTTCCATATTGTCCATGGAATTTTGATTGATTTAATGGGATGTCCCATTTTTTTGATAGTTCATCTATTGTCATAAACCCGACGTTATGTCTTGTTTTTTCATATTCTTTTCCTGGATTACCCAATCCAACGAACGCAATCATGAAACCAATAACCTCCTTTGTCGCACATGCACACGCCTAAAAAATGAGCCAATGTGATTGCCTCATGCAAAACGTATGAATTCTTTTCATTCTAGCACAAAAGACGTAACCGCGGGAGGGTTACGTCTCTAATTGACCAGTTATTCTTCGCTGTCATCTTTTTCTTTAATGGCCTCAGGCTCTTGCGTTTCCTCTTCACTATCTGGCTCTGGAACCTCTGATTGCTGAGGCGGTAAGATCGAAGCAACAACTTCTTCTGGATCATTATTAATTTGATACGTAGACTGAACAGACAGATCACCAACTGTTAGTACGTCATTTACTTCTAAGTTTGTAATATCAGCTTCAATATTTTGCGGGATATCCTTTGGTTTCGCTGTAATGGATAGCTCAAATAGTGGCTGCTGAAGCACACCGCCATCCTTTACACCTTTGGATTCGCCAATGAGTTGTACAGGTACATCTGCGTCAATTTCTCGCTGTAAGTCGACCACTTGGAAATCAGCGTGGACTAGCTCATTTTTCAACGGATCTGTTTGCAGTTCTGTTACCATCACAGATTTTGTTTCACCGCCAACGTCTAATGTGATGATTGTGTTTTTTCCTTCATCACGTAATGTCTTTAATAAATCAATACTGTCTAATGAAACAGCAAGGTTGTCTGTATTTTTTCCGTATATGACACCAGGAACGTGTCCTGAATGACGGATTTTTTGCAGTGTGGAACGTTTGAAATCAGTTCTTTTATTTGCTTTTAAAGTTGCCATATTCAGCACCATCCTATTTCTTTTTTGTCACTACTTTCATAAATACCCATAACTGAATCATTTTAAACATGTTTGACTTTCATTTATCACAGCAAAAAGACCCCAAGCTGATGCCTAGGGCCTTTTTCAATCAGAAAATTAGCTGAAAAGGTAGCTCACAGATTCTTCTTCATGTACACGGATGATGGCTTCTGCAAGCAAAGGCCCAACTGAAAGCGGAATGAATTTTCCAACTTTCTTGTCATCTGTTAAGTGAATACTGTTTGTCACAACTAATTCTTTAATTTTAGAGTTTGTAATACGTTCTACTGCTGGTCCAGACAATACTGGGTGAGTACAACAAGCATAGACTTCAGCCGCTCCATTTTCCACAAGTGCATTTGCAGCAAGTGTAATCGTACCAGCTGTATCAATGATATCATCGATGAGAATCGCCGTTTTGCCTTCAATGTTCCCAATGATGTTCATCACTTCAGCCACGTTCGGCTTCGGACGACGTTTGTCGATAATGGCGATTGGTGCTTTCAGGCGGTCCGCCATTTTGCGCGCACGCGTAACACCACCGTGGTCAGGAGACACAACAACGATATCATTCAAGTTTTTCTGTTCAAAATAGTTTGTTAAGATTGGCACAGCCATTAAGTTATCGATTGGAATATCAAAGAAACCTTGGATTTGCGGCGCATGAAGGTCAAGTGCAATGACACGTGTAGCACCTGCTGTTTCAAGTAAGTTCGCAAAAAGCTTCGCCGTGATTGGCTCACGAGGTTTCGCCTTACGATCTTGACGTGCATATCCGTAATAAGGGATGACAATATTGACCGTTTTCGCAGAAGCGCGTTTTAGTGCATCTACCATAATGAGTAGCTCCATAATGTGCTCATTGACTGGCGCACTAGTAGATTGAATAACATAACAATCACAGCCACGGATACTTTCTTCAATATTGATTTGGACTTCACCGTCACTAAAACGTTTAACAGAGCTCTTTCCTACATCAACTCCGATACGATCGGCAATTTCTTTGGCAAGTTCAGGGTTTGAATTCAAAGAGAATATCTTTAAATTCGCATCAGCATAACGATTAGACATGGTAAACCTCCGGGTATTTGGATTATTTTTTATGAATATTTTTCACATAATCTTCTTTATTGACTTGTCTTGCTCTAGCAATAGACAATGCATCCTGCGGTACATCTTCTGTAACCGTTGAACCGGCTGCAACATATGCCCCTTTTCCGACAGTGACTGGTGCAACGAGATTTGAATTACAGCCAATAAATGCGCCATCTTCAATCTTCGTTAAGAATTTGTTCTTCCCATCATAATTAACTGTAATAGATCCACAACCAAGGTTTACATCCGCTCCGACCTCTGCATCTCCAATATAGCTGAGATGAGACGCTTTGCTTCGGTCACCGAAAACTGTTTTCTTGATTTCGACAAAATTCCCGATCTTCACTTCATCGCCAATTTTCGACAATGGGCGAATATGAGCAAACGGTCCAATTGTCACATCTACCCCAACTTCACTATCGCAGACAACAGACTGCTTAATGACTGTCCGATCTCCAATTACGCTATCAACAATTTCAGTGTTCGGACCGATTGTGGCATCTGCACCAATCTTTACATTCCCTTTGATGACCGTCCCAGGATAAATCATTGTATCTTCACCGATGACTGCATCGGGCGAGATATACGTGTTCTCAGGATCAATCAAGGTTACACCATTCTTCATATGCTGATGATTAATACGTCGCTTCATGAATTGCTCTGCTTGTGATAGAGCGATACGATCATTGACTCCAAGTGTTTCTTCAAAATGTGGTGTTTGATACGCTGCAACCGTCTGTCCTTCATTCTTTAGAATTTCAATGACATCCGGCAAATAGTATTCACCTTGTGCATTTTCATTTGACACTTGCTCAATCACACGGAAGAGATCTTCATTTGAAAAGCAATAGGTTCCAGTATTAATTTCATTCACTTGACGTTCAGCATCATTTGCATCTTTATGCTCGACGATTTTTACTACAGCACCTGTTTCATCACGAATAATACGTCCATAACCTGTTGGATCATCCGCGTGTGCTGTCAAAATCGTCACTTTCGCTTCTTGTTTTTGATGCTCGCTTAACATGGCTTCCATTGTTTCCGCTGTCAATAATGGTGTATCTCCACAAATGACAATGGTTGTTCCCTTTTCCTGCGCGAGGAACGATTTGGCTTGTTTGACGGCATGTGCTGTTCCCAGCTGTTCTTCTTGAAGTGCATATTCACTTCTGTCCCCAAGCTGCTTCTTGACGTCCTCTGCTCCATGACCGACAATCGTCACAAGCTTGGCTAAAGATAGCTTTAACGCTTGATCTGCCACATGCTCGACCATTGGCTTTCCGCAAACTGGATGAAGTACTTTGTATAACTTTGACTTCATTCTTGTTCCTTTTCCCGCTGCTAAAATCACTGCGAACCGCTTATCCATTGATTGGCCTCCAATATCCCTATTATCCATAGAAAAATATATCCTAAATAAGGACTGATTTCAAGGATACAAGAGGAAGTGCATTAATTTTCTAATGAACGGGAGACATAAGGAACAAGAGAAAAAACGCAAAAAAGACAGCATTTAAAAGAAAACATTCATTTTCTCTTAAAGCTGTCTTTTTAGGTTCACATATCTTTAAGAAGCTCCAGCTTCTTCATATTCAATTGTCTCTTCCTCTTCGCCTAAGCGATGATACTCATTTAAAACAGCATCTTGGATTTTACCCCGAGTGCTTGAATTAATTGGATGTGCAATGTCGCGAAACTCTCCATCAGGCGTACGTTTGCTAGGCATTGCAACAAACAAGCCATTGTTTCCATCAATCACACGAATATCATGAACAACAAATTCGTGGTCCAGCGTGATGGATGCAATCGCCCTCATGCGACCATCGGTATTCACGCGGCGTAATCTTACGTCAGTAACTTCCACAGTAGTTCACCACCTTTTCCCAATATAAAAGCATTAATTAGGTATTCAACGATTGTGGTGATTCTCCTGCTCTTTTTTTAAACTTTTTTTGAAATATCGGGATATTTATACATTTTTTGTCATTTTAATGACGACGCTTACATCGGTTGCGTGAAAAAAGACATCATGACGATGCCTTTTCATACATATAATGAAACCAAACGGTCTCCAAAGAGATGGCCTGTTTATTTCACTAATGCCACAACTTCAATTTCTACAAGTGCATCTTTTGGAAGTCTGGCTACTTCTACACATGAACGAGCTGGCTTATGTGTATGGAAGTATTCACCATACACTTCATTCACTTCAGCGAATTGTTCCATATCTTTAATGAAAACCGTTGCTTTCACGACTGTTTCAAAGGAAGCACCCGCTGCTTCAAGGACGGCTTTAAGATTATGAAACACTTGATGTGTTTGTTCTTTAATATCTCCATTCACAAAATCTCCAGCTGGCGTTAACGGAATCTGCCCTGAGCTGTAAAACATGTTATTGACGATAATCCCTTGAGAGTAAGGTCCAATGGCTGCTGGCGCGTTTTTGGTTTGAACAACTTTTGTCATATCAATCTCTCCCATTCAAATACATGTTTGATCAAAGCTTAAGCTTTCGAATGAAAAAACTCGTGGAAATTGCCTTCATTAATCTCAATGATTTTCTGCTTCATATCAATGGTTGAAAGCTTTAAAAGTGATACATATTCATCGACAAGACGTTCATCTACGCCTTCATCTTCTAATAAAACACCGATCCCTGCAACATTTGCATTAAATTCCTCTAGAAGATTCATCATGCCATTAATGGTTCCGCCTGCTTTCATAAAGTCATCAATAATCAACACATTGGATCCTTTATCTAAGCTCCGCTTTGCAAGTGACATGGTTTGAATTCGGTTAGAAGAACCTGATGCATAATTAATACTCACAGTTGATCCTTCAGTTACCTTATTATCTTTTCTAACGATCACAACAGGCACATTTAAATAACCTGCAACAGAATAGGCAATCGGAATACCTTTCGTCGCAACAGTCATGACAACATCAATCGGTCGATCCGAAAAAATGGTCGCAAAAAGCTTACCGATTTTCGCAAGAATCGATGGATTGCCTAAAACATCAGTTAAATATAAATAACCGCCAGGAAGCACACGTTCAGGAGTTGATAATGCCTCTCCGATATCGTTGACGACTTCGTCTGCTTCTTTTAGATGAATCTTTGGAATATATTTCACTCCGCCAGCAGCGCCAGGTACAGTAAGTAAAGTCCCTATTCCCTGCTGTTCGAAGGTCTGTTTGATAATCGTTAAGTCTTCACTAATAGAGGACTTCGCAGATTGATATCGCTCTGCAAAAAAAGTTAAAGGTACTAGTACGTGCGGGTGGGTTAACAAATAATTTGTTAAGTCCACCAATCTGCCGCTTCGACGAAACTTCATGAACTTACCCCCAGAACCCGAATAATTTATGAATAATATAACTTAATATACGGATTTAATCAAGGGTATTTTGTTCGCCGATCATGCGGACAGCGTAAACCTGATCACAAAATCCTCTCAGTCCGTTATATATTCTTTGTACCTTCGATTCATATTGAATCAAGCCAAATACAGTTGGCCCGCTGCCGCTCATTAATACAGCATCTGCTCCGAAACGCTTCATCTGTCTCTTAATCATATCGACTTCCGGATACATCTTTAATGTCACAGATTCCAACACGTTACCGAGTGAGCCGCACATCTCTTTATAATCTTTCGCTTCAATTGCTTCAATCATACGCTGTACATTTGGGTGTTCTACTTTGCTTGCGTCATATTGTCTGTAGACCTCAGCTGTAGATACCCCTATCACCGGCTTCGCTAAAATCACCCAGCAATGCGGCGGTGTCGCAATATGCTTTAGTTTCTCTCCACGTCCTGTCGCTAGCGCCGTCCCTCCGTGTACACAAAAAGAGACATCTGAGCCGATCTCCGCTCCAAGCTCAGCTAGTTCATCTAACGTGAGATTTAACTTCCACAAACGGTTTAAGCCGCGAAGCGCTGCTGCGGCATCACTGCTGCCTCCAGCTAAACCTGCTGCGACGGGAACTGCTTTTGTGATGACAATCGATACGCCTTTTTGAATACCGAATCTTGTTTTTAATAATTTAGCTGCCTGATAAGCCAAATTCCGTTGATCATCTGGCACAAAACGATTATGAGATGATACACGGATTTCGTCTTTGTCCAGCTCCGTCAGCTCTAGTCGATCTGCAAGATCTATTGTTGTCATCACCATCTCCACTTCGTGGTATCCATCCGGTCTTTTTCCATGAACATCAAGTGAGAGATTAATTTTTGCCGGTGCTTTTTCTAAAATACGCAAACATTTCACCTACTTCTCCATCTAAACATAAGTATCAATATTGTATCACATTTGATGGATCTGATGAATATTGGCTTTTGCCCCCAGCACACTCACTTTTTCAAGCAAAAAAGACCAGAGACACCCGAGGTATCCCTGATCATTTCTTTATCGTTGATTCTCTTCTTGAGCCATGTGCTGTTGAGCTAATTCAATGGCACGTTTGACCATATTTCCTGCGTCACGCGCACGAATCTCTCCCCAGCCTCCATTTTTGACGGTATCATAAAATCCAAGATCCTTCGCCAGCTCGTATTTGAACTCATCTGACATAATGCCTCGGCGTCTACCCAAACGAAACAGCCCCTTTGGTCGAGAATTCGAATCATCGCCACTCCTTTGTGGCTTTCTTATTTTGCATCGATTCCCGCCTTTTACCCCTTTCAAATAATGGACAGCCTCCCATACAGAAAAAAAGGCAAAACAAAAAGCAGTAAACAAAAAGTTCACTGCCCATTAATAGGCGACTGAGCTAGCGGTATCATCGAACGTTAATTCGACCGTCTCAGTCAGTATATCTGCATAACTGTAAGAAACTCTTTCAAACGAATTCTCATCTTGATCTAATTGAATCACAAAAACAGAAGGGTACGTTTCAGCTAAAATGCCCGAACGCTCAATTGTTTTTCGGCGGCCTCCGTTAGCCTTTAACGTCAAACGTTTACCTAAGTTACCATCAAGCGATCTTTTGATGTCGGACAAAGTCTTCGCCATTGCATCCACCTCACTGAGATAATTATACAACAACGGCCCATTTTTGTCAAATAAAAATTAAATTATATCAACCAACACGAGCCATTGTCAACAAAATAATTTTGACAAACTTCTACCTTTTCTCCTCCCTATTTTTCTCAAATTCCGGTGAATTATGTATTCATATGAAATTTCTTTTTGAGCATAAAAAAAACCAGACTGAAATCAGTCGGGTTATGTCGATTCATGGTCTCTTTTATATGGCATACCTACCCTTAAAACACCCCTTGTTTCAATCCCTCCGAGACCTTTTTCTCTCGTCAGTGTATTTCGGAGCACATCCCACACGTTGATTCGATCTACAAATGGAGTGAAGCTGATCTTGGCAACAATATAGACGGGGTCAAGTGCATGAATGTTGACACGTGAGGGTGAGCTTGCAAAATTAGCACCTGCTTGAATTAATGATTCAAAATGAGATTGGCAGGCACCTGCAAAGATCACGAGCTGATCTAAATGCGGAACCTTCCTTCTTGCCTTTTGAACCGTTTCAACGAAATGACGAGAATGACGATATGCACCGATATCGTGTACACCGCCCTTTTGTTTAGAATACGCATCATGTCCTGTGATGACCAAAATATCAGGCCGGTATTGATCAATTAATGAATCAATCATGCTTGGCATTTTCTTCTCGTGGCAATGCACACCATACACAGGTACACCAATTCTTTCATATACATCTAAGCATTTCTTTAAGTATGAAGCATCTCCATCTAAATGCAGAACCTTTCCGGGCATATGAAAATACTGCTCCTGATGCTGATATTGTCCAGACGTATAATACTCTTGTTTTTCACGAAGCAGCTGATAATCTTGCCTGAGTAAGTCGAGCGATTCGTTAATTTTCCGTTCATCGTCTTTCTCTCTTGTCAGTTGCTCCTCTTTTTGAATCAAGACCAAATCTGACATCTTCGCATCGGCGATCAGCCTCACTTCATTCCCATGCAAAATGGCGGTGGCTTCGTGCTGGTCTGTCTCATCAATTCGAATGATACGAAACATAATATCCATCTGATAGGATGCCCTCGTCACCATATCTCCTATTTGAAATTGCATGCTTTTCACTCCACAATCAGGCTCTTATCCTGTTGGTATCGTCTTACGCTACACTTGTTCTTCTTTCAGGTGTGTTGTTCTTTCTAGCCTATGCCTGAACAGGTGAAGTGGTGAAAACCAAAAGAAAAAAGCCCTTATGAAAGGGCTTTGTCTTCTTTTCAGCGTGATAGAAAACCTTTGCAGTCTAGGAAGGACGAGCACTGGAGCGGAGCGAATTTGGCATTCGTGAGCACCAGAGCGCAGGACTGACAAAGAATGCGAGGGTTTGTCTACACGCTGAAAAGCCCTTATGAAAGGGCTTTGTGTAAAACATTGGACAAACGGGCAAATTCATCGATTGATAATGATTCACCACGGCGTTTCCCATCAACCTCAGCTGTTACAAGGGCTTCTTCAATGATGGCTTTATGTTTCTTGCCATCTGGCAGATTGTTCATCAAATTATTCATCAATGTCTTCCGGCGCTGGCCAAAACTCGCACGAATCAGTTGAAAGAAAAACGTATCATTGTCTACTGAGACCGCAGGCGTTTCACGAACAGTTAGTTTGATTACCGCTGAATCCACATTTGGTTGTGGGACGAAAACCGTTTTCGGCACAACCATGACCGTCTTCGCTTCTGTATAAAATTGCACTGCAATCGACAAAGAGTTGTATTCTTTTGATGAAGGAACAGCAGCCATGCGATCTGCTACTTCTTTTTGAAGCATGACAACGATTCCTTTCAATGGAAGGTTTTCTTCAAGCAATTTCATAATAATTGGTGTCGTCACATAATAAGGAAGGTTTGCTACGACCATTACCTCTTTACAGTCAGCAAATTGTTCTTCAATCACCTTTCTTACATCTGCCTTCAATACGTCTTGATGAATAATGGTAACATTATCATATGGAGATAGCGTATCGTTTAAAATCGGCAATAGGCGCTGGTCGATTTCAAAAGCCGTGACTTTCTTTGCCCTTTTGGCGAGCTGTTCAGTCAACGCACCGATACCAGGGCCAATTTCAATCACACCTGTCTCATCCGTAATCTCTGCATGATCAACAATGCGATCTAAAATATTCGTATCAATTAAAAAGTTTTGCCCTAAGCTCTTTTTAAAAGAGAAACCGTACTTCTTCAGTATTTCCTTCGTTCTGATGGGCGTCGCAATATCTTTATTCATCGGCTTCCTCCTGCATGACGGTCTTTAAGGCCGCAATAAAATCCTCTTTCGTTATTTGGAACATGTGAAGACGCTTTTGCAGCTGCTTCGCATTTGTATATCCTATATTTAAAAGCACACCTAATCGTTCGCGGCGGCGTTTTGATGCTTCGCCTCCGATAAGGCCTGCGTCAAATAAATCGTCTAACGTAATCTCGCTTTCTGATTCTTCCATTTCCTCATGGACATGTGCAAGGCATTCTCGAATACTATCCAAGGAAGCATGCTCGACACCAATTCCTTTGTCCCGCTTCGCTTTCGCAAGGTGTTTTGGTAAAAAGGCGTGCTTACAGCCAGGGACAGCCTCTGCGATGGTTTTACGGATCTTTTCCCCAGGGAAATCAGGATCAGTTAAAATGATAACCCCCCTCGTCTCCTGAGCAAGACGCACTTGTTGAATGACTGTATCGCCAATGGCAGATCCATTCGTTTCAATCGTATCTGCATCAACTGCCATTTTTACTCTAGCAGTGTCGTCACGACCCTCCACCACAATGATTTCTTTGATTTTCATGTATTCCTCCGCTTGCAAAAACAATCTACATTTTTTTGTCAAAAAATGAAACCTTCCATGCTGTTTTTGCGTCTAATTAATTAGAAAACAGTGCTTCTATTATAACCAAAAAAACAGAGGGTGCGCAAAGCCCTCTGTTCATATAAATGATTTGATGTGTTTATTTGAGCACTCTAATTTTCACTCGTTTATTTCCCCATTGATAAGCTGCTGACTTACTTGGGACGAACACATCAATTTTATTCCCTTTTATAGCAGATCCAGTGTCTGATGCAACGGCATACCCATAGCCTTCCACATACACTTTAGAGCCCAGCGGAATGACACTCGGATCTACTGCTATGACCTTTGCACCCGGATTTGCTTTTAAATTAAAGCCTGTAGACGTTCTACCTGTACATCCAGCACAGCTCGCTGTATAGGCTGTAGACGTCACATAGAACTCTTTTCCTGACGATTCATTACTTCTTGAAACCGCAGGTGACGCTTTAGGTTCCTTCTTGGACACTTGTGTACCAACTGCCACTAAACGATCCTTGCTGTCTTTTGCAGTAACCTCTTTAATTAATTCTTTAGACACCACTTTGCCGTTTTCTTTCACAATGGCATAGTGCTTCTTTAATTTACCTTCTTCACCTTTTTCAAGCACCTTCTCTTTTCCTTTTTCAAGAGATCGATCCTTTTTATGTTTGGTATCAAAAGCAATTTTCTCTTCCACTACATCGGTGACTTTTTCCACCCGAGTGATCTTCACATCTGCGCTTTTTTTAGAAAGGTGACTATGTAACGCAGGTTTGATCTTATCGTGCTTCTTGAGCTTCAGCTCTTGTTGCTTTAAAAAGTCAACGACCGTAGTCGAAGTGGTCCACACTTTCTTATCCTTTCCTCCATCGTTTAAGCTGACCTGGAAGGCCTGCTGAACCACAAGATCCATATTCTTTTTAATCTTGTCATTCTTTCCTGGAGTTACTTGATCGTGCTTCCCAATATCTATCTTCTCATTCTTCAATAATGCTCCAACCGTCTGATCTGTTGTCCATATCGTTTTCTCTTTCCCATCTAGGGTGAGATGAACCGGTATAGCCGCATCATACACAATGTTCATGTTGTCTTGAATCTTTGTATTTAGACTTGGAGAGATATGATCCTCCGCCCTGGTACTTATTCCAAGGTCTGAAAGCAGCTGTGCTACTGTCTCTTCATGTGTACGAATTGTCTTCTCTTTGCCATTGATTGAAATGGTAATAGAC
The DNA here is from genome assembly GCF_052045575.1 of Bacillus sp. 22190. Classification (NCBI taxonomy): domain Bacteria; kingdom Bacillati; phylum Bacillota; class Bacilli; order Caryophanales; family Bacillaceae; genus Bacillus; species Bacillus sp. 22190. The sequence goes on along the minus strand of NZ_JBQEPF010000020.1, from coordinate 13,427 downwards.
TGCTTGGTGAGCTCATGCGCACCGTAAGCCGTCCCAGTTCCAGCTAAAAGCAAGCAAGCGACTAGAAATAAAACCTTGCCTTTTCCTAGCTTGACAGAAAACAGATTTTTCATTTTTTGTACGATGAAAAACGCCTCCTTCTCCTCGGAGAGATTATATAGAGTATCTCAAAACCTGTCAACCCTTCCACCCACTGTACAAAAATGCTCGATTGTAAACCTATTATGGGAGATTTTTGGAAGGAAGGGAAGAAAGACTTATCGACAACTTATCCTATGAGGAGGCGCAAACGTGTAGAACTTTTTCGTTATGTTTCACAATTGGACAAGCTTAAACAAGGATTGACATCATATACTGTCAGTTTATACGGAAAACTTTTTTCGCATTTTCTGTTGTCAATTCAGCAAGCTCTTCAAAGCTCATTTCTCGCAATTCAGCAATTTGTTCTGCGATATATTTCACATAGCTCGGCTCATTTCGTTTCCCTCTAAATGGCGCTGGAGTTAAATACGGGCAGTCTGTCTCAATCAGAAGACGATCACTTGGAATATCCTTTACAACTTCTTTCGGTTTTTTCGCATTTTTAAATGTCACAGGTCCACCGAATGAGATATAAAAGTTCATTTCCATACACGCTTTTGCAATTTCGAGGCTGCCAGTAAAGCAGTGCATAATTCCTCCGACTTCTGCCGCTCCTTCTTCTTTTAAGATCGTCACTACATCTTCCGTAGCGTCACGGTTATGAATGATGATTGGCAGATTCACTTCTTTTGCAAGAGCAATTTGACGTCTAAAGACTTCTTTTTGCACATCTTTTGGCGACTTGTCCCAATAGTAATCTAGACCCATTTCTCCAATGGCAACAACCTTTTCATGCTGAGATAATTCTTTGATCCAAGCCAAATCTTCATCTGTCATATCTATGGCATCAACAGGATGCCAGCCGATGGCCGCATACATAAAATCATATGCTTCAATTAGCTCCATCGCTCTCGTAATGGTTGGACGATCAAACCCGACCACCACAATCTTCTCTACCTTTTCACTTTTGGCTCTTTCAATCACCTGCTCTAAGTCTTCATTATATTGTTCAGCATTTAAATGGGCATGTGTGTCAAATAACATGGTTGATTGCTCCTTTCGACAATTCTTCTGAAAAACAAAAGGTGTTCGACGAAATGTTACACGTGGAACACCTTTGTTAAATTATAAAATTTTCGTTCCATTTGCTAGAGATTGATCTACTTCAAGAACCTGCAATTTACCACTAGTTTCTCCAGTTAAAATCATTCCCTGGGAAATTTCCCCTCTTAGTTTAACTGGTGTGAGATTCGCTACGCAGACGAGCTTCTTCCCTACCAATTCTTCTGGTTGATAGTGCTTGGCAATCCCTGAGACAATTTGTCTCTTTTCAAATCCAAAATCAAGCTGAAGCTTTAAGAGACGGTCAGCTTTTTTCACTGGTGCTGCTTCCAATACTTGTGCTACACGAAGGTCAACTTTCGAAAAATCATCGAAGGCGATTTCGGCACCCAGCTCAGGTAATTCAGTTTCTTCTATTTCAACTGTCTCTTCTTCTACCTTAGGCGCACTTCCCTGCATCTTCTCTTTAATGTATGCCACTTCTTCTTCAACCTCTAAACGAGGGAACAATGGCTCACCTTTTTGTACCGTCGCTTTTTGGATCGCACCGTAAGAAAGAATACTTTCCCAGCTTTTGAGTTTCTCTTCTTCAATTCCAAGCTGGAAGAAGATTTTCTCAGGTGTTTTTGTTAAGAATGGTGTTAACAATACAGCTGTGATTCGAAGTGATTCTGCTAAATGGTACATCACAGAATGCAGTTCTTTTCGTTTTGTTTCATCCTTTGCTAACACCCAAGGAGCTGTTTGATCAATATATTTATTCGTTCTGCTGATTAATGTCCAAACATTTGAAAGAGCCACCGAGAATTCGAGGTTTTCCATCGCTTCTTCATAGGCTTTCACCGTTTGTTCAGCTACAGCTTTTAGTTCCTCATCAAACTCATTGACTGGTCCCTTATAGCTGCTTAATGTACCGTCGAAGTATTTTTGCACCATCGCCACTGTACGATTAAGCAAGTTTCCTAAATCATTGGCAAGGTCATAGTTTACACGTTCCACGAATCCTTCTGGTGTAAACACACCGTCTGCACCAAATGGTACTTCGCGTAGCAGGTAATAACGAAGAGCATCAAGACCATAGCGATCAATTAACGTAACAGGATCTACTACGTTCCCTTTTGATTTAGACATTTTGCCATCTTTCATGAGTAGCCAGCCATGTGCAAAAATTTGTTTTGGCAACGGCAGATCAAGTGCCATCAGCATAATTGGCCAGTAAATTGTATGGAATCGTACAATTTCTTTCCCAACTAGATGTACGTTGGCAGGCCAATATTTTTTATATTTTTCATCTTGATCGGTTCCGTAGCCAATCGCTGTTAAGTAGTTGAATAACGCATCAATCCATACATAGATGACGTGCTTCGGATTATTAGGTACTTTAATGCCCCAATCAAAGGTTGTTCTTGATACAGCTAAATCCTCTAACCCCGGTTTAATGAAGTTATTAATCATTTCATTCTTTCTTGATTCAGGCTGAATGAACGACGGGTTCTTTTCGTAATAGTCTAGTAAGCGATCAGCATACTTACTCATACGGAAGAAATATGATTCCTCTTTAATCAATTCAACAGGGTGTCCACTATCTGGGCTTTTCCCTCCAATGACTTCCCCTTTCTCATTTCGCTCAACATCAACAAGCTGTGTTTCCGTATAGAATGTTTCATCAGGAATACTGTACCATCCCTCATATTGATCTAAATAAATATCTCCTTGATCAAGCAGCTTTTGAAAGACTTGTTCAATGATTTTCGTATGTCTTTTTTCCGTTGTACGAATGAAATCATCGTTGGAAATGTCGAGTTTCTTCCATAATGATTTAATGTCAGCAACGACCGGATCTAAATACTCAATCGGTGTAATATTTTGTTCTTCAGCTTTTTGCTGAATTTTTTGTCCGTGCTCATCTGTACCCGTTAAATACATCACATCATAGCCTTGCAGACGTTTATATCGAGCCATGGCATCCCCTGCCACTGTCGTATAAGCATGTCCAATATGTAATTTTCCGCTCGGATAGTAAATTGGTGTAGTCAGATAAAACGTTTTTTTCTTTTCCGGCATGTCGGAACCTCCTGCTTGTGTGTAAATGTCAAAAACTCCCGCCCAATGGACGAGAGCGGTCATCATACTTCATTAAAATGTGTCAGATCATTTCATTATGTTTTGCACTTGTGCTTTCTCTATGATACCATCTTAGCCTTTAAGATCAAGCATATATACATAGAACAGATTGAAATGAACGAAAAAGATGAGTTTTTCGAAAAAAACGACAAACCGCTCGACATTTTGTCGAATATTGTCGTATGAAATCTATTTCCAGATTTACAATTGGCTAAATTAGGGCAAAAGTCTTGTTAATCTGTTATCGTCATTTTTCATATTTTTATAGATAAATTCTGAAAAATCCTTATACACCGGTAGTTTCAAGGTCCTTTGACTTTAAGAGTCATATTTTACAAACAATAGTAAACAAAATGATTGACGATTTATGGAAACCTTGTTATGCTAGGAATGTAAGGAATTTGTCGAATAATGACGAAGATAATATTATATTAAGAATAAGAACTTTTTGGGAGGAGAATGAAGATGAAATCTACAGGTATTGTACGTAAAGTTGACGAATTAGGACGCGTGGTGATTCCAATCGAGCTTCGCCGTACGTTAGGAATCGCAGAAAAAGACGCTTTGGAAATTTATGTTGATGATGAAAAAATTATCCTAAAAAAATATAAACCAAACATGACTTGCCAAGTAACAGGTGAAGTATCAGACGATAACCTTAAACTTGCTAATGGTAAATTAGTTCTTAGCCGTGAAGGTGCAGAGCAAATCATTAACGAAATCCAAAACCAACTTCAATCACAAAAATAAGTTTTATATAAAAAGGTTCTTGCACCGTTTGCAAGAACCTTTCTTTATTGTTCAATATGATACGCATCATAGATCGTCCGCTTTGGCACACCACGTTCGACCGCAGTACGTTTAATAGCCTCTTTTGACGTTAACCCTTCCTCTATGTAATGGATCACGTGCTCTTTTTCAGATAAAGAATTCCACCAAGCTTCTTCATTCAGTTCTTCTTCATCCTGATCATTTCCTTGTACGACGAGACAGAACTCACCACGGATTTGTTGTTCTGTCACCCAAGTCAGCGCGTATTCTAAATCTCCACGAATAAACTCTTCAAATTTCTTTGTCAGTTCTCTCGTAATGGCAATATTCCGGTTCCCCCACACTTCTTTCATCACAGTCAGCGTTTCCTTTAACCGATGGGGCGCTTCATAGAAAATAATTGTTTCTTGGCGTTTCTTCAATGCTTCCAGCTGTTTTTTCTTTTCCTTTTTTTGACGATCAAGAAAACCGTAAAAGAAAAATGGCTGTGGTGCGATTCCTGACGCAATGAGCGCCGTAAGTGCTGCGTTTGCACCAGGTAACGGAATGACATAGCCTCCGATGTTCGTAAAGTCTCGAACCACTTCGGCTCCTGGATCAGAGATCGTCGGTAAACCGGCATCGCTCACGAGTGCAATGTTCTTTCCTTCTTTTAACCATTCGATTAACTTGTGACCACTGCTATCTTTGTTATGTTCATGATAACTCGTTAATGGGGTATCAATTTCATAGACATGACAAAGCTTTTTCGTTTGTCTCGTATCTTCTGCGGCAATATAGTCTACATCTTTTAACGTTTGTATCGCTCGAAATGTCATATCTTCTAAGTTTCCAATCGGGGTTGGTACGAGATAAAGAATACCCATTTCTGATTGACCATCAAAGCTTTTCTGTGTCTTTTTCATGTGCCGCCTCCTTTTTGATTCGCTTTTCTTCTATATACATGTCCTTTTTTCGACGTGTCCACGTTTTGAAACGATATTCCTGTTGCATGGCTTCTCTTTTGGTTAAAAAGCATTCGTGGTAATAGAGTTCCACCGGCCGTCTAGCTCTCGTATACTTTGCACCCTTCCCACTATTATGGGCAGTCAGCCTTTTTTGTAAGTCATTTGTATACCCAGCGTACAAACTGCCATCTGCACATTTCAATACATAGAAATAATGACTATGCTTCTCCATACAGTATCGTCCTGATTTCTTTTGTATACTCTTGGTCTTCTCCATAAACAAAAAGCGGCGGGAGGATTTTCAAATCCGGCTTTCCATCTTTCATCCCTTCCACTAAAATGGTATTCGCTTCTTTTCCTTGTTTCGGATATACAAATTGAATTCGTTTTGGCTCAATTCGGTATTTCTTCATCATTTCAATTATCTCAAGCAAACGCCCAGGGCGGTGAACCATTGCCAGTTTGCCTCCTTGCTTTAGCAAAGTGGAAGAAACACGAATGACATCTTCTAATGTACAATGAATCTCATGACGTGCGATCGCCAAATACTCATTTTCATTGATTTCATCCTTAGAAGGAGTCTTAAAATATGGCGGATTACAAGTAATCACGTCTACTTTGTGGTTTCCGTACCGTTTAGGCATATCATTTAAATCACCATGGATGAGCTCAATCTGCTGCTCCAGTTGATTATGCGCCACACTTCTCTTTGCCATATCAAACAGGCGTTCTTGAATTTCAACCCCTGTAATAGAGGCTTTAGATCTCGTCGAAAGCAGCAATGGAACGATGCCATTTCCCGTACAAAGATCAATAATCTCCCCTTTTTGAATCGGCACATACGCAAATTTTGCTAATAACACTGCATCCAATGAAAAGGCGAACACCGTTTTACTTTGAATAATTTTCATATCTTCTGCAAGCAAGTAGTCTAAACGTTCATCTTCTCTTAACGAAACCATGATGTATCCTTTCTTTTCCTGTGAAAAAGGCTCCCGATTCAGCGGAAGCCTTTTCTCATTTTTTATTTAAAAATGACAGACAGAACAAACAGTCTCCCTCTTTCCGAATGCTCCCATAATGTACATTACAAATATGGAAGCCCTCCTGATATAAACGAGCTAGGTTATCATGACCTTCTCCTATATCAGAATGACTTGGCTTCTGGGCAGAATCATGCTCTGCCTCAGACGATTTATCTCGATCGGATTGATCCAGACGTTCACGCAAGTGCTGATTCTCCATCTGCAGCTGATGATTTTCTTCAATCACTTCACCGATATGATTTTTCAAATCACCTAGCTGGCGATAAAGAGAACCGATTTGTTCTTCTAAATTAATCACCGTATCAAATAGTTCCTTTTTATCCAAGGTGGCACACCTCGTTACTCAGTTGTTTGTGCAGATACAACGCCTTCTTGTAATAATTCTTCCCAAGTATATTCTATCACTTTTTCTTGCCCGGTTAATTCAACTTGCAAAATTCGTTCTAAAATATTAAGCCCTACTACCTTTGCAGAGCCATTAGACGTCTGAATCGTTTCACCGATGTCCGGTAATTGTTCTTTTGCTGTTTCGTACTCATCATTCTCATATTTCAAGCAGCACATTAAACGGCCGCAAAGCCCTGAAATTTTGGTAGGGTTTAACGAGAGGTTTTGATCTTTTGCCATTTTAATGGACACAGGTTCAAAATCTCCTAAGAAAGTTGAACAGCAAAGCATACGTCCACATGGACCAATGCCGCCTAGCATTTTTGCCTCGTCTCTTACACCGATTTGACGAAGTTCAATTCTCGTCTTAAAAATAGATGCAAGATCCTTGACCAGCTCACGGAAATCTACTCTGCCATCCGCTGTAAAATAGAAGATGACCTTGTTGCGGTCGAATGTAAATTCGACATCGACCAGCTTCATTTCCAGGCCGTGTTCACTTACTTTCTGAAGACATGTGTCAAAGGCTGCCATCGCTGCTTCTTTGTTCTCCTCAACGATGAGCCGGTCTCGTTCGTCTGCGACGCGAATCACCTTACGCAAAGGGAGAACCACATCGTGTTCATCTACTTTTTTATTGGCGATGACCACTTGCCCGTACTCAACACCTCTGACTGTTTCTACAATGACACAACTATCATTTTCTATATGAAATCCATTAGGATCGAAATAATAGATTTTGCCCGCTTTTTTAAAGCGAACACCAATTACGTTGTACAAGCTTATCCCTCCTGCAACATCAACACCAATTGCTCCATTAGCCCTTGGGCATTCACGTTGGATTGAAGTCTCTTTTTCGCTTCTAATACAGCAAGGATCTGATTCGTCACCATCTGCTGTGTGGAATGCAGCGCGTGCTGCTTCATTGTCTGGAATAAGTCTTGATAAATGACTTTATCTTCATTTCCTATTTGAATCGACAATACATCACGATATATAAATAAAAGCATATCAAGACCAGTTTCTTGAAGGTCTTTCTCTTTGAAAAAAGGCATCCATTGATCTTGTATATAAAAAAATGCATGTTCTTTTCGCTGGTGTAAGACTTCATACAATTTTATCACTTTCGCTCTAGACTCTGCAAACTGATCATTTCGACTTAATTCGAGTGCTTCTGCTAAATTATTGGTTAAATTCGACAAAAGCCTTGCAAGATCCTGAGACACGCCTTCTTGTAAAAGCTGCTGCTCCAAAGATTGCGGCTGCAGCAGCTTAAAGCTAAGCATCTGACATCTTGAAATAATCGTATCCAGCATTTTATGCGATTGTTCAGTGATTAAAACTGCCATCGTTTCCCGGTTGGGCTCCTCTAGGAACTTTAATAAACTGTTCGCAGCATTGACCGTCATTTTGTCCGCATGGAGAATGATATACATTTTCCGATGCGATTCTACGCCTGCTTTTGTAAATTCCTCCTGCAAAGCCTGCACTTGTGCCTTCTTAATTGATTGACCGTCAGGCTGCACTAGATGTAAATCTGGATGGTTGCCAGACTGAATTCTTTTGCAGTTTTGACAGGACTCACATGGTTTCACTCCTGCTTCCAAACAAAAAAAGCTCTTCGCTAAAAGCATCGCAGCATCTAGCTTTCCTGTCCCTTTTTTTCCTTCAAATAAATAAGCATGAGCCAGTCGGTCTTTATCAATACTATTAAAAATCAGCCGCATGACGCGCGGCTGCAACTCATTCATGTCATCCCAGCTAATTGCCATGTTATCACTCTCTATGTGTAAAGGTTAATCAATAAACCTTTTATTTCTCCAATACGTTCAAGCAAATCAATCGAGGGTTTCTCCTGATTCATCATATCCTCTGTTAACTCAATCAGCTTTTCATCTAATGCTTTGACTAAAGCGAGTGTTCGCGTGTTGCCATAAATGTCAAAGCTCCTTGATGTCTCTATATTTAATCCATTATCGACTGTTTCTTTTACAAAGCGTTTCACAAGTCCTTTAAACCTAGCCAAATCTTTAAGGTTTCGTGACTTTGTCAGTTTCTTGCCGAAGACTTCGATATCGCTCAGCATGACTGTCAGCTGCTCTAAACGCAGTTTACCGCTTTGTGTCTCCATCGATGATTTAAACGATGCTGAAGTTTGGCTTCCTTTCATCGCTTGAAGTTCACGCTTTTCTAAAAGCAGCCGCATATCTTGATTAATTTTCACAGCAACCCATCCTTAAAATTGATGAAATTGTTCAACTGGCAGAATAAAGACGGTAGCTCCACCAACTTCAACCTCAACAGGGTATGGTACATATGAATCTGCATTTCCACCCATTGGTGATACAGGCGCGATCATTTGATCACGTTTACGGCAATTTTCCTTGATTAGCTGTAACGCTTTATCCACTCGGACATCATCGCAACCAATGATAAAAGTCGTATTCCCAGACTTTAGAAATCCACCAGTCGAAGCTAATTTTGTCACGCCGAATTGATGTTCGGTCAATATTTTCAATAACTTGCTGCTATCTTGATCCTGTACAACGGCAACAATTAATTTCATTTGAATGGCCTCCTTCATTTTAGGCACAGGTGACATGCCGATGTCTTCCTCTATATTATAACAACGATTGGGAATGAGGTCATATTTGATTTTTCTTTAATGTGTCCTGAATCAGTTGAAACACTTCATTAAAGACATCCTGTACAGGCTGAGACGCATCTACTACACGGAATCGTTCTGGTGATTGCGCAATCAGAAGCTCATATCCTTCTCTGACCATTTGATGAAAATTCAGTGTTTCCATGTCTAATCGATTTTTTTCTCTTCCTTGATTGGCATCAATTCGCTTTAGACCTTCCTCTGGTGTAATGGAAAAGTAAATGGTCATTTGCGGCATCGTGCCATCAATGGCAAAATCATTAATGGATTTGACTTCTTCAATCCCAAGCCCTCTCGCATAGCCCTGATAAGCAAGGGAGCTGTCGACAAAACGATCACATAAAACAGTTTCCCCCCGCTTCAATGCCGGTTCTACTTTCTCAGCCAAATGCTGCCTTCTAGCTGCTGCATAAAGCAATGCCTCTGTTTTTGCGTCCATTTTTGTATTTTTTTCATTTAAAATGACTTCACGAATTTGCTCTGCAATGTCAATGCCTCCGGGCTCACGTGTCGCCATCACTGCATAGCCTTGACGTTCCATTTCTTCGTACACTTTTCGAATCACTGTCGTTTTTCCAGCACCCTCAGGTCCTTCAAACGTAATAAACATACCGCTCATAGTGTCTCCTCTTCTATATAAACATATAATTTTCTCTGGTGAATCACCTGACTTGCTTGCACATGAACTTGATGCCCAAGCAAACGGCTTAACGTCGCAATTTGATCTGATTCAATCGGTTCTCCTTTAATCATCAAAGGAATGCCGGGCGGATAGGGAATGACCGATTCTGCACTAATCCGGCCAACTGCTTTTTCGAATGGAACAGCTTCTACATCTCGCTTTTGCTGATCGTCCTCTAAGAAGAGCGATCCCGTTTGAGGCTCTTTTTTTACAAGCAATGAATCACTTTGCTGAAGAGCCTGCTCTATAGCTGTATAAGGAATGTCCTTTGTCTGTCTTAGACCAAAAACGAGTAACACTTGATGTTCATCCGCAAGTTCTGGGTGAACCTCCACCGACTCAAGCACCTTTTTGAGTTCATAGCCTGTCAGCCCTTTTGTTGAACGAATGACACATTTTAATGGATCCATAGGTAAAGAGTCAGACTCAACCACTTCGAGATTGGAGATCATATTGAACTGTGCTTTCAGCTTTGCCAAGTCTCTCATGATTTCGTCCATTAACCCTTTTCCCTTCAACTCCTCCACATAAGCTCTCGCCACATCTAACGAAGCCATAATTGGATAGGAAGGTGAACTGCTTTGAAGCATCGTTAATAACGTCTTTATCCGCTTCACATCCATTCGGTCTCCTTGAAGATGGAGATAAGACCCCATCGTCATTGCCGGAAGGGTTTTATGTGCTGATTGTACCACCACGTCTGCTCCATAGGAAAGGGCAGATGGAGGAAAGGCACCGCCTAATACAAAATGAGCACCATGTGCCTCATCAACTAATACAATGATGCCAGCTTCATGACACATTTGAATGAGCCCTGATAAATCAGCTGCATGTCCGTAGTAGTTCGGATATGTCAAAACGATTGCCCGACAGTTAGGATGTGTCTCCATAGCTTGTTTGACTGTTTCCTCCGTCACATGGGTTGGGACGTGCAAGTACGGATCACTCTCAGTTTCTAACATAATAGGCGTCGCTCCCGCAAGCTCAATCGCATGGAACACAGACTTATGACAATTTCGCTGAACGAAAATGCCCTCCCCAGCCTGACACGCAGACATCACCATTGCCAAATTGCCAACGGTTGTGCCATTCACAAGGAAAAAACTTTGTTTAGCTCCATATAGCTTTGCCAATAAATCCTCTGCCTCTTGAATCACCCCAGTCGGATGGTGAAGATCATCTAGACCTTCAAGTTCTGTCACATCCAGCTGAAGAATGGATGCATAATAGGACCGTGCCTCATCAAAAAAGACATCTCCATTGTGATGTCCCGGAACGTGAAAAGAATAGGGCTTCTTTTCCGCATGTTGTGATAATGCTGTATATAAAGGTGTTTTCAAACAAATCGACCCTTTTCACTTAAACGATATCTTATATCTATTATAACGTTCAAACAAGTGAACTGAAAGATGGATTCTCATTCCTTTATTGGTTTATGATTCACCAGCTTCTGCTCTGCCTCATGCATGCTACTTTTTAATTGAGCTCGTTCTTGGCTCCCATGTTCTTTTACCTGCAACGTTTCCTGCAATGTTTCGGCCAATTGACGCTGAACCTTTTTCAACGTATCTATAGGCGTTAAGGATGCATCTTCAAGCAGCTGTCCTTGCTGCTTCGATACCTGTTCATATGTTTGCTGGATACGCTGCTCAAGCGCTGAATTGGCTCGCTGCTGAATATGATTGAACGCAATCGACATTTGGTTGATCCATAAAGGAATTGATGCGGAAACAGTTGATTGAATATGATTGGCTAATGTATGGTTTGTATGCTGAATCATTCGAATTTGGGCATTACATTGCAGTGCGATTTGACGGCTCAACAACAAATCATACTTCCGTTCTTTTAATCTCTCCATATATTCTTCTTCATCGACTTCCCGACTCATCAATTGTTCCTCTAATGTCCGATCATGTGACTGTGATTCTGTTAGGGCATTTTGCTCTAACAGCGACAATTTTGCTTCAACTGCTGCAACCTGTAACGTCATCTCTTGAAAGTATGATTGATTTTCTTCAAATAAACGCTCCAATAACTTATGGTCCGAAATTAACACGCCTCTTGCGTAACGAAGCCTTGCTGACAATCTTTCTATCTGTGCTTCCGCTTGTTTAAAACGAGATATGATCTCCTGAGTCGAACGCTTTTCTCGCTGAAACAACCTTGAAAAAAAGCCCCGCTTCTTTGGCAATAAATCCTCTGGCTCCACTAAATGCAGTTGCTGTAAAAAGGACTCGAGAACATCTCCGATTTGCTCAATATCTTTTTTCTCCACATATTGCATCATTTGTTTTGATTGTTCTAACAATCGTTCCTGCACACGTGTGCCATAGAAAAGCAGTTTTTGTGGATGGCCAGGGATCTTCTCAGCTCGCTGTAGCGCCTCCTGCTTTTCCTCATCAGATAAGGTATCAAACACCCGAAACGGAAGATCTGTAGTAGATGGGGCTGGTGGTATGACTGGATCTTCTGGTTTCATCGAGTTTGACTCCTTTCATGTCTATTTTTTAATCATTTTATCGGCCACTTCAAGTTCAATATGAAGTGCTTCTATATCTCTTCCTAAAACTTGCTGTAAATCATTCGTTAATTGCTTTTGCAGTTCAGTCAGCGTGACTCGAGTTTGGCTTAATGTCATTTCAAGCTCATGGCTACGATTCGGCTGATTATACAGCAGTGCATATTTCTCAGTTAATTCAACAACAGAATCCAAACTCTCAAAATAAAACCGCTGTGCATCATAAAACCGGTTCGGTTCCTTTTTTGTTATCGTATAGATGCGTCGTGCAAGCCGAAGAATTTCATAATTATGCTTGATCGTCTGTACGTTCTTCACAGCAAATAAAGCTTTCTTCAAACGAACCAGCTTTTGCCCGGCTTCTTTTAAATGCTGTTTAATATATACATAATCACTGCGAGACAGTCCGTGTTTCTTCAAAAACAACTGGAAGGCAGCCCATCGGCTTCCTGCAAACATCACACCCCACCCAATCATCGCATACAGTATCGACAATCCAACATGATGATGGAAAACACCAATACTGACAGTTAAAATCACCAGCGAAAAAAGAGTAGAGAGAACGGCCCATACAAATGTGTAAAAAATTGATTTCATGTTCATCGACTCCTATGAATAATCAGGCTCTCTGTTTATCTTATTATTTATTACGGTTGATGTCCAAACTAAGTTCCAAAAAACAGGCCCAATCCCCGATTGCCCATAAAAAAAGACCATCTAATGGTCTATGAATACAAAGGCGGCGTATGAAGATTTTTAAGCTTTCTTACATAATCAGCATAACTAGGATCCGAGGTTGATGTAGAAATTAACTTCCGTTCACAATCTCGGCATAAAAACTGATGATATAAATAAATTCCCTTTGTTTTTTTCTCTTCACAAATCAAACAAATTGCTTCTCGCTCTTTTTTGCTCATTGTGACACCTCCACTTATAGCTTCAGTATGCCCTAGCGCTTTCAATTGTATACAAAATTAAGAATGTTTTAGATGATAGTTTAGTATATGTATCCATGCCAGATCGAGTGTTTGTTCCTTTTTTAAAATACAAAAAAGACCAGTTCCGATTGGAACTGATCCTTTGAAAAGCTTGGCGGCGTCCTACTCTCACAGGGGGAAACCCCCAACTACCATCGGCGCTGAAG
>NZ_JBQEPF010000019.1:0-55756 GCF_052045575.1 Bacillus sp. 22190 | reverse complement strand
GTGCGATTTGGTGATCCAATCGTTCAAGATACGGAACGGAATCATGGACATTGCCAGGCGTGACATGAGCATCTGTGATGATATTGTACTTCATATCCGTTGTACGGTGGTCTAGGTAGAAAAAGCCTTCTGGTTTGTTTTCACGATAAAGATAGCCACTTTCAGGATCAGTCGTACTTTGACGAATGTCTTTTTCCGTTTTCACCTCCTCTTTTACCTTTAAGGGCTTTTTTCCGTGTGCCACCCGATCTTCTTGGATCGCTTCTTCTAATTCATTTATATAGTTCTGGGTATCTTGTTCAATCGTTTTTCTTGTATATTTATGTTTATTGGCATTGGCTTTAAGATGAGTGGAGTCAGTAAAAAGAACGCGCCCTCCAACCATATCGTGATTGATGGCTTGAAGAACAATTTCATCGAAAATGTCTTGAAAAATGGTTGTATCTTTAAATCGAGTACGACGATTCCAGCTAATGGTCGAGTGATGGGGAACGGGGTCATTGATGTTTAAACCTAAAAACCATCTATACGCCATGTTATAGTAAATTTCTTTTTCAAGTTGTCTTTCAGAACGGATACCGTACAGGTATCCAATAAACATCATTTTAAACAAAATAAGTGGATCAAGTGAGGGACGACCTTTATTCTCACTATAATATGGTTTTACTTTGTCTATGATAAATGAAAAATCAATGTACTGATCAATTTTACGAAGCAGGTGATCCTCTTCGACCAATTGATCTAGCAAAACAAATTCGGCTTCGTGCTGAGAAGAATTTCTAGTGTGGAACATGAGAAAAACACCTTCCTTTAGTATGCTTTTCTCTATTATAAAATGGGATAGTGGAAAATTTAAGGAAAAAAATAAAGCTGTCGAGATTTTCTCGACAGCCTGAAGGGCTAAACAGAGTTTAGCCCTTTCTCTTCTTTTCAGCGTGATAGAAAACCTTTGCAGCCCTAGGAAAGACGAGTACCGGCGCGGAGCGAATTTCACATTCGTGAGCACCGGCACGCAGGACTGACACCGAATGCGAGGGTTTGTCTACACGCTGAGGCTAAACGGAGTTTAGCCCTTTTCTTGTGGTAGCGGTAAACGAATGATAAATGTTGTTCCTTTATGTTTTTCGCTTTTTAAATCAATCTGTCCGTCATGCAAGTCCACAAGCTGCTTGACAATCGACAATCCAAGTCCGTATTCTCCATATGGTGTATTCGTTCTCGAAATATCCGCTTTATAAAAACGTTCCCAAATGTGTTTGACTTCTTCAGGTGCAATGCCGATTCCCGTGTCTTCTACTTCAATGATCGTTTCCCCATTCTCTTCTTTCCCTCTCAAAGAAATACGGCCGCCTTCTGTAAATTGAATGGCGTTCTTTGTGATGTTGACGAGAATTTGAATGAGCCGGTCATAATCTGCGTATACCTTTTGTTCAGGGTGAACCTCTACCATGAGCTGATTGTTTTTCTCTTCAGCCATTCGGCTCAGCTGCTCCTTAATCACTTCAAACGTATCAATGAGTGGATAGTGAAATTTTTGAAGGGTGATTTGATTCGACCTGATTTTCTCATAATCCATATTTTCATTGACGAGACGAAGCATTCGTTTTGTTTCATCAGTGATGAGCGCATAGCATTTCTCTTTCTCTTCTGCCGGCACATCCGCAGTATTCAGCCATTCGACCAATCCTCGAATGGTCGTCAGCGGTGTTTTCAATTCGTGAGACACATCCGCAATGAATTGTCGCCTACGCTTTTCGAGCCGGTCAATTTCCTCTCTTGACCGTTGAAGACGATTGGCCATCATATTAAAATCCTCACCTAGTGTACCAATTTCATCAAGGTGTTTGTTTTCAAGATGAATGTTGTAGTCACCATGCGCAATTTTCTCAGTTGCCTCTCTCAGTTTTTTGATACGATTCACATGGAACTTCGACAGAAACAGACTGAGAATAAAGGTAATCGTCAATGCCACAAACACGATGATATATAAATACCGATTCATTTGAGCAATCAGCTCTTCTGCTCCTTGAATAGGAGCTATGAGCACCACCCCGCCCTTCAGCTTTCCGTCTTCCATGACAGGAAGTGCCACAAGTGATGCTTCTTGATCAAGCCGGCGTGAATCACTTCGCTTGACAATAATTTCTTCTCCTTTTGCGAGCTTGGCCCACAAATCTTTTGTGAGTAACGCTTCATGCGGCGGCATCTCTTGCTGCTGAGATAGCACAGTCCCTTTTTCATCAAAGACGAAAAAACGGATTTGTCTCGTCGAAAGAATGTCTTCAAATGGACGCAAACGGAAGTTCATCTCGGCTTTCGACAATTGTTTAAAATTCTCCAAAATTTCATTCCCATACGAACTCATTTCGTCTACCCTATTTTGATAAGCAATATCTTTCACAAAATGAGACATCAAGGTGCTGATAATAATGATGGCAATGAGCAATAACCCAAGGTGACTAATCAGCAACTGGTAAAAATATTTAATCTTCATCGAACTTATACCCTACGCCCCATACCGTATACAGAAAGGGCTTAGGTCCGTCTCCGATTTTTTGGCGCAACCGTTTAATATGAACATCAACTGTTCGTTCATCACCATAAAATTGGTATCCCCAAATTTGCTCAAGCAATTGTTCTCGTGAAAATACTTGCCGAGGATGCTGTATAAAAAAGCACAGCAGATCGTATTCCTTTGGCGTTAAATTTTCGATCCGTTTCCCCTCTAGAAACACTTCTCTCGTTTTTTTATCTAACTGAAAATGTTCAGTCTCCAGCCGTTCGTCCTCTTTCGCTCCTTCTTCAGTAGATGTTGTTTGAGCAAAACGTCGTTTCACTGCTTTGATTCTTGCCATTAAGGTGAGCGGACTAAAGGGTTTTGTCACATAATCATCTGCCCCAAGATCGAAGCCCAGCACCTGATCAGATTCCGTTTCCTTTGCTGTCAGCATAATAATCGGAACATCACTAATCTGGCGTACTTTTTGACAAATGGTCAGTCCATCCATTGAAGGAAGCATGACATCTAAGATGAGCAGATCCCAATCCTCCTCTTGCTTAAATCGATTCAATCCTTCTAATCCATCATGGACGAATTCCGCTTGAAACCCTTCTCGTTGAAAAAACATATCCGTCATTGTACAAACACTCTGGTTATCTTCAATCATTAATATTTTCATCATCAGCCTCCGCTGTTGCCTTTGTTTTTCTTTATGTAGCTTTATTTTACATGTTCCTTCTCAAATCTCAATTGGATTGATACGATTTCATGAACTTATCATGCTTTGGTCATCTTTTATTCATACTTTTTGATGGAGCTGGGTGTCGAGGTGACCCGCATTGATTTTTGTTATGAAAAAAAGCTCATCTGATTGATGAGCCCAAATTGTTGACAAAGGGCTAAAATGAACTTGATTTTAGTCCTTTGTCTTCTTTTCAGCGTGATAGAAAATCTTTGCAGTCTAGGAAGGACGAGTACTGGCGCGGAGCGAATTTGACATTCGTGAGCACCAGCACGCAGAACTGACAAAGAATGCGAGGGTTTGTCTACACGCTGAGCTCATCTGATTGATGAGCCCTTTTCCTTGTCATGCCAGCAGTTGCAAGTAAGCAGCGTCATTCCCCTCTTCAACCGCCTGTAAAAGCTGCTTTGCCTGTGATGTGCTGGTGACGCTGCTTAGCTTTTGTATGATGTCTTCTGTCGATAACGCACAGCCTGGTGCTCCCCGGGGGATATCGACTCGTTTGCTGATGGTGGTGCCGTCAGATAAGTTGAGCTTTACAATCGTAAATCGTCCTTTTGGCACTGCGTCTGGATGGGGTTGTGTCGTTTGATCATACACTCTATTTACCCGCTTCATCCATGCCCGCAGCTCTGGTGAAATGTTTTTTTTCGTAAAAGCATCCAGTGATAAAGGTTGTCCAAACACTGCTAGTGCGATGACATACTCGACACTAAATCGTCCCTCTTCTCCCGTCAAAGGTGTCCGCTCCGTGAGTGCGGCATCTCCGCCAGGCGGAAACATGACGTCGACCTGTACGATCTTCTCCTGTAAGGAAGAGTGTTCTTGTACTAATGACTCGATCGCATCGGCTGCATGATGCGCCGCTGAACAGAACGGATACACTTTAAACCATAGACCTGGCGACACGATACGCCATGCAGTGCCATAGTCCTCTAGCAGACGTCTTTCCGCCAGTTTCTGATCCCCATAGAGAGAAAAGAAGCCCAACTCCCCATCTAGAAGCGATTCACTCCCGCCAAAACCTGAGCAAGCTAAATCCATGGACCATACGGCTGTTTTAGCGGCTAAGCCGGCTTGCAATGGTTTCATATCAGTCCCAAACTGCTTTCGCATTCCAACTGATTGCGCACCAGCAAAACCGATCGCTTTCGCCAGCTCTTTCTGTGAAACTTGTTTCAAATAACCAATCGCACAGACCGCTGCAATGGCTCCGAGAGTTCCGGTATTATGCCAGCCCCGCTCATAATGCGACTTGCCAATGGATTCACCTAGCCTTGCCATCACTTCGACGCCAGTAATGTAGGCTGCTAGAAATCGATCACCGTACGCCTCCCCGTTGGTCAGCTGGGAAAGCAAGGCCGGAATGATCACTGCACTTGGGTGTCCTCTCACATCAGAATGCACATCATCATAATCAAGGGCGTGAATCAGGTAGCCATTTAGCATGGCTGCGGATTGACGGCTGACCTTCTTCCCTTGTCCAATGACAGGAATTTGAGCCGCGCCGCCTTCTTGTTCCACGAGCGTCATGAGCTTCTGAATCCCTTCATCCTCTTTTGCAGCAAGCGCTGCTGCCGCAGCGTCTAATAGACCGTTTCGAGCCATTTGAATGGCTCGTTGATCTTGCAGCGGATCAGCAGAGAGTACTGCCTCTGCGAGCTGTTTCGTTAGTTCCATGATCTTGACTCCAACGCCCGAACCGCAAGCTCGGAGAAGAAGGCAGCGGCAACAGGGAGTGCGTCTTCATTTAACGTAAAGGCAGGGTGATGCCACTCCTTTGTACCGCTCGTCCCCATCCAGACGAAAAAGCCTGGAATGCGTTCTTGGTAAAGGGCAAAGTCTTCTCCGCCTGGTGACTGCTCTGCCTCCACTACTGCGAGATCAAGCGCTCCTGCTGTTTCTTCCACAACCTTTGTCAAACGCTCGTCATTCATCACAGAAGGCAAATACGGATGCCATTTCACATCTGCCTTTGCGCCAAACCCTTCTGCGATACCGCTCACGATTTGTTTCATGAGATCTGGAATCATCGCTCTCACTTCAGGTTCAAACGTCCGAACGGTCCCTTCCATCTCGACGCGATCAGGTATCACATTCCATGATGTGCCGCCTTGAATACGTGTGATGCTGACAACCGCATGATGCAAAGAACTAATGCGGCGGCTGACAATTTGCTGTAGGGCGCTTGTGATCTGACCGCTGATGGCAATCGGATCAATTGTGTGATTTGGAATTCCAGCATGACCACCCGTTCCTTGAATGTCAATTTCAAAGCGATCGACGCTCGCCATTAATGCTTTTTCTCTTATCCCGATGGTGCCAACTGGCAGGTTAGGTTTATTGTGCATACCAAATATCGCATCCACTCCATTTAAGACGCCTGCCTCTATGACGTGTTTCGCTCCTTGCGCCACTTCCTCAGCCGGCTGGAACAAAATGCGCACTGTTCCCTTGAGCTCATGTTTCCGTTCGTTTAATAGGACGGCCGCACCAAAAATCGAAGCGGTATGGAAATCATGACCGCATGCATGCATTTTTCCTTGTATCTTTGAAGAAAATGGTTCGCCAGATGCTTCTTCAATTGGAAGTGCGTCAATATCGGCTCTCAGAGCAATCGTTGGTCCCTCTTGTTCTCCTTTGATTTCACAAACGACCCCTGTTTGAAGATCTGGAAAATCGAGTACAGTGATCCCTTCCTCTTCTAACCAGCCTCGTAGTTTTTTGGTCGTTTCATATTCTTCAAATGCCAGCTCTGGATGCTCATGAAGCGCTCGGCGTATGTTAATTAAACGTTTGTTTAAAGCTTGATTTCCTAATGATTTCACTGATACTCACCCCTCTAAAGAGTAAAAAGCAGCTTATGCTTCTTCAGCCGCTGCTTCTTTTTGGATAAATCGTTTTGTTCGTTCATTCTTCGTTTCGTCAAATAGTTCGGTTGGCGTTCCCTGCTCAATGATATGACCATCTGCCATAAAAATCACATGATCTGCTACTTCTCTTGCAAACGCCATTTCATGTGTCACGATGATCATCGTCGTTTCTTGAATGGCAATGGATTTAATCACTTGAAGCACACCTGAAACAAGCTCTGGATCTAGTGCTGACGTTGGTTCATCCAGCAAAATCGCATGTGGATCGACCGCTAACGCACGGGCAATCCCGATTCGCTGCTGCTGACCGCCGGATAGTGTGACCGGATAGCTGTCAGCTTTTTGTTCTAGCCCTACTTGTTTCAATAGCTTCATACCAATTTCATTTGCCTGCTGTTTTGTCATTTTTTTCGTCACAAGCAGTGACTCTGTAATGTTTTGCAGGGCTGTTTTGTTTTTGAATAAATTATAGTTTTGAAACACCATGGCCGTTTGCTGACGCAGGTGATGGGCTTCTTTACGTGTATATTTAGACGCATTCAGCTTCGCATCGCCAATTTCAATCGTACCTTCATCTGGCGTTTCTAATAGATTTAGACAGCGCAGCAATGTTGATTTACCGGAGCCAGAAGGTCCGATAATGGCCACAACCTGCCCTTTTTGCACGTCAAGATTAATTCCGTCTAAGACGACAAGGTCGCCGAATGATTTTTTCAAATTGGTGAGCTTGATCATGTCCACACCTCCTTAATTCCGGTAAGGTTTGCTGATTTTTCGTTCAAATAGGTCTTGCAGGAAACTATAAATGATGGTGAGCACCCAATACACAATGCCAACCGCTAAATACGTTTCAAAGTACTTATAGTTGGCCGATGCAATCATTTTCCCTTGCGCAAACATTTCTGCCACCCCAATGGTAAAGGCAAGCGATGTTTCTTTTAAAAGACCAATAAAGGTATTCCCCGTCGCTGGAATGGCATTTCTGACGGCCTGCGGGAAAATAATTCTGACGTAAGACTGCCATCTTGTCATGCCGACAGACAGGCACGCCTCAAGCTGCCCTTCATCCACTGAATTAAGAGCCGCTCTAAAAATTTCTGCTAAGTACGCTGAGTTTTTAATACTTAAACCGATAATGACCGCTGTTAGAGCATCCATTGAGGTCATCGCAGGGAATAGCTGCGGAAGACCAAAATAAATGAGAAAGAGCTGAACCAAAGTTGGAACCGCTCTGAAAAAAGAAATATACAGCTTGGCAAATTGGTATAAGACAGGTATCCGGTTTTTCGTTATAAGCGCGAATACCACACCAATGATAATGGCAAATACCATGGAGACAATCGCCATGAAGATCGTTATCGGCAAGTATTGAATCAAGGTTGGAAAAACCGTCACCATATACTGCCAATCAATGTGATTCATGTCTGCTTTTCACCGCCGCTGTTGTTATTTTTTAATCGGCACTGTGACATCGTCTTTGAAATATTTCTCAGACAATTTCTTCAGTGTTCCGTCTTCTCTTAATTCTTTGATCGCTTTATTGAATTCTTCTCTTAGCTTGTCGTGCTTTTCATCTTTGGCAAATGGGTAGCCGACTTCTTCATATACGATTGGGTTGCCGACGATTTTGAGTGGAAGTCCTGTTTTTTCAATTTGAGCTAACAAGACACTGCGTCCGTTGACGTAAGCATCTACACGGCCATTTGCAACTTCATTTAAGACACCGTCTTGTGTTTCATATGTTTTGATGTTGATTTTCTTGTCTGGGTCTTTGCTCTCTAGGTTTTTGGCATGGTTTGAGCCAAGAACAGCCGCCACCGTTTTTCCTTTTAAGTCGTCAAGTCCTTTAATGTCCTTGTTGTCCTTCTTGACAATGATTTGTGTTCCTGCGTATGCATACGTATCTGTAAAGTTGAACGTTTGTTTACGCTCATCTGTAATCGCAACTTGGTTTGATACGGTATCCAGCTTACCAGATGTCAGCTGGCCCATCAGTCCGCTGAATTCACTCAGCTGCCAGTCTAGTTTGTAGCCTAGTTTTTTCGCAATGGCTTCTGTGACTTCGACATCAAATCCTACTAGTTTGCCGTTTTCTTTATAAGCAAATGGATAGCTTTGTCCTGTAGCGCCCACTTTAAGCACTTTCTCATCTTTGCCTTCACTCTGATTGCCCCCGCCGCATGCTGCTAACACCGCAAGCATTGCCGCAAATAAAACAACTAGCCACTTTTTGTTTTTCATGTTCGTACACCCTTCTTTCCTCTTATGGTTGTGTAATATCTGATCGTAATTGTTTTTTAAAATAAATGGTGATATGGCCTTTGCCTAGATCCTTTTCACCTGCTCTGACATAGCCTTTACGCTCATACATGTCCATGAGCCACGGATGCTTATCAGCTGTCCCAAGAGAGACAAACGGTACCTTTAGTGTGTCCCTTAGCACTTCCGTTTCAACCCACTCAAGCAAGGCTGAGCCTGTGCCTTTTTTTGCCGCTGGTTCTGAAGCAAACCACCATATATGCGGAACGCCGAATGGTCCTGGCTGTTCTCCCCAAGGCATACGGAGTGATAAGGTGGAGAGAAGCTCTCCGTTTTCTTCCATTACATAGCAAAGGTTCTTTTGTACATTTTTCTGAACGAGGGCGACATCTGCATGTGCTGCTTGGAACTGGATGCCGAGCTCACGAATCGGTTCATAGGCTCTTGTTGTCAGTTCAAGCAGCGCTTCTATATCATCCTCAGTTGCCAGACGAAACGTATATCCCAACGTTAGTCACCTCACCTTTATGTCGTGTAGCGATTTTTTGGCTGTTTTAATCCGAGATTTTCTCGTAAAGTTTGTCCTGTGTATTCTGTTTTGAACAGGCCTCTTTCCTGAAGGATCGGAACGACGCGGTCTACGAAGGCATCAAGGCCTTCTGGCAATAATGGCGGCATCACGTTAAAACCGTCGGCTGCTTCTTCAACGAGCCATGTCTCCATCACATCTGCTAGTTGCTCTGGTGTTCCAATGAAGATATGGTGCCCGCGGGACCCTGCAACAGATTGGTAGAGCTGGCGAATGGTCAGGTTGTCCTTTCTCGCCATATTCATCACAAGGTCAAAGCGGCTTTTCACGGCATTTGACGCGCTTGGATCAATCTCTGGAAGCGGTTCGTCTAGTGGATACTGCGAAAGATCAATACCCCCTAAGTAGTTTTGTAAAATGCTAAGGCCGATCTCTGGAACAATCAGCTCTTGTAATTCTTCATACTTCGCTTTTGCCTCTTCTACTGTATCGGCAATGATTGGGAAGATGCCCGGCATGATGCTGACATCTTCTCTCGCTCGTCCAGCAGCCTCTACTTTCCCCTTCAAGCTTTGGTAAAATTCCTTCGCTTTGTCGAGATCGTTTTGTGCCGTGAAAATGAGCTCAGCCGTTTTAGCCGCAAGCTTTTGACCATCTTCAGAAGACCCTGCTTGAATGATCACCGGCTGTCCTTGAGGGGTGCGTGATACGTTAAGCGGACCCCGTACGGAGAAAAATTCACCTTTGTGCTGCAGCTCATGAAGCTTACTAGACTCAAAGAATTCTCCTGTTTCTTGGTTTCTGATAAGTGCGTCCTCTTCCCAAGAATCCCACAGACCTTTGACGACATCGACGAATTCTTCAGCTCGCTCGTATCGTTTGTGGTGCGCTAAATGCTCTTCTCCGCTAAAATTTTTCGCTGTTTCTTCAATAGAAGATGTGACCACATTCCATGCTGCTCGTCCGCCTGATAAATGATCGAGTGAGGCAAACTGTCTCGCAATATGGAACGGCTCACTGTATGTAGTTGATGCTGTTGCTGCTAAACCAATTGTTGAGGTAGACTCTGCAATCGAAGAAAGCAGGGTGAGCGGTTCAAATCTCGTTAATACATTTGGATGAGATGTATGATTAATTGATAAGCTGTCGGCTAAAAAGAGCAAATCCAGCTTCCCTTCCTCGGCCTTTTTCGCTAATTGTTTAAAGTAATCAAGATTCATGGCTGCGTCTGGTACTGCTTTCGGATGTCTCCAAGAGGCGACATGATGTCCAGTTCCTGCGATGAATACGCCTAGCTTGAGCTTCCGTTTCGGCTGTGACACTTGTTCTTCATCCTTTCTATATCTTCCTTGTATCAAGTGATTATTTTACAAGATACATTTTTCTGATTGAATTAATCGGTTTTATCCATAAAAAAAGGGCAAATGTTGTGAAAAATGAAAAATAATTATTACTATATGCCCTTTTTACATGATTGTCAACCGCCTTCTGAACCTCCAAAAAAAGGGATTTACAGGCGTTTACGGCGGATCAATTTCAATATTTCCGATGAGCCGGTCCGTGGAGTGTGTCATCAATTGACTGCGCTCCAGTACGTTATGGGCAATCACCGAATGAGTGGAAGATACGGTGCGGACGGCAATCGCTTTTTGAGGAGAGAGATTAATGATGTTATTCCGCAGCACACGTGCTGAGACAACCTCATCAAGAAAAACGGCTGTCGGCTGTCCGATCGAACGATTTAAATAAAAGCGGTTATCTCCAATTTGAGGTGAGCCATTTTTAATATACATCACCACATATAAGGACGTTTCTTCAAAGGAATTGTCTTTAATCTCTAAAGGAGCGGTCGTATTGCTGTAGACGGCATAGTTTTGATAGTGCTTAAAACGATTCTGCCATATGAAAGCCTTTGCATTTCCTGTCACGCTGATTGTATACGAAGATGCGAGCTGTGAATGTCCTTCTTGAATAAAGTGATTGCCGTTGATCCCCGCTTCTCCCTCCTGCACCCATATCCCTCGGCTGAATTCCTTGAATTGATTATGCTGAATGAGAATATTCGTTCCTCTGACCATCGCCGCATCGATGACAGAGTAGACGGTATTGTTTGAAAAGACAATGCTGTCTGATTGATAAATACGCAGCGATGTACTTCTAAGCCGTGTGTTTGTCCCTGACTCAATATGATTTCCTTCTATTAAAATACGATTGGCCATATAGACAGACACAGCCGCATCTTCAAAAAGACTGATTTTATTACCTGTGATGTGCACGCTGTCTCCCCTCACATCAATCCCCTTTTCAAACCCTTCAATCATATTGCCAATAATGATCACATTGTTTTCCGATTGATCAAGCGGCACGCCTAAGCTCGTAATCCCTGCTTTTGTCACGCCCCCACCCGCTGCACGAATCAAATTATTCGCAATGATCATTTCAGTGGCGAAGCCATAGGAGATACTGCTGTCCGTTTGATTACCTTCAATGATCACACCATAGCCATTGAAATTATAGATAGAGCTGGCTGCGCCGCCTCTGACTATGTTGTTTCGAATCTGAATATTCAGCGGTTCCTCCAAGTTGGTCGCATTTTCTCCGTATCCTTCAATATCAATGCCCATTTTTGGCTCGACACCATTTACCCCTGCCCTTTCAAGCAAACAGTCTTCCACAATGACACCATCACAGCCTGTAATAGACATATTGTTTCGCCTTGAGTCAGTGATGGTGCAGCCAGAAATATGAATAGACGAAGCAGGCGAGTACGATTCGATATGGGTCAATAAACCGTGCGGACTGACAATGATGCCGTCTCCCGTACAATTGTTGATTTGAACACGATCGATATTCACATGGGAAGCACCTTCAATACACACACCGAAGCCCCATTCATGTGTTTTTCTTTCTGGCGGGAGTACCTTGTACACATGCTCATCACGATCGCCTTCAATCCGCCCGCCCCGAATGGTCACATGCTCTACCTCTCCAATATAAAAGGCTGCATATCCCCACGAATCATTTGGTTTCACTTTGATAACGGCATCTGATGCCATCTCAATACAAATATGACTTGGCACTCGTATGCCGGCATTACGAAAAGGAAAAAATTGATCCCCCCTGTACACCGCATCTATTAGATACGTTCCACTCGGCAGCCAGACGTGGGAGTAGCCCTGTGCTTTTGTCCATTCCAGGCATTCGTTCAGTTTCGCTGTACAGTCCGTTTTCCCGTCAGCAATCACGCCAAAGTCTAATACATTGACAATGGGTTTCTTCAGATCAGATTCATTTACATCCCCCAATGAAAACCCCTCCTTTTTACACATGTCCTCTTGTCATCCTATGCATGTGGAAAAGGTTTGCTTGTACGATATTTCAAATTTTATATAAATTCTTCTGGAATAACTTTCCGATGATTTTCACTTGAGCGAATTTTTCATTTTTTTGAGTCTTTACGCCTATTGAACTAACATTTTCCTGTTTTAGAATAGTTTTATATTGACACAAGAACTATACAAGAATATCATTTTTCTCATATCTCTTTTTTTAAGAAAGGATCTATGCCATGTCTACAATTGACCACGATAAAATTGTTAAAAGTGTTCCTCAAAAAGGTTTTTTTGGACATCCTAAAGGACTTTACACACTGTTTTTCACTGAATTTTGGGAGCGTTTTTCTTATTATGGCATGCGTGCACTGCTTATTTATTATATGTACACAGAGGTGACAAAAGGCGGTCTTGGCTTCGACCAGACAACCGCTAATTCGATCATGTCTGTCTATGGTGCGCTTGTCTATATGTCAGGAGTTATTGGCGGATGGCTCGCCGACCGGGTATTTGGTTCGTCCAGTACGGTGTTTTATGGCGGAGTTTTCATTATGCTTGGCCACGTGATTTTGGCTTTGCCAAGTGGAGCAACAGCGCTCTTTATTAGTATGGGACTGATTATTATTGGGACAGGTCTTCTTAAGCCAAACGTTTCAAATATTGTTGGCGACCTGTATACAAAAACAGATCCACGTAGGGACTCTGGATTTAGTATTTTCTACATGGGGATCAACATGGGTGGCTTTATCTCCCCATTAATTGTCGGAACACTCGGTCAAAAAGTGAATTTCCACCTCGGGTTCTCACTCGCTGCCGTCGGGATGCTTGTTGGACTCATTACATTTGTGGTCACAAAAAAACCGAACCTTGGTCTTGCCGGCACTTATGTGACAAATCCATTATCAGCTGCCGAACGTAAGAACTTCAAAATTTACGGATCATTGGTTGTGATCTTGCTCGCAGTTTTTGCTGTCATTGGCATTCAAACAGGCGCACTCACAATTAATTTATTCACTTGGTTTGTCAGTGTTCTTGGTGTGCTCATTCCGATTGTTTATTTCATTATCATGTACTTCAGTAAAAAGACGAGCGAAGTAGAGCAATCCAGAGTTCTCGCTTATATTCCATTGTTCCTTGCTGCGGTGATGTTCTGGGCGATTCAAGAACAAGGTTCAAACATTTTAGCGACATATGCAGATCAACGAACAAACTTGAATTTCCTTGGGATGACACTAGCGTCTTCGTGGTTCCAATCATTGAACCCGATCTTTATTGTGCTGCTGTCTCCAGTGTTTGCTTGGTTATGGGTCAGACTTGGCAAGAAACAGCCGTCTACCCCGATTAAGTTCTCACTCGGCCTTCTGTTTGCAGGATTATCCTTCATCATCATGATCATTCCTGCATACATGTCTGGTCCGAACACACTTGTGAGCCCATTATGGCTCGTTCTGAGCTTCTTCCTCGTCGTGATCGGAGAGCTCTGCTTATCACCAGTTGGACTGTCAGCGACAACAAAGCTGGCACCTGCTGCCTTCTCAGCACAAACGATGAGCCTTTGGTTCCTTTCAAATGCGATGGCACAGGCGATCAATGCGCAAGTAGTCAAACTGTTTGATAAAGTGCCAGAAACCGTCTATTTCGGTATCATCGGATTGCTGGCCATCGTTTTATGCGTTGTAATGCTATTACTGACACCAGTGATTAAGAAAGCGATGAAAGGCGTTCATTAATAAAAAACTGGACATGAGTACATCATGTCCAGTTTTTGCTTTTTTTATAATAATCCTTCATTTTTTCAGCATCTTCATTATGGAATATAATATGATGGATCCATCGGCAGTAAAAGGGAACAAATTCACAAGGTTTAATATACAAATAAATGCAAATGCATTCCAGTATATGCTGATATCATAGTATAATAAGATCCCTCCACTAATCGGCAAAATAATATTAGGTGCTACTGAAATGATAAAAATATGAAGATATTCTTTATCATTTAGGTATGTAACGCTAGCTCCAAAAAAATTAAGCTTCATCCCTAATATCTTCTTTCGAAATTTTTTTATCAACAACAAATGAATAGCTTCATGGATAATAAGCACACTCATCAATATAAGATAAAAAAGAATAAACCCTTTTATAAATAAAATCAGGTTTTCCATACTTTATTTCGTTGTTTTTTTAGACTTGATAATAGCAAATAGCGCAACAATAAAGAGAATATATATAACATATATAATTAAAATTTGAGATGTAAATGAAAAATTCGTATACAATTCTTCTTCATTCATTGTCATATCAATTTTCAGTCCTAATTTTGACATATATACGCCAGTCTCATCAATAGAAAAAAGAGTCGTTATATAATCAATTAAAAAAGCAACTAAATACAAAATTGTACCTAAAAAAATCCACCTAGGCAGCCTCATCTAAATAACTCCTTTCCAACAAATAATATTTAACTGAGAATAGCAACAAGTATACAGAGACAAAAATAAGCACACTATTTGAAATTAGGTAAAGTCCTACAGCCATTACAATACATAGTACAGAAGCAGAGAACTCATTTAAAGAACTCTTATTTTTCGGAAATATAATACTCATTATCAGCCCTGCTTCAAATAAAATGACACCGTAATAGAGACTTTTTACGAAATCACCTGATAATATCAATGATGTGATTACAAGTGGTAAATTGATTATGAAATTCATAAATGTTGTAATAAAAGATTCTTTTAAAGAAGTTATCCCAAAAAATGAATTCATTTTGCGATATGATACAGTTGTATTAAAATATCTAATAGATGAAAATGAAATAATAGGATATATGTATGCAAGTGTAGTCAATGAAATGAGAATATTTTTAGTATCAAAAAGGGATAATACAAAGACCAGAAATACTACACCTAAAAGCCTTATGGTTAATTTACTCCTAATAGTTCCGAGTATAATTAAATTTAATTTATTCATTTTCATATTAAAAGGCAGTTTTAAAATATAAAAATCATTAGAAGTATATATATCATTATCAATCTTTGTGTGTAGATAATGGATACATAGCACAAATAAAGCAATTAAAATACACAAAATAAGCATGAACTTAACCACTAAGGCATGGTCAACAATCATATTAAATGTCTGAAATTTCATGTCAATTCTAAAACGAAAAGAGAAATAATAAAGGAAAAGAAACAACACTAATAACCCATTATTTATATTAAAAAAATTTAATCTAACAAGGCTACTTAAAGAATAAAAAATTAAATAATAAAAACAGATACTTGCAACGAATAAAATCTGGCAATATATCAAGATTAAAAAATTTAATCCTATACTATAGTGGAATAACCTCAACATAGGGATCATTATTGCGAAAACAATTAAAAAAGACCAATAACTTAATAATAGTTTGAAAATAACGCTACCAAACCATATACTCCCTTTTTCAAAAGGAAGGATCTTTAGCAGAAATTGCATTTTTTTTGTAAGGGAGAAGGATAGGGTTACAATTAAATAAATAACACCAGTGATAATAATGATCATATTAGTTAGACTAGAGAACAGCGAGTTTCTCAATTCATTAGAAACTTCATTCCTATTTATAAAAATTTTATTTAATTCAGACATATTTAAATAGAAATACATAATATAAACAGCTAAGATAATACCTAATAACAGATATCTATTATGCCTTTTTTTGAAAATATTATTTGATAATAAATTATGACAAATCTCATTAAGTAAGACTTTTGTTACGAGAAACGAATCCATCAATTTTTTCATAGTATTTTTGTAATTCTCCATTATTTATTACGATCCCTTCAATTTCTCCAACATTCTTAATAGTGCTCAAGGTGCCTTTGCTCAGTAAATAAACATTGGCCTGTTCGTTACGCATAATAAAATCCATGTTATGTGAAATTAAGATGAATTTTCTAAGTGCAGAGTATTTTTTTATTAAATACTCTGTCAATAAATAGCTTTCATAATCGAGTCCATTAAATACTTCATCCGCCAATACATATTCAACTTCTAAAGCCAAAGCAATCCCTATTTGTAATTTCTTTTTCATACCATAAGAATAATTACTAATTTTTTCATCTAAAAATGGTGTCAGATGATACATTTCAGTAATAAACTCAAATAATTTCTTATTTATATCCCTATATCTCCTAAAAATAAAATCAGCATATTCATTGCCTGACAAATATTCAGGCAAATAAAAGTCAGATGGTATATAGAACATTTTAAGTTTTGCTTCTTTTTCCTTTCTGCTAACAGAATTAATTTTTATATCTCCTTTTTGAAAGGAAGTTATATCGCATATGCAATTTAGAAGTGTAGTTTTCCCTGATCCATTTACTCCAACAATGATATCGATTCCTTTAGAATCAAACGTTATACTTAAGTTATTCAGAACGGGGCTACCATTATAGTTTTTTTCTAAGTTATTTATAGTGATCATATTTATCATTCCTATATTTAAATAATAGAGATTTTGAAGAACAGCCTAAGACTAATTTATTTTGCGTTACAACCTATCCCGATATCCCAAACTTTTGGCCAGTTCCACTTAACTTTACCTGAGAAACTGTAGCCTTTACTTGTACAATAAAATGCATAAGCAATACCAGAAAGTAATGCTATTAAAATAATAACCCATACTATCCATTTATTTTGAATAACGTTCTTATGTTTTTCATTTAAATAAGATCCCATTTTATATAGGCCAGACATTAATTTATTCTCAATTTTACTAATGACAAACACTTTATTCTCTCCTAACTGCTGTTCTTCAAAATACAATATAATATTAATTTTTTTATTTGGTAAAATCAAGAATATTTTACAATTTTAAGGTTATTTTAATCTATTATTCTTAAAGATCACCATTTCCCCGATCCATTATTTCAATAATTATTAAGTCCAATAGATTGTTTGAATATGACATTTTCCTAATTGATCACAAGAAAAAAACACCTTCAGATTTATATCAGAGGTGTTTTAAAATATCTCATACTCACATATTTAGTGTTTTTTTGATCTTAAAACCGGATCTCATCATCTCCGCGGATTTGCAGCTTCAGCGGCTCACTTTGTGCCTGATGCTTTTTCACATAGCGATGGTAGACAACATATCCAATGATCATGAGCGGTACGCCGACATATAGCCCGATGCGCTGCTCTTGATCAAAGGCAAGGCTGACCAACACGATGGTATTCAGTGTAATCGCAATGATTGGCAGCACCGGATAAAGAGGCGTTTTAAATTTTAAGTTTTCCAGTTTTCCGCCTGCTTTCAAATATTTTCTACGGAAAAGAAGCTGTGATAATGTAATCGTGATCCAGCCTGTCTGGGCACTCATTCCGGCAATGGACACGATCCAGGCAAATACCGTTTTCTCTGCAAAAAAACCGGATAACAGCGAAATCCCTGTAAACAGGAAAGTGAGCAGTAAGGCATTCATCGGAATACCGCGCTGATTGACGCGTCTAAATGCTTTTCCTGCCATTCCTTCCTTCGATAAGGAATACAGCATTCTCGTCGATGCATACAAGCCAGAGTTCGCAACAGATAATAAAGCAATAATAATGACAAAGTTCATGATGTCTGCCGCAAAAGGAATGCCCGTTCTCTCAAACACAGTAACAAATGGACTTTGCAGCACACTGGCTTCCTTCCAAGGCACCATACCGGCTAAGACGAAAATAGATAAGACGAAAAAGACAAGTGTACGCCATACGGTTTGATGAATCGAACGGGGAACGGTTTTCTCAGGGTTTTCACTTTCTCCTGCCGCAATCCCGATCAGCTCTGTTCCCTGAAACGAAAAATTCACCGTGATCATCGTAACCACAACAGCAAGCAGACCATTTGGAAACAGCCCATCATTCACAAAATGGCTGAAGTAAGGGGCGGGTTCACCGCTCGTTGTATCAATAAACCCAAACATCGCCGCTCCGCCTACGCCAATAAAGAGTAAAATTGCAATAATCTTAATGGTAGAAAAGAAAAACTCCGACTCCCCGAACGCTTTCGCTGACCGGGCATTTAATAAGAAAAGACAGAGTCCGAATATGAGACACCAAATCCACACATCTACTTGCGGTAGCCAGCGCCTCATCAGCTGTCCTGCTGATAAGAACTCAAGGGCGACCGTTGCCGCCCAGCCGAGCCAATAAATCCAGCCGACAGCAAAACCCGCTGCCGGGCTGACAAATTTCGTCGCATACGTATGAAACGACCCCGACACAGGAAGTGCAACCGACAGCTCCCCAAGACACAGCATGGTTAAATACATGATCAATCCGCCCACAATATATGAAAGAACAGCTCCGACTGGCCCTGCTTGTCCAATCGTATAGCCCGTTCCTAAGAAAAAGCCTGTCCCAATGACACCGCCAAGTGAAATCATAAATAAATGGCGGGAGGTCATCGCCCTTTTCAATTGATCAGGCTGATTTTGTCCAACATCCACAATGATGCCCTCCTTCTTCTAAGATGCTCTGTTATCAAAACATGTCTCCATGTGATTCATTCCATTTTCAAAACAACCTACTAATTATACATCTTTTATAATAAATATGCTTCCTTCTATGGTCACTGTCTCAAAGTCTTTATTTTAGTAATGTTCGCACAAATATGAGGTAGATTTGATCATTTAATCGAACCCAAAATATTTGCACAAAAAACCAGCATGGCACCTCATCTTCACACACTGGTTTCACCTCATTCTTTTAACAAACACCCTTTGATAAAATCATCTATTTCCTGAAAACAGTGATTTTTCGATTCAGCGTGAAAAGCCGTGGAATATGGATTCGCGAATCCATGCTCTCCCTCTACTATTGTCACGCGAAGTTTTTCCTTTTTCCCCAAAACACTCGCAAGCTCCTGGGGGTTAAAGGATGCTTCGACTTCCGGGAAAAATAACAGCGTTTTGCAGGCAGGCACAAGATCAATGTCATCTCTGATCCTTGAACCATAAAACCCAATGACTCCGGTAAACAACTGCTCATATTGACTGCATCGCCAAGCAATGGTTGCCCCCACACTAAAACCTAACAGAAATATGTCTATCGCGGCATTCTTCGTTTTTAACTCTTTTGCCACATTCAGTACGCTCATTATCGGCTCATCAAAACCAACTTTATTCATAAAATAGCCGTATGCCTCTTTCTCTTCGACATAGGAGAATTGTTTCGCCTGTCCTAATAAATGAGGACAATAAACCTCAAAACCCGCTTTGTCGAAATAATGGATCATACTCTTCATATGATCATTTATTCCGTATATTTCGTGTATTAAGATCATGACAGGTTTTTGTTTCGATGTATGCAAATGATCACACTTCCCTTTCGTTCACTGTAGGACCACTTCATTTTCTTAGAGAGCTCATCACAACAAATTTTACCATTAAATAGGTTATCTAACATTCTTGATCATGCGTTTTGTTTTATTCATTTTTTGATTTGGGTATAGATCTACGTTTGTCCGTTCAACCATTTGCGGGCATAAAGTTGGTGAGATTCGCTCAAGCTAGTTTCAAATGCTTTACTTTTAGGTTGCTTCTCTGTAAGATCATATGTTGTAAATACCAACAAGAAAAGTGGGGAATAAAATGAAAAAAATGTTCTTTGCCATTATTTTAGGCGCTTGTGTTGCATTGATCACAGCATGTGGATCAGCTGCAAACGACAGCGCAAATAAACAATCTGGGTCTAAGGAATCAGGTGACCTTTGGAAGTCCATTCAGGATAAAGGCGTATTAACCATCGGTACAGAAGGTACATATGCTCCTTTCACCTTCCATGACAAAAAAACAGATAAATTAACTGGCTATGATGTCGAGGTCATCACAGAAGTCGCAAAACGTCTTGACTTAAAACCAGAATTCAAAGAAACACAATGGGACAGCATGTTTGCTGGTCTGAATTCAAAACGTTTTGATGTGGTAGCGAACCAAGTTGGTAAAACTGGACGTGAAAATCAATATGATTTCTCTGACAAATACACAACATCTCAAGCCATTGTTGTGACAAAATCAGATAACAATGACATCAAGAAACTTTCTGATGTGAAAGGCAAAAAAGCAGCACAATCATTAACAAGTAACTATAACAAATTAGCTACAGATGCTGGCGCTAAAATTGAAGGGGTTGAAGGTCTTGCACAATCCATTCAATTGATTCAGCAAGGGCGTGCTGATTTGACGTTCAATGATAAATTAGCTGTCTTGAATTACTTGAAAACAAGCGGTAACAAAAACCTAAAAGTTGCATTTGAAACAGGAGATCCACAAGAAACGTATTTTGCCTTCAGAAAAGGCAGCGGCGAAGTCGTTGACAAAGTGAATGGCGCATTAAAAGAAATGAAAAAAGATGGTACACTTGCTAAGATTTCTAAGAAATGGTTTGGTGAAGATGTTACAAAGTAATACCCTAGGAGTCGTCATTCCTTGGGATCTTCTTCAGCAATCTTTTTGGCCAATGGTGATGCAGGGGATTTATTATACAATCCCCCTTGCCATCATTGCCTTCATTATTGGTCTTTTTATCGCGCTTGTGACAGCTCTTGCTAGAATGTCTAAAATTAAAGCCCTCAGATGGATTTTCTCCATCTATGTGTCGGCCGTTCGCGGAACGCCGCTTTTTGTGCAATTGTTTATTATTTTCTATTTCTTTCCGACATTTAATATCACACTTGATCCATATCCAAGTGCTATCATCGCTTTTTCTTTAAACGTAGGTGCGTATGCTTCGGAAATTATCCGTGCATCCGTCCTATCTGTTCCAAAAGGACAATGGGAAGCGGGGTATTCGATTGGGATGACCCATCGCAAAACGCTCGTCCGCGTGATTTTACCGCAGGCAGTGCGTGTATCGATTCCGCCGCTGTCTAATTCATTCATTAGTTTGGTGAAAGATACATCGCTTGCCTCCCAAATCCTCGTGGCAGAGATGTTCCGTAAATCACAGGAAATTGCTGCGGCGAACTTGGATCAAATTTTATTTATTTATATGGAAGCAGCCCTGATCTATTGGGTATTCTGCTTCATTCTATCGCTCGTTCAACACCAAATTGAAAAACGACTTGATCGATATGT
Organism: Bacillus sp. 22190; assembly: GCF_052045575.1. Lineage (NCBI taxonomy): Bacteria > Bacillati > Bacillota > Bacilli > Caryophanales > Bacillaceae > Bacillus > Bacillus sp. 22190. The sequence continues at coordinate 34,414 of NZ_JBQEPF010000019.1, read as the reverse complement.
CGCAAGGTAAGGAGGGAACGACATGCTAACAGTCAAAGGCTTAAACAAATCCTTTGGTGAAAATGAGATTTTAAAGTCGATTGATTTTACGATCAACAAAGGGCAGGTTGTGGCGATTCTTGGTCCATCAGGTTCAGGAAAAACAACGATGCTTCGCTGTTTAAATGCACTTGAAATTCCAAATGCCGGCTCCTTTACCTTCGATGATTTCTCGATTGATTTTTCTAAAAAAAATAAACAAGCTGATTTGCTCAAGCTTCGCCGGAAGTCAGGCATGGTGTTTCAAGATTATCATCTGTTCCCACATCGCACTGTTCTTGAGAATGTGATGGAAGGTCCAGTCCAAGTCCAGCGCCGTCCGAAAGAAGCGGTGCGAAAAGAAGCGATTCAGCTTCTGCAAAAGGTAGGACTTGAGGATAAAAAAGATTTGTATCCCTTCCAGCTGTCAGGCGGTCAAAAGCAGCGTGTCGGCATTGCCCGTGCACTTGCCATTCAGCCAGAGCTTATGCTTTTTGATGAACCAACCTCTGCGCTTGATCCTGAGCTTGTCGGGGAAGTCTTAAAGGTCATGAAGGATTTAGCGAAAGAAGGCTGGACGATGGCGGTTGTCACACATGAAATCAAGTTTGCCCAAGAAGTGGCGGACGAAGTGATTTTTATTGATGGCGGCGTCATCGTCGAACAAGGTCCTCCGGAAGAAATCTTCAAACGACCAAAGGAAGAACGAACAAAACAATTCTTAAACCGGATTTTGAATCCAGTGTGATCAAAAAGGCTGTTCTCATCATGTGAGAACAGCCTTTTTTTACCTCTTTCAAAGTAAGCGATTACATTAAGCAAAGCCATTTAAAGGGGCGTGCGAGTATGTTACGATTGAAATCGAGTGTTTAAGAAAGAAGGGAAAGCTTTTGAAGCGGGAACATCTTTTACGTTGGTTTTTTTATTTTGTTGGATTGGTTGTACTTGCTTTTGGACTATCGCTGACAGTGAAGGGAAAGATCCTTGGCATTGGTCCGTGGGACGCTTTTCATTATGGACTGTTTCAGCATTTTGGTTTAACCATTGGACAATGGTCGATCATTATTGGTGCACTGATTGTGACACTGACATCTGTTTTCACGAAATCTTTTCCAAAGATCGGCGCCCTGCTCAATATGGTGCTGATCGGCGTGTTTATTGATTTCTTTAATGCAGTATTACCTGCACCACATGGGTATTTACCTGCTTTATATGTGTTTATTACGGGCGTGATTGTGTCTGGGTATGGCGTTGGCATTTATGTCTCAGCCAACCTTGGCGCTGGGCCAAGGGATTCATTAATGTTGCTCATCTCAGCAAAAACGGGGCTGAACGTGCAGTGGGTTCGAAATGGTATTGAGTTAACCGTGCTCCTATTTGCATGGATGCTCGGCGGCCCGATTGGCATTGGAACGATTCTGACGGCTATCTTTACCGGACTCGTCCTTCGCTTTTCATTGCCACAATCGACACGGCTCTTGCAACTGCTCATTACAAAAACAGCGGAGAAACCTGTTCAGACCCTTACCCGATAAGAACAAGCCATTCTACTAAATGAATGGCTTGTTTTGTGCTAAACTAAATAGACGCAATATTCTTAAAACAGGAGATGATCCTCTGATGCAGCTTTTCCATTATCATTACTGGACACCATTTGTTGAGGAGACAGAGAAGGCGTACACCTCATTAGGCTTTGAAGTAAAGGGGCGTTTCGCAAAGGAAGGTTCCTTTCCCCCTCCGCAGACATGGGATGATTTTAGAGAGAAGAAGCCCTCTTTCCGAATCATTGAGATGAGAAAGGGACAGATCAATATCACATTTGGTTATAGTAAAAAAGTCCTTTTTGATCACATCGGCTTTCTAGTGACTGATGATGAATATGATCAGCTGCTGGTACAAGCGCAAAAGAGAAACTGGGCAATCCAGACTGGGGAGCGAAGAACGTTTCTTTCTACACCGATGCGCTTAAGGCTTGAATTGCAGCGGCGGACAGATGTGATTGAAACTGGTGAAGAAGCAATTGCCGAGATGACGATCGCAGTACCTGATTTGACTCATACACCTACGGTCGATCAGTTGCTGGACGGTTTGACACAACCTATTCATTGGAAAAAGGGAGAACGTCTCTCTTTACTTGAAGTGAAGATGATAGATTCTCATGGGATGAATACGACCGATCCAAACGGTGTTCACGTCCTCACACAAGGATAAAAAGCAGCGAGATACGCTGCCTTTTTTATGATTGTTTACGGATTGGAATCCAAATCAATGTCACATGATCTGGAGAATTTATCTCTCCATCTAAAGGATACGTTTCCATCTCCATTCCCCCAGCATGCTCATATCCTGAGGCAGGAAACCATTCTGTGAAAATACGTGTCCATGTTGAATGCACAGCGGTTTCGACAGGCCCTTTTGCCTGAAATACAGCCCACGTACTGGCCGGAATCTGTTCGACTGTCATGGTCGAATCTGGTTCTTCCTCACCTTGCTCAATTCCAATGATATAGTCAAATGTTTCAAGCGTTTCATCAAAATGCGCACATACACCGATATATCCGAGTTCTCCAGCTGCATGAGCCAGTGAATCCGTCCATCCTTCTTGATTGACACGCTTCCAAAAGGCGGGAATATCCTGTTTGTTTTGGCTATTCTTTGTTGTTGTCTTTAGTCTTCTGCCCATGATTGAAAATGAATCCTTTTCCACAATTCGATAATGCATCGGTTCGACTCCTTTTATTTGAAGTTCGAAGGAGAGACGGGGGTAGGCTTTCACTGTAAACTCGCCTGTTTTCACTGCTGCCGGTGTATATCCGTGATGCCGCTTGAAGGCTTTCGCAAACGACTCTGGGGTTTCATAGCCATACTTCACCGCCGCATCAATGACTTTCACTTGCTTGGTCATGAATTCTTCTGCCGCAAGGGTTAATCGTCTTTTGCGAATATATTCTGCTACTGCAATTCCCGTCAGCATATGGAATAGCCGCTGATAATGAAATTTAGACATACAGGCGGCCTCTGCCACTTCTTCGATCTGCAAAGGCTGATCCAGCCTCTCTTCCATATAATTGATACTATCCATGATCAAGTGAATCATTTTTCCCTCTCCTTCCTTTTCCACTATATCGAGAACCGCCCGCACCTTCCTGTCATTTTGTGCTTTCATTGAACAGGATGTCTGTTTCTCTTTTGCAGAGGTTCATCCAATGGTACAATAAATGTAAAAAATCGAGGTCCGTTATGAAGATTTTCGCTATTCAATTACAACCTTTAGATGATAAAAATGCACGAAAACAAATAGAACAGCTGAAGCCTTTTGTGTCACTTGAAAAACGCGCCGCCGCTGAGCGCTTTCGTTTTTTGATCGATGCAAGAAGAACGCTTTTAGGTGAGGTACTGATTCGTCACATCATTCATGAGATGTACGCACTGCCTATGGAACAGATCATTTTTGAAACAGAAGGGAATGGAAAGCCTGTTGTCCGGCAAATTCCTTCTTTTCATTTTAATCTTTCTCACTCTGGTGATTGGGTCGTGGGCGCAGTAGATGATGCGCCTGTTGGCATTGATATTGAAGAGATTAAACCGATTGATTTAGCCATTGCCAAACGATTTTTTTCAGCTGACGAATATCAAGATTTACTCTCACAGCCGGCAGACCGGCAGGAAGCCTATTTCTTTCATTTATGGTCCATGAAGGAGGCTTTTATTAAGCTGACAGGGAAGGGAATATCCTATGGTCTTTCATCCTTTACCGCTCGCTTGTCAGAGGATGGACAGGCTACTTTGAGATTACCTGATCACGAAGCCCCTTGCGTTGTCCAAACATATTCACTTGATCCTGCCTACCAAATGGCGGTTTGTACAAGAAAACCCGCTGCGGCTGAGCACGTCGAGATACTCACTTGTGAGAACATGCTGTCTCGCCTTAATAACGTGTGATTTGTTGAAGTGATGACTTGAGCAAATCGACGCCTCGTGCGATATCCTCTTCTTTTACATGCCAAATGTTCAGTTGAAGTATAGGCTCCTTATGATAAGTAGAAATGAAATGGCGGTCGATCGGCTGAACCATCACAGAAGCCTTTTTTAGCTGCTGAATGAGCTGATTCATCGGAATGGACCGGTCGACACGAACGTGGGTATGGGTAGCTGGCTCCTCTTCTCCCAGCTCATAAGCGCCTTGATCATTTTTCAAACAGGCCACAAGTTGTTTGGATCGAGCTCTATAGGTCGCCTGCATCCTTTCTCTATGACGCTCAAACATCCCGCTTTTCAAATAAATTTCTAAAGCAGCCTGCGAGAGCATTGAGCTGTCGATATCTATAAGCCGTTTATGTTCACTAAAGGGGCCAATCAGCTCGTTTGGTAAGACGACAGCACCTGTTCTAAGCCCCGGAAAAATGATTTTTGAGAAGCTTTTTAAATAAATGACCTTCCCCGCCTGATCATATGAATAGATCGGGTCTCTTTTTGTATCGAATTCTAAATCAGCCAAATAATCGTCTTCAACGATGTAGACATCATATGCTTCGGCAAGGGCTGCAATCGCTATTTTTTCTTGTTTCGACAGACTCGTTCCAAGCGGGTTTTGAAACCTTGGCATCGTATAGAAAAAGCGAATATCCTCCTCTCGGAAGATACGCTCCAATTCCTGAAGATCGAGTCCGTTTTCCGTCCGCTGAATCCCCCGGACAGGCAGCTGGTTTTTCTCTAAGTATTGGAGGAATAGGTGATAGCCTGGCTGTTCGACCAATATGGTCTGTTTTCCATTTGGAAACGGGATGGTGCTTAAAATCGATAAAGCCAGCTGAATACCAGAAGTCATGACGATCTGTTCTGGAGAGGCAAACACTTGATAATCCGTTAAACGCTTTGAAATGATTGGCAGTAAAGATGGTAATCCATTGGTGGTGCCATAGATAAATAAATCATTTTGATACAGATCAATCGCTTGATTGATGCAGTGCTGAAAATCGACATATGGAAACACAATGGGATCAGGCGCAGAGGAAGCAAAATCAATCCATGTGCTGCCCTTCTTAACGGCTGACTGATTGGTTTTCACGACAAAATAGCCACTTCTTTCTACAGAGTACAGCAAGTGTTCACGCTCTAATGTGTCTAGTGCTTTTATGACAGTGCTTTTGCTCACAGCATATTGAGCCGCTAAGTGACGAATGGATGGAATTTTCATTCCAGCATTGTATTCACCGCTCTCGATTTTGTTTTTTATATTCAACACAAGCTGATCATATTTCCTCACAGTACTACCCTCCTTGTACCGGTACAGATATCAATAACTCTGATTGTACACTTTACTTGATCCGTTTACGATAAAAAGACAGAACCGGTCAATTCAACTGAAGCATGCATGCTCGTGTAAGGAGAAATCTGATGGATATGTCAAAACAAAAAGCGTATGCTGCTTCGATCGCATACGCCTGTATTATTGGTTTTTCATTCTTGTTTGTCAAAGTAGCCTTAGCATCAGCGAATCCGATTGATGTATTGGCACACCGATTTACCGTTTCTTTCGCAGCCGCTCTTTTGTTATTTCCATTTTTACGAAAAAAGTACCGTTTTTCCATTCAATGGCGTGATCTCATTTACATTGTGCCATTTTCCTTGCTTTATCCTGTGTTGTTTTTTGCATTTCAAGTGTGGGGGCTGATGTTCACCTCTTCATCAGAGGCCGGCATTATTCAGGCGACCATCCCTATTTTGACAATGGTGCTTGCAGCATGGTGTTTAAAGGAACGTCCTACCTCGATTCAGGTGCTGTTTACCATTCTTTCTGTGTCCGGGGTGATGCTCCTCTTTGTGGTGAAGGGAATTGATGTGAAACATTCTCATCTCATCGGCTATGTGCTGATCTTACTTTCAGCCTTATCATCCAGTGCCTATAGCGTATTTGCCAGGGTGATGACACGGCGATTCCATGTCATTGAACTGACTTTCGTGATGACATTCTTTGGATTTGTCTTCTTTAATGCTGCTGCTCTCATTCGGCACTCGGTACATGCTACACTACCGCAGTTTTTCAATCCGTTTACGCAGCCATCCTTTGTATGGTCTATGCTCTTTTTAGGCATTCTCTCATCACTGCTCACAGCGTATTTATCAAACTATGCTCTTTCCCACCTTGAAGCAGCAAAGGTGAGTATTTTTAACAATCTATCTGCTTTCATTACCATTGCCGCTGGCGTGCTTATTTTACATGAAACGATTGATATGGTTCACCTCATCGGAGCTGTGCTCGTCATTGGCGGAGTGATTGGCGGGAATGTGGTGAGGAAGGGGAATTCAACACAGAAGAACTAGACAAAACTAACATCAAAACCATTTATTGTCTTGTGTTTTTTTGTATAATAAGGAGAGAGAACCTCTCCTTATTATACAAACTAAAATGGACGTGTTATGAGTGCATATATTTATAGTATTTACAAAGATATTGATCCTCAACGAGTTAAGAGGCTATCAACGTAACAGACCTTATTTATATGTGTTATTTGCGATGAACTACATACTAGCACCACTCTTCCTAGGTGGACTGCTTGCATTTTTTATCAAAAACGTATCAATCATCTACATCTCATTTTTCATTTTTTTAACAACGATTCACCTTGATAAAAGTCTTATGCGAATCTTATTTTCTTCAGATAAAAAACAGATGTCCATCCTGAAATTGAATATGGATCAATATATTTTCGGGAAAGATATGAGTAAATTTTTCGGTGTCATGATTGGTTTTATATGCTTTTTTTTAGGTTCTTTCTGCATGACTTTAAACACACATGCTTTGCATCATTCTTTTATTCTTGGAGCCTTAGGCATTAGCTCGTTATTATTCGGATATTTACTTAGATTGAACTTATTATTACTTCTTACTAGACCTAGAGTCTTTTCAATCACACCCATGATTCAATACATCACCACTGGGGTCATTGCTGCTTGGATGTTTTTTGTTTTTAAATTCGAATTATTTTCTATTCCTTTTTCTAACCAATTGGTGCTTACGCTTGCTGCTTTGATCTTTCTTACTAGTCTTATTTTATTAATCAATTGGAAAAAGAACATTAGATATTCGCCTATCTTCCATTCAGAGGAGAAGGATAGACATCATCAAAACACAACATCAAGATCTTTCAATCATATTTTATTTTTTGAAATCACCCTTCTTTTGAGAAACCCTCCAATACAATGGTCGGTTTTACTATTTATATTAACAATATCTGGTGGTCTATTAACACTCATTCTGTATGGTGTTCATACAAACCAAATCGAAACAATGAATATAGAAAATGATTTTTTGTTTATTTTTAGTGTTATGTTCCCTATGATTTTTATTTCTAACGCCCTTCAATCTTATGTCTCTTTTGATGTTGATGGTCCCATTATTCCTTTAAAACATAGGTTACCTCACTTTATAAAGAACAAAATAAACTCTAAGTTGATATTATCCGTTTTATTACATATGTTTTTTTGTACTGTATATACTATCTTTTCTACTTTTACAATAAATGTAGATCACCCCTTTTATGTGATATTTACTTTGTTAGTTAGTAGCGTTTTAATAGGCGTATGCACAGTTGGTTCTACTGTTCTATTTCCTTATTTTAAATGGGAGTATGTGTATCAAGTTCCTAGCACACTGAGCAAATTAACATTAAACCTTTGCTTCAGTTTCATTTTAGGCTTATCCGTTATGTCCTCATATAACCTAGCCTCTTTTATTGCGGCAAATACGATCATGATTGTTTGTACAGTGATCATCATCGTCATCATGTTTTTATTTTGGGATAAAACGATTAACAAAAACTGCAAATCAGTTAAAACATTATTCGAGTGAGGGATTGTATGCTTTCAATTCATGATCTAATCAAGGAATATACAGAGTCAAACTTCAAAATATCAATTCATGAATTACATTTTCATCAAGGCTCAATTGTTGGATTATTAGGCAAAAATGGCGCTGGAAAAACAACCATTCTTGAAATAATCGCGGGGTTGATCTCACCAGATAAAGGTGAATTAATCATACAAAAAGATATAGAAAATGGTTTTTCAACTGTCGGTTACATGGAAGATGATCCAACACTTTTTGAAAACTTAACATGCTTCGAATTGATTAAATATCAATCCATGTTAGTTGAACAACCGTTAAATAAAAAACAGATTCAACATTTATTAGAAAAATATGGGCTTGAAAAACAAGCCCATATTCGCTCTTCTTCTCTATCCCGAGGGATGAGGCAGAGGATTTCTTTTATATTAACCACCTTACACAATCCAGCTATAATCTTATTAGATGAACCATTTACCGGTCTAGACCCAGCAAATATGACTCTTATGAAAAGACATCTAAGAGAATTTAAGGCTCAAAATAAAACGATCATTCTTTCTACGCACATCCTTCAATTTGCCGCTAACTTATGTGACGAGATCCTTTTTATAAATGAAGGACAAATCGTTCATTCAGAAAAAAAACCTTCTGAAGAAACATTTGATGAAGGTCAGCTTGAAAAAAGATTCTTTGAAATGTTATCCTAAATAGCAGTTTATCTACGTTTAAAATGATATTTAACCATAGAAAACAACGGCCCTCGTTTGACGGGGCCGTTGTTTTCTTTTATTGACTGATGAATTGCCTTTTTGTTGTCTGCTCAATGACATGCCTCATATGTTCTGCGAACTGCTCGAGGTGTGTGTTGATATACATGTGGCCTCCTTCGAAATCAGTACGTTCGATGGCGTTTGCCCATGTTAGCCAGCCGTCTGCGTCTTCCATGCATTTCTTATCTTGCTTTCCGTTCAATAAATAAACGGGTGATTTAATGATTGTTTTGTCTGTGTGCTGGAAGGATTCTAATGCTTGATAGTCGGCACGTAAGGATGGTGTAAAGTAATCCATCATTGGCTTGTTCTCTAACAATTCTTTTGGAATCCCGCCCATTTCAGCGATATGCTGAACAAATGCTTCATTCGATAAATGGGTCAATATTTGTCTTTTTGTTTGCGGTGGCTGAATGGCAGAAATGACAACCGCTGCCGGATCGATGCCTTCCCTTTCTAGCAACTGAGTCAGCCTGTACACCACAAGTCCGCCCATGGAATGTCCGAACAAAATAAATGGACGGTTTAATTTGCCTGTCAGTCCTTCTTTATACAATTCAGCCAGCCGGTCAATGCTTGTTTCAAGCGGCATGAGGTTCGTTCCATGACCCGGAGGCTCTGCTGCTGTCACTTCGGCCGTGTCCTTCAGCTGTTCAAAGAGCGGACGGTAAGAGGCGGAATATCCGCCTGCAAAAGGAAAACAAATAAGCTGAATGAGATCTGATTTTTTTTCAAAGGTTTTAAATAATTGGTTCATACGTCCTTACCCCTTTACGATCGTTTCAAGAATCTGCGCAAGTTGATCTGCCTGCGGTCTTTTCATCATGGTCACATGGTCGCCTTTTATTTGATAATACGAGCACGTTTCTCTCGTGTAAGCTTCCCAATCGGCAAATTTCTTCTGGAAATCTGTGGCGTGATCGCTGCTTTGTATAATATAAAACGGCACAGAGAATGGGTCTTTTTCTAATTCAATGGCTTGTGACATGATGGTATTATGAGTCTGCATTTGCAAGTATTTATCTAAATAGTGATCATTCATAAATTGATGAACGACTTCATCCTTTTCTGCTTCTTTGAGGATTTTCTGCTTCACTTCTTGGAAACTGAGCCCTTGTAATGCTTCTGGTTTGATGCCGACGAGGTTCCCCATACCTAGGACGAGGGCGAGCATTTTCACTTCTTCTTCGTTCATATCGGCATGAAGCGCTTGATCTGCCTCATCTCTTAATACCGGAACCGTATCTAAAATGATCAATCCTTTTGGCGCTTTTCCTGCATGACAGAGTCTCTGATTCATTCCGTAAGCAAGATGTCCGCCCATAGAATGCCCTGCCAAATAATCAATGCCTGGTCGATAGAATGTCTCAATGGCTTCAATAAAAATGGTGACAAGCTCTGTATAATGAAGGAATTGTGGTTCTTCATCCTCATATAAGCCTGGAGACTGCAAGGCGTAAACAGCTCCTTCATGTGTCATGAGCTTGGCCACATCGATATACCCCATCACCGTTCCACCAGCAGGCGGTGCAAAGAAAATTCTCGGTTCAGCCGGATCCCCTTTTTTCAACTCGATTACATAGTTTTTCGGCGCTCTTTCGACAGGCTCGCCTATTTCTGGTACTGTGTCCAAATATGCCGCTAACTGTGCTGGCGCTGGGTGCATAAAAATCCATTTCGGATCAACACGGACACCTTTTTCTTTTAATTTGGCAACGGCTTGAATACTCATAATGGAATCTCCACCTAAATCAAAGAATGAATCATGAATTCCTACTCGTTTGACACCAAGCACTTCACTGAAAGCTGTCACAATCAGCTGCTGTGTTTCTGTTGCCGGTTGATCGTCTTCATGTGAGGATGAGACTGCGTCTGTCGGCTCCGGCAAAGCTTTTTGATCGACCTTCCCATTCGTTGTGACGGGAATTGCGTCAAGTACGATAAAGTAACTTGGAATCATATAGCCTGGCAGGCTTTCCTGTAAAAATGCTTTCCATCCGGGAACAGGCTCTCCCCCATCTGTGACAAGGTAGGCTGCCAGCCGTTTTGAGCTGCCGTACGTTTTAGCAATGACGGTACATTCTTTTACTTGTGGATGTTTGAGCAGGGCTGTCTCAATTTCTCCACATTCAATTCGGTAGCCTCTAATTTTGACCAAGTTGTCTTTTCGGCCAAGGTATTCAATACTGCCATCAGACCGCCATTTCCCTAGGTCACCGGAACGATACAGTTTGTCCCCTTTTAATGCCGGGAATGGATTGTCAATAAACCTCTCCTTCGTGCGCTCTGGGTCATGCAAATATCCTTTTGCCAGCCCTGTTCCGCCGATATAGATTTCTCCTTTGACGCCTGTTGGTACTGGATTGAGATGATCATCTAGTATGACAACCGTTGAGTTGGCGACTGGCACACCGATTGGCACTGATCTTGCATCCTCCGGTACGTGTGTGACTTGATAAGTGGTCGCTAATGTTGTGTTTTCTGTTGGACCGTAAGCATTGATCAGCACACCCTTCATATGTGGCAATGCCTTTCGTGCATGCTCACTAGACATGGCTTCTCCGCCAACAAGTAATGTACGGTATCCAGCCACACTTTTTGGATCATGCTCAATCAGCCGGTTGAATAATGCAGTTGGCAAACAGTTGGCTGTGACTTGATGCGTTTTGATTAAACGAGTTAATTCGTCCATATTCAGAGCAGCATATTTCGGGATCAGAACCAGCTGACCGCCATTTAGCAGCATTCCCCATAATTCAAAGGTAAAGGCATCAAATGCATAATTAGACAGCTGAAGCATTTTATCTTCTGAACCAAGCTCAATATAGTTTGTTTCTTTCACTAAGCGGACCACTCCTGCATGAGGAAGCATCACGCCTTTTGGTGTGCCTGTTGAGCCTGAAGTGTAGTTCACATAGGCAAGCTGGTCTTCTCCTACAATCGATTTTTCCCTTTGATACACTGCGCCTGTTTCTGGTAACGGCTTGTCCATTTCAATCTTTGTGCCGCTCAGATCGTCTAAACGATTGATCAGATGCGACTGGGTTAAAATGATATCGCTTTGTGTATCGCGAACGATCAGACCGATGCGGGCATCTGGATACTCAGGTGACATCGGTACATAAGCAGCACCCGACTTGACGATCCCTAGAACTGAGACCATCATGTCAAACGAACGATCAAACAGCATCGGGACAAGTGAACCTGGTCCAACGCCCTTTAACTGTAAATAGGCAGCCAGTTTTGTCGCCTTCTCGTCTAAATCTTGATACGTCATATGCTCTTCCATATAAGATACAGCAATCCGGTGCGGGTCACGCTGCACTTGTTCTTCAAATAATTCTTGCAGCGTACGCTTTGGATAAGGCGTGTCAGTTTGATTTTTCCCTATGATCATGGCATCCTGTTCTGTTTTGTCCATGACGCAAAAGTCAGCGAATGTCCGTTCAGGCTGAGCCGTCATGCCATCTAACAGATTGAGATAATAATTCATCATACGGTGGATCGTTTCTTGCTCAAATAAATCCGTATTATATTCCACATGGATAGACAGCTTGTCCTCCTGCTCAAATACATGCAAGGTGAGATCAAATTTAGAGACGGTATGATGGACCATCACTTGTTCCGATGTCAGTCCTTTTAGGTTGATATCCAGCGAATCAGTGACATACCCCATGGCGACTTGGAAGATTGGTGAACGACTTAGGTCTCTATCCATTGAAAGGTCATCCACAAGCTTGTCGAATGGATAATGCTGATGCTCAAAGGCTTTTAACGTCATTTCTTTCACCTTTGCCAGTAAATCGGCAAAGGTATCGGCTTTTGAAACGTCCTGTCTCAGCGCCAATGTATTGACAAACATGCCGACGAGCTTCTCTGATTGTTCGACATCACGCCCAGCGATCGGCGATCCAACAATGACATCTGTTTGTCCAGACAACTTGTGAAGCAGGACATAATAGGCTGACAGCATCGTCATAAATAGTGTTGTCCCCTGCTGTCTCGACAAGGCATGTAAACGACGAACAAGCGGTTCATCTATCACGATTTGCTCTGTAGCTCCATTAAATGTTTGAACCGGCGGACGAGGACGGTCAAACGGGAGCTCTAATACCGGCAGCTCTCCTTGTAACGTTTCTAGCCAATAGCTCTGAGCCTCATGGTGGTTCTTTAATTGCTCATTCTCCCAATGAACATAATCGGTCCATTCAATCTCAAGTGCAGGTAGCTCAGGCGTTTTCTCTGATAATAGCGCACCATACACGACTTCTAATTCTTGAATAAGCAGGCTGAGCGACCATGCATCGGAAATGATATGATGCTGTGCACAAAGCAAGTAATATTCCTCTTTCCCCATATCAACAATTGTCCATTGTGCAAGCGGTCCCCGTTCTAAGTCATAGATGCGGTTCGCCTCTTGCTGAATCAGCTGTTCCAATCTTCTCGCTCTTGTTTTTTCATTAAATAATGAGAAATTCGCAACGGTTACTGATGGCGGAAGGTCTTCACGGATGACTTGAACCGGCTTGCCGCCAATGGTTTGAAATGTTGCACGCAGTGCTTCATGACGTTTTGTTAAGAGACCGATCGCCTTTGTTAACGTTTGGATGTGTAATTGGCCCATCAGCTTCCAAGCACCTAATATATTGTAATGATGGCTCTTTTCTAATGTAGATAAGAACCAAATTCGCTTTTGAGCGTTTGACAGCTCATAGCTTGTTCGTTTTTCCAGCTTTGGAATGCTGGCTTCCTGAATGGCTGGTGCTCCATTGATGTCATCGACCATTTGTGCCAAGTGTGCCAGATTCTTGCTTTCAAACAATATTTTTAGCGGCGCCTTTAGTGAAAACTCATGATTAATACGTGAAATCGTTTGAGTGGCCTTTAATGAATGTCCACCAAGGTCAAAGAATTGATCCTCTTTGTACACACGATCGACTTCTAAAATATCCTCCCATATGGCCGCAAGCACCTGCTCTGTCTTCGTTTCTGGCAATTGCTTTTCAAACGGCTGTGCGTGTTTGTGATGGAACTGTTTGAGGGCTTCGTGATCAATAGAGCCATCTTGTTTTTTCGGTATATCTTCCACTTGCCTGATGTCCCATTTCCCCTCTATGATGCCTGTGATCTTGTCAGCATCCACTTCTTTGCCTGATTGCACCGTATAGTACAGTTTCTTTTCAAAATGTGGTATTGGTGCTGGTTGAAGATGTTCAGCAATTTCTTGATTCGCCCCATCTAGGCCGATAAATAGATGCGCTTCATTCAGCCGAACACCTAGACATAATGAATGGAGTCCTTGTTTTTTTCCAATCAATTGAAAGCCCTTGCGAACGGTTAGCGCAGCCCCAGTATGTCCCTTAGACAAACCAAGATTATCCCACATACTGAAATTCAACGAAATCGCTCTTCTTCCCTCATGATAGGTAAGGGCATGTGCGAGTCCATCTAAAAAGCTGTTCGCCGCAGAATATGCGCCAAATGTGGTACCACCAAAAAAGCCATTCACTGATCCAAAAAAGACGAGTGGCACTGACGGATCATGCTTGAAAGCTTCCTGCAGCACCCAAGCACCGTCTGCCTTCCCTGAAAGTTCTTTGACGAAATCTTCTTCTGTTGTATGAGCCAGTGTGTACGTATCCACATGCTGAAAGTGCTCAGATACATTGCCAGCACCGGCTAAATGAAGCGCTCCTCGGATCGACTGTCCGAAATGCTTTTCTGCTTCATAAATCGCCTGCTCGACGTCACATAAATTCGTCACATCGGCTTGTACATAAAGGACGTCTCCCAGACCTTTAAGCTGTGAGAATGACGCCTCTTTTTCTCTGTCTTCTTCAAGGGATGTCCGTCCAATTAACACGAGCTTCAAGCCAAATTGGAGCATTTGCTTAGACAGTTCAAATCCAATACCGCCAAGCCCGCCAGTCAGCAAGTACAAGCCTTCATATTCTAAAAACCCTTCTGTCTGAGGTGCCGTCATCATATTCACTTTTTCCAGCTTTGGTACGAGGCGCTGGCCATGCCGGTAAGACACTTCTGCTTTCAAATGAATCGCACCTAGTTCGTCCACAATATGCTTGGCATCCTGTTCCACATTCTCCGCTTCAATATCAAGGTGAGACACTTCTGCCCCTTCCCATTCTTGCGGGATGGTTTTTAATAATCCGGCAAGAGACGTTTTCTCCACATGAAGCTCATCTTGCGGTTTCACCAATTGACCACCTTTTGTGACAACAACGAGACGCATCGGCTCTTTATTTTCTTGTCTCAATGCTTGATACAAATACAAAATGGATTGGCTGGTGCTTGCATTCAGTTCTTTGAACTGCGCAGGGCTCGCAATCATCTCCTTGTCTGACACATTCCACAAGTGAAGCATACGGTCAATTTTTAATTCATCGGCTTCAAGCGCCGCCACAAGCCTGACGTAATCCCCCTTGATTCGAGGGTTCATCTGATACATCCCTTTTGACAGGCGTAAAAATTCATGACCCTTTTTCACAGAAACATAAGGCAGGTTCATTTGTTCAAATTGTGTATAAAGCGATTGATAAAGCCCTTTTTCATCCTCAAATACGAGTACATGATCAGTGGAGACTGGCTGAGATGGACCGATATTCTCTTTTACCCAAATACGTTTAAAGAACCAATCTGGGAGGGTTTGTTCATTTTCCGAAGCAAGATCAAGTGCACGTTCAATGTCATGAAACACCCCATCTTTCAGTGCCGCACCTAGTTGGGCACGTTGGATTTTTCCGCTTTCTGTTTTCGGAAATTGGTCTTTTTTCACCGGAATGATATGATCAGGTTCGATTCCCATTTTGCGAATGATGCTCTCTCTAATCTGCTGAATCATTGTGATTTGATCCTCTATCGAATCCTTCTGCGTGACAAAAAAGACGGCGAGTGTGTCATTACTTGATTCGGGATTGTAAATGCCGTACGCAGCGGCAAAGGTGACTTCAACCCCCTCAACTTCTTCCACAACGGCTTCAATTTCGTAATTCAAATAGTTCGCTCCGTTGATGACGATGATATCCTTTTCTCGCCCTGTGAGGACTAGGCGCCCTTCATGAATAAATCCTAAGTCTCCTGTATGAAACCAGCCGTTTTCCGCAAATACTTCTTCATTCGCTTCCTCATTTTGATAGTAGCCCATCATAATCGTTGGACTCTTCACCTGCAAGCGGCCGACTTGATCTTCTGGCAGCACATGGTGATGCTCATCTACAATCCGAATCCATACAGAAGGGATGGGTGCACCGACTTCTGTAAAGGTCATCTTGTGCGGATGATCGTGCGCCACATATTGAATCTCACTTGTTAATGAGGTCTGATCAATGGTCAGTTGTCCACCCTGATCATCATGACGCATGAATTCTTTTGACTGGACAATGGCTGATGATGTTTCTGACATGCCATAAGCCGGCACCATCGCATGGCGGCTTAATCCGTGCTCACCCATGATGTGCATGAAACGCTGCGTCACTTTAGGAACAACTGCTTCGGCGGCGTTCATGATATAGGTCAAGGTGGAGAGATCCCAGCTCCCTTTGCGAATGTCGTCTTCATATTCATTCATCATCGCAAAGGCAAAGTTTGGCGCCCACGTCCTTGTGACACCGTATCTTTCTACCCAATCCAGCCACACCATCGGACGTTCGATAAATTGGTCAATGGATGGACTAATTTGCTGGCAGCCGAGGTACACATCATGGACATGAAACATGACAATGCCCCCTACATGATCAAGCGGCATCCAGTTCATTGATACATCCTCATGCGTGAAACCATTTGCCTGCTCAAAGGAAATGATTCTAGATAAAATGCTTTGATGGTTGTGCCGGATACACTTTGGCACACCCGTACTTCCTGAGGACAGCAGCTGAAGCACAGGCTCATCCGGCTCTGGTTCATAATGCTGTTCATCTGGATCACAGGCAAGTAATGTTTCGATTGTTAAAATCGGAATCGCTTTTGATTCAAACGTTTTACGTAGCCCTGCAATGTCCTCAGCACTCGCTTCGTTTGTAATAATGAATGGCTCATTTTGCAGCTGAAACACGCCCTTGAGCTTGTTCACGCCTTGATTCATTTCATCATACACAGGCGGTACAGAGACTGGGGTTGGAATGATTCCACCGAGAATACAGCCCCAGAATACCGTGATAAAATCTTGATGGTCTTTCAATTGAAGCAGCACTTGATCGCCGTTTGAAAGTCCGGCTGCCCTTAATCCAGATAGGACACGTTCCGCTCCTGTGAGCAATTCCGGGTAAGTCTGGATCACCTCATGACCGCCTTCTTTGAGATACGTGACTCCGCGATTTGGTGACATAAAGGCGGCTCGGATCAGTACCTCTGTCAATGTGACTGGTGTACCTGGTTTTCTGATCACATCACCTCCATAAACAAGAGCTGGTGGTTTTTCTTGTACGGAGGATTGTATGGTTTGGCTGACTTCATCTTTTGAAAACGATTCGTTTCCATTTGTACGCTGTCTATCCGGGAAGAGGTCATCTAAATGATAAGGTGTTTGTTTTTCTGTCTGACTCTCTATCAAAACAGCTGCTTCCTCTACTCCATCTATGGCTTTCGTGCGCTCTTCTATCTTTCTTCGTTCCTCTTCATCTAGTACATCAATGGCAAGCAGCGCCTCGGTATCGACCGCTCCACTTTCTTTTCGCGGCAAGGAAGAGACGAGGACGAGTGCGGCTGGCACTTCATCAGGATGAAGCGGGCCTTTCATCAAATCCTCTCTTGTCAGCGAAGGGTCCTTCGCCTGTGCAAACAGCACAAGCGATAGGCCTCCTTCTTGATTTTTCTTCGGGATGAGCGCACATTCCTTTAGTGGAAAGTGAAGCATGAAGACTTTCTCTAATGCTTTGAGATCGATTCGTTTTCCATTGATCCTGACAATATGATTTGCTGCATTTCCTTTTCGTCTACTAACTAGCATTCTTCTTCTCCTCCTACATCCAATCCAAAATCTGAATCTTGCTTTCTTCCGTCCAAACGCCGACATCCCCTGTCGGATAAAGGTATTCGCCTGTTTGATGTTTGAATGGATGCGGAATTTTATGCGCCTCCATCCAATCGGCTAGCTCTCCAAAAAGTGCTTTGATCTCTTTGGCGCCGATAAAAATATCTCCAGGAAATCCAATCGGCATGAGCTGATGTTCTTCATTCAGGACATATATTTCCGTTTCATAGGCAGGATCATGTACGCCTGCATAAACTTCTTCTTGGTCTGGGTATAGCACGCTGACACATGCGTTTTTCGCCCAATCACTGATCATCCGCTCTTTTTCCTCATTTGTCACAATTGTGAAGGAAGATAGCGGCGTATCCACTTGTTCTGTCATGGCTTCAAGTGTGTGAATCAGCTGCTGCATCAGCGTTTGTATTTGCTTTTCTGTATATTGATTTAAGTTGTATGTGATCCGAAGCTCCAGCGTATCTCCCGGCACTGCGACAAGGGTTAAGTCATAATTTGTTTCTTCATGACTGGCGATGTCTAAAATGCGTACGCCATACGGCTCAATGGACTCAATCGGATAGTTTTCAAACACGACAATGCTGTGAAACAATGCCTCTCCATTTGGAATTTCCGTCATCTGCTGAATATCTGGCAGTACGGTATACTCGTATTCTCTCATCTGAAAAACGGTTTCCTGTGTATGGGCGAGCAATCGTGCAATCGTCCAGTCCGAATGGATCGGTAAACGAAGCGGCAATGTGTTAATAAAGAGCCCTGTCATGCTTTCCACTTCTGGTAAGTCGGCTGGCCGGCCAGATACGGTCACCCCAAATATGACATCCTCTGCGCCCGAATGAAGGTGCAAGAGCAGTCCCCACGCTGATTGAATCAGTGTGCTCATCGTGACCTTCTGCTTGCCAGTCATCTTCTCCAGCTTCTGCTGCATCTCTGGCGTCAATTTGACGCTGGACTGCGCCATGCTTACTTCTTGGTCTAAAGCATGTTCTTCGCCGTCTCCTGGAAGCGGTGTCGCTTCCTCTACGCCTGACATATAACGCTGCCAGAATTCTTGCGCCTTCTCTTGATCCTGCTTTTGCAGCCATTCGATAAAATCTTTATATGGACGGACTGTAGAAAGACTGATCTCTCGTTCGTCCACAAGAGAGCGATACAGCGCAAAGGATTCCTGAATAAAGCTGAACAAACTCCAGCCATCGATTAAAATGTGATGAAAACTAAAGACAAACGTGCATCTTTCCTCATCACAACGGAATAAAGCAATCCGAATCAGCGGTTCATCTATATGGTCTAAATGGAAATCCTTTGAACGATCAGATACTAAAAAGTGTTCGATTGTCTCTTCTTGCTCCTTGTCACTCAGGTGGCGCACATCGTGCTGAGTGAGATGGATGCTTCCTTCTGATTGAATGAACTGAACAGGCTCCTTCAGCCCTTCCCAAGCGAATTTTGTTCTCAAAATCGAATGACGTTCTACAAGAAGATTCCAAGCTTGTTCATAGGCATCGCCGTTTGTTAAGCCTTGGAGCGTCATATGCACCTGACCAAAATAAGCTTGTGAGGCTTGATCTAGCAGTGCATGAAACAGCATTCCTTGCTGCATTGGAGACAGCGGATACACATCGACTACATTGTCTGGAAGTTCATCTATTTGCTTTTGCGTGAGCTGAACCATCGGAAAATCAGATGGTGTAAAGCCGCCGCTCGCTTCAACACAATGCGTCAAGATGATCTCCATCTTTTCTTTAAAACGCTCAGGTAACAACCGCACCTCTTGATCTTGCAGCAGTTCACGATTGATCATAAAGTTCATCTGCAACTGGCCATCTGTCACATATCCATACACATCGATCAAATGCTGTCTTTCTGCTTTCGGATCGTGAACATGTCCATTTCGTTCGTCTGCTATATACAGCTTGGCTTCGCCATCTGCCTGATCTAACTGACCGAGGTAATTAAAGCTCATCTGCGGCGTTACCGTTTTGAGTAAACGAGGTTCTGTCATGTATTGAAGCAAACCATAGCCGATTCCCTTTTGCGGCACAGCTCGTAAGGTTTCTTTGACGTCTTTGATTTGTCTTGCAACATCGGTTTGTATAAAAGGAATAAAAATAGGATAAGAGCTTGTAAACCAGCCGACTGTCCGTGACAAATCCATCTGTTCAAATAAATCCTCGCGTCCATGCCCTTCTAACGTGATGAGCATTGGCTTTCCAATGGCTTGCGTGAGTCCTGCTAACAGTAAATCGTTAATCTCTGTTCGGTATGCTTGTGAGGCCTGTCTAAGTAACATATCTGTTTGTTCCTTTGTGAGCTGAACCGACAGGATCTCTGCATGTTCTTCTATATTAGAAAGCGCAGGCAGTTGGAAAGGAGAACCTTCTTCCTCTTGATCCTTGATTTTTTGCCAAAAAGAGGCCTGCGCTTGTAATTGATCTGTTTGTGCATATTCGTATAAGGCATCTGCCCACTGCTTATAGGAGGCGGTTTTTTTCGCAAATATGATGTCCTGCCCCGTAGCAAGCTGTTTCAATCCATTTAGTACATCTTCTTGTATCATGCGCCATGATATGCCATCCATGACGAGATGGTGTGCAGCAATAAAGAGCTCAGACGTGTCTTTACCTGTATGGAAAAGAATCGCTTTGATCACTTCTCCTCGCTCTAATGACAATGTTCCTTGACAGGCACTTGTCTCCAAGCGGATTTGTTCCCGTGCTTCCTCCTGAGATACATCCGTCACATCAAAGAATGTGACACAAGGTGTGACACCAGGCTCACGAATGGTTTGAATCCATGTGCCATCTGCCTCTTTTGTATATATAGCTCTCAGCATATCGTGATGATCGACCAGTTTTGAAAGAACCTGTGTTAACTGTTCATGTGGAACAGATCGCTTCATTTCAATATGCGCCGAGAGATTCCAATAATCTTGATTGGTCATCGATTGCTCAAAGAACCAAGATTGAATCGGGAGAAGACGAACCTCTCCTGTCACAGGTGATTGATCATAGACCGTAGAGACCTCTGACTTTCTCATCGCTTGTGCGAGTTGTGAGATGGTCTGTTTTTCAAATACATCTCTCGGCTGGATGACGTAGCCTTCCTGTGCTAAGCGTGCCACCATTTGTATGACAATAATGGAATCTCCGCCAAGCTCAAAGTAGTTATCATGGACGCCAATAGAAGGAACGCCTAGCAGCTGAGACCACACTTTTTCTAACACACGTTCTTCCTCAGTAGCTGCTTTGTCAATGGCTGTTTCTACTTCTTCTTGTCTCCACTCTGGCGGTGGAAGACGCTTTTGGTCTACCTTGCCATTTGGCGTGAGCGGTAATTCATCCAGCTCTATTAATAGGCTTGGCACCATATAATCTGGCAGAATGTCTTTTAAGTTATGGCGAATGTCTTGCGTGGTCATGCCGCCTTTTTGGACAAAATAACCGATCAATCGCTTATGACCACTCTCGTGCTGATGCGGGATAACGGCACATTCTGTGATGTCATCAAATGTCAGCATAGCGGCTTCAATTTCTCCGCATTCCACGCGGTGTCCACGAATTTTCACTTGATGATCGATTCTTCCAAGACAGTCAATGATGCCATTTGACAGCCAGCGGCCCATATCGCCTGTTTTATATAAACGCGCTCCTTCTTGGAAAGGATGCGGGATAAATGATGATGCTGTTTTTTCTTCATCTCCAAGGTAACCAAGTGCTAGCCCTGTGCCGCCAACATAAATTTCGCCGATGACGCCTTGCGGAACTGGCTGCATTTGGTCATCTAATACATAAGCTTGTGAATAAGCAATAGGCTGTCCAATCGGGACCGTCGCCTGATCTTCTTCCAGTGCCCGAATGTGATGCACACAGGAGAATGTTGTATTCTCTGTTGGTCCATAACCATTTAAAAGCCCTTCAGGCAAATATGGTAGTGCTTTTCGGATATGAGCGGCTGATAAGGCATCTCCGCCGATCAATAATGCATGAAGTCCAGATAAAGCTTCTGGATGCTCTTCTGTTAAACGGTTGAACAGCGGCACAGTCAGGAACCCTGTTGTAATCTGATAAGTTTTTAGTGCTTCCGCTAATGTATCCATTGATAAAATGGTATTTCGATCCGTCAGTATGAGCCTTCCCCCGTTTAAAAGGGCTCCCCATATTTCATACGTAAAAGCATCAAAAGAGAAGCTGGCGATTTGTAAAATGCGCGTTTGTTCATTAAGGGTGACATAGTCTGTTTCACACACAAGCCGGACGACCGCTTGATGCGGGATCAGTACTCCTTTTGGCTGTCCAGTTGACCCCGATGTGTAATTGATATAAGCAAGTCCATCAGGTCTTAGTGCAGCGGGCATGACCTCTGCTTCTGGTAAAAATTCTTCATACCCTTGATCAAGACAAATAAGTTCCGTTTGATGGATGGATACTTTTTTCAGCCATTCATTTTTTGTCAGTAAAAGCTGAATCCCTGTATCTCTCAGCATATAGTCAATGCGGGCATCTGGATATTCAGGATCAATTGGCACATAAGCCCCTCCTGCTTTCACAATGGCCAGCACCCCAAGAATCATTTCAGGCGATCTGTCGATGAGCAGTCCAACTGGTTCATGCGGCGTCACGCCTCGCTGCTGCAAATAGGCTGCAAGACGATCGACTTTCCCGTGTAACTCCTGGTACGTCCACTCATCTCCCTGGAACTCGAGCGCCACTGCATGAGGTGTCTTTTTCACTTGCGCTTCAAATCGTTCCGTCATGAGTAGCGGACCTTTTGGTTGATCAGTCTTTCCGCTCCATTCATAGAGCAATTGATGCTTTTCTTTCTCTGGCAGGAAATTCACTTGTCTGATCGGCTGCGCTGGATTTTCACAAATTCCTTCAAGCAGGTGCTCGTAGTATGCAAGGAATCGCTCCATCGTGTCATCAGAAAATAAATCCGCATGATACTCAAGCTTTAACTGAAGCCCTTCAGCTCCTTCAAACACAAACAGAGAGAGATCAAATTTCGCTGTATCATTATCTTCAATGGCTAAAACCGACGTCGCCTCCCCCATTGGAGATGCTTCAAGCGGTAAGTTTTGCAGAACAAACATGACCTGAAACAGTGGCTGCTTACTGGCATCACGGACAATATTCAATTCTTCGACCACCATCTCAAACGGCACATCCTGATGTGCATAAGCACCGACGGTTGTCTCCTTCACTCGCTCTAATAATTCCGTAAAGGCTGGATTCCCGCTATGGTCGATCCGAAGCGCCAATGTATTCACGAAAAAGCCGATTAAATGCTCCATTTCCGTTCGATTTCTCCCAGCAATGACCGAGCCAATGACAAACTCATCCTGTGAAGACAATCGATGTAATAGAGTAGAGAAAGCCGACAGCAAGGTCATATAAAGTGTGCTGTCTGTTTTCTTAGATAGCTCATCAATCTTTTCAGACAGTGACTTCGACAGCTGATATGTTTTCGTCTTCCCTTTGTAGGATTGAACGGCCGGCCGCGGATGATCATACGGCAATACCAAATCTTCAACAGGTGCCGCAAATTGCTCCTTCCAATAGGCAAGCTGCTTATCTAGTGGCTCTCCTGTCAAATACTCCTTCTGCCACAGTGCGTAATCCGCATATTGAATTGGCAGTGCCGGCAAGTGAGGCTCCCGCCCTTCGATCGCCGCTGTATACCACTCAGATAATTCTCTTGCCACAATGCCAATCGACCAGCCATCTGACACGATGTGGTGAATGGACATCAGCAAGATATGCTCTGCGGATGAAAGTCGAATCAGCTTCACTCGAAAGAGCGCTTCGTGTTCTAATTGAAAAGGTGTGGATGCCTCTTCTTTCGCCCATTCAGCCGCTTTTTGTTCTTTCTCTTCCTGTGACGCTATGCCTGAAAGGTCCATCACCTCAAGCTCTGGAAGGGCCATCTGTTCATGAATGACCTGTACCGGTTCATCCCCGCTCATCGTAAAGGACGTTCTGAGCGATTCATGTCTTTCCACCATATGATGCAGACTTTCCTGAAGCACCTTGATATCTAACGGCCCATTCATCCGAAACGAAATCGTATTATTGTATAATGGCAAATCCGGCTCTAATTGATAGAGGAACCACTGTCTTTGCTGGGCATAAGACATCGGAATTTCCTGACTCTTCTCCATTTTTCTCATCGGAATCACTTCATCTGCTTTAGCATTTGAATCGATCCAATCCGCTAATTCTCCGAGTCTAGTATGTTCAAACAACACAGCAAGCGGCACGTCAAACCCTGTTTTTTGTCTAACCGTAGACAGCATTTGCGTCGCCTTCAGCGAATGACCTCCTAGTAAAAAGAAATGATCGCCGCAGCTGATATCCGAGACATCGAGCAACTCTGACCAAATGTGTGCGAGCAGTTTCTCCGTTTCTGTGTGAGGTGCTCTGTTGTCTGAATCCATTCCGCTTTCCTCTATTAATTCATGAAAATATGCCTCGTCTGGCGATCCATCTTCTGTTTCTTTCCAATATTCCTCAGGAAACAAATGCACGGCATATTCACCAGATAGACGGGACTGTAAACACGTATGAATCGATTGATACAGCCGCTCTTCCACCGCCTTTGTTTGATCAGTTTTGAAAAAGACGTAAAAGGTCTGCTCTGTTTGCATCTCCGCATCCGCATGGACCATCTCGTGAATCTCTTTCTTCGATCGATCCAATCCCGTATAAATGAGCGGAGCATCTGTCATCAGACATGCGAGCATCGTTTGGAAGCCTGCTTGCTTTGAAATTGGGAGATAACCTCTTTCTTTTAACATGCCTTTTATCATGGAGCCTTCACTCATTCCAATCTCGTCCCACATGCTGAAACTAAAGCAATATGGCTTCACTGTAGATGTCAGCTTCTGATAATGAGCAAATTGTTCCACGAACTCATTGGCAGCGCAATAGGCGCCGACAGTCATACCGCCCTTTAGCGTTCGGGCTGACGAGCTGGAAAGAAATAAAACATTCCTGCGTTTGGAGGCAGCTTCATGAAGCGCAATCGTTCCATATACCTTCGCTTCGTACATGTCATTCAGAGACACAGATGTCATATCAGCAAGCAGTTCTTCTTGAATGATACCTGCGAAATGAATGATCCCATCCAGCCTTCGATTTCCGGCGACCTCATGTCTAGAGATGATTGCTTCTACCTCTTTTTCAGCCGTGATGTCTGCTTTCTCATAAAGAACCTTGCCGCCATGCACTTTTGCCTGCTTTTCTAGCAAAGACAATGTCTCTTGCTGGTCACTAGAAAGTGCCTCTCTCTCTTTCCTTCCAAGCAACACGAGATGTGCTTGATAAGATGTCAGTAGGTGTTCACTGACTAAACGTCCAATTCCGCCTAGCCCGCCTGTTATGACATAAAGCCCAGATGATTCAAATGGCGGCTCTTCCCTTTTCTGTTCCTTTTCCAAATGAAGAGGTGCTAAAAAGGGAATATAACGAACACCTTGACGATAAGCAGCAACATGACGGTCTTGGTCATGTGTGAGTTCTGCCATTATCGCCATTGCATGGGAATGACTAGATACCGATTCTGCTAGAGAAAAATCAAGACATTGCACCTTGATAAACGGCCATTCATGCTGAATTGCTGTCATCAGTCCTACTGTCGTTGCTTTTTCTACATCGTGGATTTGATCCTCCGGCACATTCATCGCATGGGCTGAGACAAAAGTGATGGCCACCTGCTCCTCATAGACGGAAATGGCTTTTGTTAAAAATAATGCACTCATGCTGCCCGTTTTCTGCGCTTGTTTTGCCTTGTCCACATAAAGCTTGTCTTCTTGGTTTGTATAGTTCCAAAGGTGAATGATGTGTTTCACCGAAACGCCATACGAACGGAGCGTCTCAAAGAGTTGTTCGTAGTCAGACGGCCGATTCGGGTGGATGATGAAGTGAGTGTGTGTGAGTTGTTTGAACGCTTGACCCGGTTCAACCGTAATGTATGTTTGTTCACTGTTTGCAAAAGATTTCAATTGATCTGCCAGTCCTAATGGATCTGCAAAGATCACAACGTCCCCTATGATCTGCTTGTCAGCTGCATCAAGTGGAGCAGGTATCCACTTCTTTTGATAACTCCAATCAGGCAAGGTATGTTCATTTTCAAGTCTCATGTCCATTTCCATGATCATTTCATCAAATTCGCCTTCTTGCCATCTTGTCTTGAGCTGTGCCCTTTCTATTTTTCCAGAGCTTGTTTTGGGAAATGCATGCTTCTGGACAGGAATGATGCGAGATGCAGACAAGCCCATTTTTGTTGCAATATGGGATTTAATGTGCTGACTTGCCCTCATAATATAAGCTGGCTCATACAGCTTCGGCGTAAAAAAGAGAATCAGTTCATCGGATGCAGAAGCCTCCATTCGGACAGAACAAGCAGCCACAAAGCTCGTTTCTACTCCCGGTACTTCCTCTGCTATGGCTTCAATTTCATAGTTGTGATAGTTTTTCCCGTTGATGATAATCATATCTTTTTCTCTACCGGTTAGTGTCAGCCTTCCTTCGTGCAGAAAACCTAAATCACCTGTGTGAAACCAGCCATCCGCTTGAAATACTTCTTGATTCGCTTCGTCATTCCGGTAATAGCCCTTCATGGTGGTTGGACCTTTTATTTGCACACGGCCAATATGATCTTCTGGAAGAAGCTCATGCTGATGATTGACGATGCGTATCGTGATACCTGGAATCGGTTTGCCCAACTCTGTAAAGCTGACGGTTCCTGTCTCACGTGCTTCTGCAGGTCTTAGCTGCTCTGTCAGCGACGTTTCCTCAAAGGTCAGAACCCCGCTGTTTTCATCTCCACGCTCAATCGCAAAGGAAAACACAACCGCTGATGAGATTTCAGACATGCCGAAAGCCGGTCTGATCACATCTCCCTTTAAGCCGTGCGGAGCAAGCAGGTGTAGAAATCGGTGGATGGTTTTTGGCACGACCGCCTCTGCCCCATTAATCATGCAGGTCATCGCCGACAGATCCCAAGATCCTGATGAAATCTCTTTCTCATAATCATTGATCATCGCAAATGCAAAGTTAGGTGCCCACGTCTTCGTTGCACGGTAGCGGTCCATCCAGTCAAGCCACCGCAGCGGCTGAGCGATAAAGTCATCTGTTCTTGCCCGAATCTGCTCGCAGCCTGTGTACACATTGACAAGGTGGAACATCACGATGCCACCAATATGATCTAAAGGCATCCAGTCTAACGAGACATCCTCTTGTGTAAATTGATTTGCTGCCACTGTTCCTTTGACGTTCGCCAGCACACTTCTATGGGAATGCTCTACACACTTTGGCATCCCTGTACTTCCAGACGTTAAGATAAAGAAGACGGAATCATCCGGCGCGACAGGGTGAGCGGCTGTATCTCTTTCTAATGTCAGCATCGGCTCAACTGCTGCGACACGTAATTGGTCTGTATGCCACAGTAAGGCTAACCCTTGCACCTCCTCGATCAGTGAGTCATCTGTTAGGATGAGCGGATGCTCGAGCAGCTTCCAAGCATGATGAAGCTTCTTCACTGCAGCATTCATCTCCCGATAGGTTGGGGCAGCCGACACAAGCGTTGGAACAAATCCGCCTAATACACATGCCCAAAAGGCAGTGACCATGGCATGATTCGATGAGAATTGAAAGAAAACAGGATCGCCTGCCTTAAGCCCCAGTGCCCTTAAACCAGTCAGAACCCTCTCGGCGTCTCCTTGTAACTGCGCATAAGATTGTGTGAGTTCGTTCTTGCTATTCACGATATACGTAAGCCCATTTGTCGTTTTTGCAGCCTCTGTTAAGACTTCCTGTAAGGTCTGTGCGCCTTGTGTGACGTCGAGATCCCCTCCATAGGAAAGAGCGGGCGGCATATCGGCCAAAGCAGGTACAGCCGTTTGCGTCTGTATCGCTTCCGCTGCGGCCTCCTGCTCAATGTGCTTGTCGAGAAATAAATGAGAGAGGTGATACGGCCGCGGTCGAATGGTTTTTTCACGTGAAAAAACAGCGAAGCGTTCGATTTCATTGGTTTGTAAAATGGTTGTCTTTACATCTTGTAAAATCGCATCCATTGATTCATGTCTACTCGTTTGGTTAATGGTTGATGGTTTCATATGAGTTCCTTTCCTTTTTTGTTAGGCAGGACTGCAAGGCTGCATCCTGCCTAATCTAAAGTTTACAAGACTCGTTCTCTATTTGTTTGATTGACAATATGTTTGATCAGCTTTGCATTTTGAGCTGCACATTCTTTCTGTTTGAACATATCAGCATGCCGGCCATAGCCTTGGTATTGGGTAAAAGATCCGGCCGTTGCCTGTGTCCACTCTTCCATCCAGTCCGGGATCGCTATTTGTTCTTCAGATTGGATGAACGTAATATCTGCCTGTATTTTGCCTTGATTCACCCCCTTAACAAACGTTTCATAGTAGGCGCGCGTCTTTTGGGCAAGCGCTTCTTGAACGATCTCCCCTTGAGCAAGCTCGCTTTGTTTCGTTTGATGAACAATCGCTTCAATATCATCATCAATGGATCGTCCTTCTAAATCACTTTCTCCAATTTTCTTATAGGAATCGATCATGATGACCTTCTCGACTGTCCGTCCTACTTGTTCAAGCGCTTGAACAAGCTCAAAGGCGAGGTAACATCCGCCTGAGTACCCCATCAACGTCAGCGGCCCTTTTGGCTGAAGGTGCTGAATATGCTGAACGTACTGCGCCATTCGGTTATTCGTTTCAATAAAATCAAAAGCGACTAGCCGAACATCATCAAGCGTTTTTGCTGCTTCCTGATAGATAAAGCCGTAGCCTGGTAATGGCGGAAGAGCAAAGACTGTTGATGTTTGAGATTCATTGAATACAAGATAGCCAGCGGTTTCCCCGTCCTGATGCTGAATATAATGACTAAGCGCTTCAATCGTCGGGGTCTCAAACAACAAATGGATCGGCACCTGAACCTCAAACTCTTTTGATACTTTGGACAAAAGAGACATTGCTTTTAAAGAATGTCCGCCAAGCTCAAAGAAATGGTCATCTGTGCTAATATCCTCTCGTTCAAGTACTTCCCGCCACATTACCAGCAGCTTTTGTTCCACTTCATTTGCGGGCAGTTTCACACGACGGTTTCCTTGCGGTGCCTCTGGTTTTGGTAGCTGGCGTTTATCAACCTTCCCGTTTGGCGTAAGTGGGAGGTTCTCCAGTTCAATCAGCTCATGAGGCAGCATATAAGCTGGAAGACGCTCTTTCAGCCCTGATTTGATGTCATCGAGTTTGCCTTTCCATGCATCATCACACGTGATATAGGCAAGCAGCCTTGTATGATTGGTTTCATCATGATCCGCTAGGAGTACAGCTTGTTTTACACCTGGGTGCATGAGAAGGTTGGCTTCAATTTCTGTCAGTTCAATTCGGTGTCCTCGAATTTTCACCTGATCATCAACTCTGCCTGCATACTCAATCAGACCGTCTTCTCGAAAGTAAGCTAAATCCCCCGTGCGATACAGGCGCTCACCCGCAGCGAATGGATGGGCGATAAAGACTTGTTTTGTCAGATCAGGACGATTCAAATACCCTTTTGCCAGTCCTTTGCCGCTCAGACAAAGCTCTCCAACCATTCCAATCGGCTGAAGCTGTCTGTGCTCACTCAATATATAAGCGCCCGTCTGGTTGAGCGGCTTCCCAATTGGAATAGAACGTGCCTCTAAAGGGATCGCTTCATCTATCGGATAATATGTGGCAAAAACCGTTGATTCGGTTGGTCCGTATACATTCAACAATCTGCCTTTCCCCATCACATCAAAGGCTTTTCTCACATGCTGAACCGATGCCCTCTCTCCCCCAAACAGCACCTTACGCACACCGCGCATCCAGTCTGTTCCTTCATCAACGAGAAGATGGAATAAAGCGGTTGGAACAAACATGACAGAAATATGCTCTCCTTTTATCAGCTCAGTGAGCTTCCCCATATCTAAAATGGTTTCTTTTTGCGGCAGGACAAGCTTTGCTCCGTTTAAAAGCGCACCATATACATCAAATGTAAAGCCATCAAATACGCTATTTGATAACGACAGCAATGTATCTGTTTCTAAAATGGTTAAATAATTCGTATTTTTGACCACCCGGGCAATATTGGAATGGGTCGTCATGATGCCTTTTGGCTGTCCGGTTGTTCCAGATGTATACATGATGTATGCCGTATCATCTAAACCAGCTTCAAGTGGCAGATTCTCTGAGCTCATCAGTAAAATTTCTTGATCATCTGCAAAAAGATACGTGCCATCAAATGCGAGTGACCTCGTCTGACTGATAAAGGATGAATGAGTCAGAAGATGCGTCGCTCCGCTATCTTTCAGCATATATTGGATACGGCTTTCTGGATAATTTGGATCAATCGGCACATAGGTGGCACCTGCTTTTAAGACAGCGAGTAAGCTAACAATGAGTTCAGGTGTCCGCTCTGCTAAAATGGCGGTCACCGTTTGATGACCCACCCCATTTTTTTGTAAATGCCTTGCCAGTCGATTTGCTTGTTCGTTCAGCTCCGCATATGTCATCGTGTGATCACCTGCTGATAATGCCACTGCATTCGGCTGTTTTCGGACATTATGCTCAAACCACTTTGTCAAATAAAGCTGATCATGCTCCAGCTCAGGTGCATTCCATTCCTCTAACATTCGCTGTTTTTCCTGCTTTGTCACAAGTGTCAGTATATGAACTAACTGATCTGGATGTTTGATGGCCCCTTTGATCAAAAGGGTCAGCTGATCCTTTAATTTATGGACAAATGCAGGATCAAATGCACGCTGATTAAAGGCCAGCTTCAGCTGCAATTGTTCCCCGGGCGACGCCAGTAAATTGAGATCATAGTTCGATTTCTCATAGACATTCATGTCTTCTACTGTAAAGCCAAGCAGTGACTCCTGCTCGTCTTTCTTTGCAGCAGGGACATTCTCAAACACCACAATATGATCAATGAGCTGCTGCTGACCTGCCTTAGCCTGAATATCATAAATCGGGATATATTGGTGCGGTTCAGCCGCTAAAGACTGCTGCTGCGTCTCTGATAATAGAGAACGGAACGTCATTTGGTCTGTCAGCTGAATTCGTCTTGGAATGACATTGATGAACAACCCCACCATCCGGTCCACACCAGCTAAATCTGCCGGACGTCCTGACACAACCGTTCCAAACAACACATCGTTTGAGCGCTGATACCTGCTTAGTAAAATGGACCAAGCCGATTGAAGCGCACTGCTTAACGTGGCATTCTGCTGCAAGGCTAACTCTGATAAAGCAGCAGTTTCTTCTTTACTCATGGCCCATTCGATTTCGCCTAATTCATGCTCATTTGTTTGCTTTCGCTGTTCTTTAAAAGTCGACTGCCCCTCAAAACCAGCCAAAGATTGCGTCCAATATTCAAGTGAGGC
This sequence comes from Bacillus sp. 22190, assembly GCF_052045575.1. Classification (NCBI taxonomy): domain Bacteria; kingdom Bacillati; phylum Bacillota; class Bacilli; order Caryophanales; family Bacillaceae; genus Bacillus; species Bacillus sp. 22190. Next base: position 3,354 of record NZ_JBQEPF010000019.1, on the reverse strand, counting down.
TTGTTTATCTTGTTTTTCCAGCCATTGAATATATTCTTTATATGGCTTGACTGGCTCCAGCCTATAAGGGATGTCATGCAAAAGTGCATGATAAATCGCAAACAATTCCTGCACAACTAGGCCAAAACACCAGCCATCTAGAAGGATATGGTGATAGCTCCATATCCAGCGATAGCTTGAAGGACCCGTTTGAAAAACAGAGGCCCGCATGAGCAGATCCTTCGAGAGATCAAATCCTCTCAGCTGATCCTTTTGTTTAAAACGATCAATACGTTCAAGCTGTTCACTTTCAGAAAGATCCTGTATGTCCACAACATCAAGCTGGAAAGGTCGATTTTTTAATACAACTTGGACAGGACGCTTCACTTTTTCGTGGAGGAACACGGTACGAAAAATATCGTACCGTTCCACAATGATATTCATGCTTTTCTCAAGCAAATCATGCCGAAGTGTGCCCTTCACGTTCATATCCATTTGTTCTACATAAAAGCCTTTTTCTTGATGATGGAGGGTATGAAACAGCATTCCTTCTTGCATCGGTGACAGATAGTACATATCTTGAACTTGATCCCTTTTAAATTGACTCATCTATTTCATTCCTCCTTCCCCTTTTTCATGACTGATCTAGTGGTGTTAGGTCAATTTCTCCTCAAGCATGTCAAAGATATCGTCCATTTCATCCATTTCAAGGTCTGCAGCCGAGAAGTCACTTGGTGTAAATTCTCGCTCTTGATGCGCTAAGCAATGGGTGATGATGGATCTGATCTTCTCCTTCAACAATGCGATGAACTGCTGTATCGTTTGTTCTTCATATTCACTTGCACAATATGAGCACGACAGAATGAATTGATTGTGCTGAACAAGACCGCTGAGGTTCAGCTTATAAACAGCTTCAGATTCAGGGCTTGCTTGACGGCCCATATCATAGGTTGAGGGCCCAAAGAGTTCTGTCGTCACTTCCTGATCAATCTGCCCAAGATAGTTCAAGCTGATTTCAGGCTGCACGTGTTTGACTGACGGTTCGGATGGTGTCATGTATCTTAAAATACCGTAACCAATCCCTTTATTCGGTACACGCCGTAGCATCTCTTTCGTTCCTTTGATAGCGTCTGCAATGGTCTGATTCGGTTTCGCTTCAAGAACGACTGGATACATGCTCGTAAACCAGCCAACTGTGCGGGATATATCTAATCCTGATAAAATGTCCTCTCTTCCATGACCTTCAAGCTGTACATGTACATGAGATTGACCTGTCCATTCCTGAACGGCCAGCCCGAGCGCACATAGAAGAATGTCATTCATTTCTGTTGTGTACGGAAGATGGATATTCGTTAACAGATGCTCGGTTTCTGCTTCTGTCAGCTGCATTTTGACCGCTTTCGTATCTGCGACTTTTCTTTCTTTTACTTCATGGTCAACAGGTAAAGTCGTAAACGGTCTATTTTCAATCGCTGCCCAATACTCCTTTTGGTTTTTTAGCAGCTGTGACTGCGCGTATCGTTCAACCGCTTCTGCCCATTCTTTGAAAGAGTGCGTTTTTAGCGGCAGAACCATCGTTTCTCCTTTTTCTGCCTGATGATAAAGAGACATAAAGTCTTCTAGTAAAATCCGGCATGAAACGCCGTCAATCACTAGATGATGTGTGACCATGAGTAAGTGATCACCGTTTTCTGTATGGAAACAAATCACTTTCATCAACGGACCTTTTTCAAGATTCAGTTGACGCTGATACTCATTGGCATATGTGGAAATCGCCTGTTTCACATCTTGCGCTTTTGAAACATCACAAGAAATAATTGAAAATGGTTCTGTCAGCTCCCGCTGATTGTATTGCAGCATGTCATCATGCTCCTGTCTGAACACCATGCGCAGTGCATCATGATGTGAGAGCAGTCTTTGCAGGACTTTTTCTGTGACTGCCAAGTCAAATCCCTTTGGTGCATGAAGCATCATTGAGAGATTCCAGTGGTGCTGGTGATCAAAGTTCCGTTCAAAGAACCAGCGCTGTATCGGTGTTAAAATAACCTCTCCTTCGACAGGTGATTGATCAGCTGTGAGAAGATCCGCTTCTTCGATATATGGGCGGAGCTCCGCAATCGTTGGGTATTGGAACAGCTGCTTCATATCGAGCTTCCAGCCTTCTTGCGTGAGTCTGCTGGCCATTTGGATGCCTTTAATCGAATCTCCGCCAAGGAAGAAGAAGTGGTCGTGAATACCAACTTGGCTGACGCCAAGTACATCTTCCCAAATGCCGCAAAGCAGTGCTTCCACTTCATCTCTTGGGGCTTCGTATGCTGTTTGATTCGCTTCCACATCAGGTGCTGGCAGTGCTTTGAGATCCACTTTGCCATTTGCCGTCATTGGCAGTTGGTCTAGCTTGATGATCCATGATGGCACCATATATTCAGGCAAGATGCGCTTTAAGCTTTCTTTCAGCGCAGCCGTTTCTGCATCTGTAATGACGTAAGCGACAAGAGCGTCTTGATCACTTGCGTCTTTGACCGTTGTCACGACGGCTTCTTTCACTTCATTTAGCGCAAGGAGCTGCGCTTCAATTTCTGATAGCTCAATACGGAATCCGCGGATGCTCACTTGATGGTCTTTTCTGCCGAGGTAGATCAGTTCGCCATCCTCTGTCCATTTCACCAAGTCACCTGTACGGTACATGCGCTCTCCTGGATAAAATGGATCTGGGACAAACCGTTTGTCCGTTTCCTCTGGGAGATTCCAGTAGCCTCTTGCCAGTCCTTTCCCCGCAATCACAAGTTCACCCGGTACGCCTTGCGGCGAGAGGTCATATAACGAACCCATAATGTAAAAACGAGTATTGGCAATCGCTGTTCCGATAGGAAGCGTGCCTTGATCTGGATCAATGATCCCGCTTGTCGCCACGACCGTATTTTCTGTTGGGCCGTAGTTATTCACGAGTTTGTATGGAACGGGCTTCACCTGTTTCAGCTTGTCCCCGCCTGTCAGTAAGTAACGGAGAGAATGATTGTCCATCGACATAAACTGCTCACATAGCTGTGTTGGCAGGAACGCAATGGTGATACCTTCGTGATTAAAATACGAATTGAGCTTGATCATATCGAGGCGAATCGCTTCGTCGATGATATGGAGCTCTGCGCCGGCGATCCACGTCGGGAACATCTCCCAAATGGAGGCATCAAAGCCAAAGCCGGCATATTTGGCGGTTCGGTCTTGTTTCGTCACCTGGAAGGCATCATTGTGCCAAAAAGCAAGATTGACAAGAGACTGGTGCTCGACCATGACACCCTTCGGCTGTCCAGTCGTTCCAGATGTGTAAATCATATAGGCGAGATCCGTTGGTTTGACAGGAACCTGAATCTCGTG
>NZ_JBQEPF010000018.1:0-62259 GCF_052045575.1 Bacillus sp. 22190 | reverse complement strand
GTTTGACTGACTACCTATGATGTATCATAGGATTTTTTTATAAAAACTCGAATTAACAGGTACGTTTTGTCTTGTTTAGTTTTCAAAGATCATCTTCGCCGTTCTTAGCGGCTTTAATAATATAACATTTCGCTTCATCTTATGTCAACAACTTTTTTCAAGTTTATTTCCCGAAGCGTTTGTGTTTGTCACTGTGTGTCAGCGACGATTAATAATATATCACGAAAACATTCTGTTGGTCAACGCCTTTTCAGAACTTTTTTTAAAATAGTTTTATCGTGCATTTTAAACCCTTGTCCTGCATACAATCAAGTAACAATCTTGGACAAGGCAGGAGTGTTTGAATTGAGTCGATTATATGTGTTGCCTATTAAACGGCTGAAGCAAGTAGTCATTATTCTTGTAGCAGCCCTTGCAGCTGCAACCTTTTTTTATGTACAAAAGGCACCGCCGCTGTCTGTATTTAAAACAGAACAAGGACCCCGAGCGATTTATAAAGGAGAGACCTCATCAAAACATGCATCCCTTACGTTTAATATTGGCTGGGGAGACGAGAAGGCTGTTCCTATTTTAAATGTCCTCCGAGAGTACGATATAAAGAACGCCACTTTCTTTCTGTCTGCTTCTTGGGCTGAGCGTCACCCGGATATTGTGAAAAGGATTAAAGAGGACGGCCATCAAATTGGCAGCCTTGGCTATGCATATAAAAATTATAGCCAGCTTGAAGAAAACGAAATTAAGCGTGATCTTGTCCGTGCACAAAATACATTCCAAAAGCTTGGACTGGAAGACATTCAATTATTAAGACCGCCAACTGGGCAATTTAATGAAACGGTATTGAAAATTGCAACACAGTATGGCTATACCGTTGTCCATTACAGCATCAATTCTCAAGATTGGCTGAACCCGGGCGTCGACCAGATTGTTCATAATGTAAATGATCGAATGAAAAGCGGAGACATTATTCTCCTTCACGCCTCAGATTCAGCCACCCAAACCGCTCAAGCCTTACCAGCCATTTTAAAACACTTAAAAGACAAGAATTTAAGAAACGTCACGGTTGGCGAGCTTATCTCTAATACAAAAACAAAGTCAACTGAGGTTAAGTAGCTTTTGCTTTTGAAAACCGCGGCATAGCTAATAACTGAAACGCATTACAACCTAATAGCGGAAATAGCATTAAATATAGCCAGTCCTCTTCATTGACTCTAAGCGCCGGAAACCATTCTAACGACGTGATGACGACCATGAGAAACATTGCAGAAATAAAAGTTTTCTTAGAGGACTGCTGCTGTTTAAAATAAGACACGATCAATGCAAACACACCGATAAAAACAGGCAGCCACAAGTATGGAAGAAATGATTCATTCTCCCCGAAAAACAAAAACCGCAAATAAGCTAAATCAAACAGCACGAAAATCACAAGGAATAACTGAATGGTATTCCATAAAGAATGCGACCTGAAAATCTCCAGTGCAAACCGGTGCACCGTCAAAAAGACAACAAACCCCATCTGACTGATTACACTAAAGATCATCCCCACACCAATAAACCAAAATAACACAGACGCAATCTCTAAAATCTCAAACGATACAAACAGCTTCTGATATTTCCCCCACTCCAGCGCAAAACCTACCACGCTTGTAATGACCGCTCCAACAGCCAGCACAGAGAAGAAAAAACGAACTAAATCCCGACTTTTCATTGAAATGACCCAACCCCTATTTTTGTTATGTATAAATTCATGTGAAACATTCATATTAAAAGTAAGACATGTAATGAAAGGAGCCACAGTATGTCAAAAGGCATCTTGCGTATAATGAGCTGTTTTCTTCTTTTATCTCTAACAGCTTGTGCTCCCAAAACCCAATCCTCATCTAATATGGACTATGACGAAACGAAAAAAATGGTCGTCGATATTTTGAAAACAGATGACGGTAAAAAGGCCATTCAACAGTTATTAAATGACGAGGCAATGAATGAAGCTTTGGTAATGGATGAACAAACTGTGAAAAAAACAATAGAGAAAACACTGACTTCTGATAAAGGCAAAGAGTTCTGGAAGAAGGTCTTTGAGGATTCTAAATTTGCCGAGACTTTCGCAAAATCCATGCAGCAACAGCATGAAAAGATGTTAAAACAATTGATGAAGGACCCTGACTATCAACAAATGATGATGGATATTCTCAAGGATCCTGAAATGGAAAAGAAATACGGTGAACTGGTCAAAAGCAAAGAGTTCAGAAAGCACTTAGAGAAAGTCATCACAGAAACATTAAGCAGCCCTCTCTACAAGAAGAAATTCGAAGATGAGCTAAAAAAAGCAGTCTCTGAAAGCAGCAATGATTCCGGTTCACAAGGAAGCGGCAGTTAAACATCACCCGAGTGGCACAAGGTCCACTCGGGCTTTCATTATGCTTTCACTGTTAATTGTTCAATGACTTTATTGGCAATGTGTTGATACACTTCCCCTGTCGGATGACTCGCATCATAGACAGAAGGTGCAAAATCGTCCTCATTCCAATCAGGCTGTCTTAAAGGGATTTGACCAAGAACTGATACACGCAGCTCCTCCGCCAGCTTGTTCCCGCCGCCCTTTCCAAAGACATATTCCTTCTCACCTGTTTTTTTGCTTTCATAGTAACTCATATTCTCAACGACCCCTAGCACCTCGTGATCTGTTTGCAGTGCCATTGCGCCTGCTCTAGCAGCAACGAAAGCCGCTGTTGGATGCGGTGTCGTTACAATGATTTCTTTACAGCTCGGAAGCATCGTATGAATATCAAGTGCCACATCACCTGTTCCAGGCGGAAGGTCTAATAGTAAGTAATCTAATTCTCCCCACTCTACTTCGTGGAAGAAGTTATTTAGCATTTTACCAAGCATCGGTCCTCTCCAAATGACCGGTGCGTTTTCTTCAACAAAAAAGCCCATTGAAATCACTTTGACGCCAAAGCGTTCCACAGGAATAATTTTTTCCCCTTTAACTGTCGGTCTGACGGTGATTCCCATCATATCCGGTACGCTAAAGCCGTAAATATCAGCATCGATTAGTCCCACTTTTTTCCCTAGACGAGCCAGTGCCACAGCCAGGTTAACGGAAACAGTTGATTTCCCAACTCCGCCTTTTCCACTCGCAATCGCTAAGAACACAGGCGGATTTTTAGAGTTGAGCAAATTTTCTTCCTCATCCTGTGACGGCATAAACTTTTCAAGCGTTTCTTGAGGCAGTTCTTCAAAACGAAGTCCTACAGTGTTCGCGCCGGCTGCTTTTAAAGCTTGTACGATGTCTTGCTGCAGCTTCATCTGCTCAGCAGTGCCTGTTTTGGCAATCGCCACTTTTAAGCTCACATGCTCTTTTTCAGGCTTTAGGCTGATTTCCTTGATGGCATCCAGCTCACCAAGCGGTATATGAAGGAAAGGTTCGTCCATCTTCCCAACTAGTTTTCTCACATCATCTTGTCCGATCATAGCAGAACCTCACCCTTTATTGAATTCGTTTACAATCCAAGTATATCATACATATCCTTACAATGTCTGTCCTCTTTGCCTGCGATAAACAGGAAAAAGCCCCTTATTCAGGCGGCTCTTTTTGCTCTGTTAAATATCTGAGAATGCCTTTATAAATCGAAGCAGCAATTTGATCCTGATATTTAGGAGTTGCCAGCTGACCAGCCTCTTTTGGATTCGATAAAAATCCGATTTCGACAAGCGCTCCTGGCTTCGTGACATTTTGCATTAAATAAATCCCGTTGATTCGCTTCGCCTTGCGATCTGTGTTTTCAAGGTTGTTGCGCAATTCATCTTGAATGAACTTCGCTGCTTTTTCATTCTCTTCATACTTTCCGTAAAAGAACGTCTGTGCCCCGCTCCATTTGTTCGATGGAATCGCATTTAAATGAATGCTTAAATAGAGATCCGCTTCAGATTCATTGATGACTTTCACACGGTTTCTCAAATCCTCCGCTTTCTTTCGGGCATAACCCTTTGTATTCTTTGATGATAAATCAGAGTCATCTTCCCGGGTCATGAGAACAAGTGCTCCCTGCTCCTGCAAATAGTCTCTTATCTTCATGGACACATCCAGTGCAATCTCTTTTTCGAGCAACTCGCCGCCAACAGCACCGCCATCTGGACCGCCGTGACCCGGATCTAAATAGATGATCTTGCCGCTCAAAGGCAAGTTCCACGATTTCCACGAATCATCATTTAGAAACTGAAATCTGAATAAGAATAAGAGGACAATAAACCCGATTAAAAACCCTGTCCATTTCAGCTTTCTTTTCATCCCTGTCCCTCCCATACACCATTATTTTATAGATATGGGACAAGGGCTGGAAATATGCTTAGTGCAGGCGAAGCTTATGCCTTTTTTCTGATTCCCGAAAGCCTTCCTGCCACCACTTACTTAAGAATTCCTTCGCAAATGGATACAGACACGACATCTTACGCTCCATTCGGAACATATTCCCCCACGATTGCAAACACCCTGCTAGCTCCTCAACCAGCTCATCTTCTTCATGAACTGACCGCTTTTTTATATCATCGAGGGATTCACCATACTTACTCGACTCACCGTATCTCCCACCTGCTAAAAAAGCCTCAATGGCGAAATCAATACAGCCATCACTCATAATCCCAGCTGGATCATCTGCGAATGGGAACAGCTTCCTCGTGAATTTCTCGGAAGCGACCGTCACCTGTTGAAGAGACAATGTACGCAACAGCTTCTTTTCAAGCGTGACATCTCGTTTTGTTTTTAATTGATAAAATGAAAGAACTTCTGCCATGGACTGAACTCCTTTTTTCTTTGTATTGTTCGTTGGTTTGAACAAAACATGCAGTTCAGTAAATGGAAATCATGAAATAAGTGGTGGAAATGGGACCTTATGATAAAATGAATTTTTATATAGAAAAAAGATAAAGGGGCAAAGTAAATGAAAAAGTGGATGTATATCCTACTACTAATGACAGTCATTCTATCCGCTTGCAGTAGTCAAGCCAGTGAGAAAGAAAGCGACATGAAAGGAATAGAAGACATTTCCTTAAAACAGCTTTCTAAGCACAAAAATTCTTATATTGGAGACAATGGAGCAGTCGGCGCTATTTTATCAGATCTTCCAGGTAACGTGATTCGCGAGTATGAAATCGTAGATGAAAAAGCGCTAAAAGTGACATACGGCGTGAAAGAAAATACCAATGATACAGAAGAACAGTTTGATTCATTTTGGTTTGATAAGAAGGATACCATTGAAAAAAACTACTTATATAATGCATTGGCACTTTTTATTCTTATCGATAACGTGGAGCAAGTGACACTCAAGATGAACGCTAAAGACGAGCCATCCGTCACGTTTAAAAGAAAACAGCTAGAAAAAAAGCTGCCTCACTCTTTTAAAGTGTACAAAGACGATACAGCGCTTTGGCAAAAGGAACTGGTTGATGGAGTTGTGAAGTCAAAAGATAAACGTCAAGATGTATACAAAGCTTTTCCCATCAAGAAATAATAAAAACAGAGGGGCGTCACCCTCTGTTTTTTGATAATTATGTAGTAAAAGCTTGAATCAATCGTTGTCGAAAGTTTTGATCTGCTACTACGGTAAGTATAAATTCATCGAACACTTCCCCCATCCAGTGAGAATTCTCCGCTTTCAGGTCATTGATGAATAGAGAAATCGATATAGTTGATGTATCCGTTTTTCGATATAAAGCAGCAGTGACAACAAACAACGTCGATCCCCCTTTATACCAAATATATTGATCTGTTTCCGTCTTCAATGTTTCTCCCAACACAATTTGGCTAAAAAGACGCTTTTCTTCTGTTGTTAACAGCTCATCCTGTAGACGTTTCATAAAATGTGCATATTGATTCGTTGTAGACCTTGTCATCTTTTGCGTCAGTAAAGATTGAATACGCAAGCTTAACAAGTTCTTTTTCATCAATTTTTCTTCTAACGCCTTTTTATGCTCCGGGTCATTTTTCATGATATGAAAAATCTCAATCATCAGAGATTTGTATTGTTCATCAGTTACATCGCTTATTTGCTTTAATGCATCCTGCTCATAATCAGATACATAGGCTGGCCACAACACCTTGGGTGTCAGCGGCATGAGTTCATCATGTTCTGTAAGACCTGCTTGTTTCATCTGATCATTGATCTTTTTTAAGTCGAGCAAGTCAATCAAATAATCAGTACAAGCATTCGAACTAAATTGCATCATTCCTTTGGCAACATCTAATAAAGTTGCATGCTCAGAAAAATCGTTGACCTCCAGCCAGTATGTGTGAGCACCGCCATCGGTTCTATCAATATAAAACCGCTCTATATCAGACAATGCCACTTTTTCATCTAGCTTGATGTCACCGCTGGATACAGCTTTAACAAAATGAAACAAAACCATTAATTTCATCGTACTTGCAAGTGGTGTTTTTTGATCACCATTCCAATCTAATACCACATCTTCATTTTCAATAATTGTTACTGATACGTCCTTTTTGTTTTTCGTGACAAATGTCAAAAGATCCTCTTTTGTTTTCTTCAAATGTTTCTCCTTTCCCAACCACTTTAGATTCTCATCTTCAATATAACAAATATTTGAAATAAAGACACAAAAAAGAAGGGATTTGTGAATCCCCTCCGTTTGATGATTTTATTCATGAGGCAGTTGCAGCTTCATCCCATCATGCGTAGCTTCAAATCCTAACTTTTCGTAAAAGCGGCGTGCTTCTGGCCTCTGTTTGTCTGTTGTCAGCTGAATCATATGACAGCCGCGGTCACTTGCGCGTTGAATAGCCCGTTTGATCAACAATGTGCCAATTCCTCTTCCTCTATGAGTCGAGGCTGTACGAACTCCTTCTATTGAAGCTCGCCATCCTCCTTCATACGTTAGAAATGGAGTCATTGTTAATTGGAGAACACCGACTACCTCTTCCCGATCACAAGCGACGATTAATTCAATATTGGGATCCGCTTCGATCGAATGAAAGGCATTGAGGTAGCTTTCTAATAATGGACGAGAGTAGCGTTCTCTCTTTTGGCCTAATTTGTCATCTGAAAGCATCAAAACGATGTTGTCGAGGTCTCCTTGGACGGCTTCTCTAAATGTCAATTGATTCAGATTCAATGAACACCCCTCCTATCACGGAATGGAAGCCTTTATTCATTTGCCAAAATACCAATTGATCGCGTTCTTATATAAAATTTTATCCGCTGCTTCCTCATCAAACATCTGTTGAATCAATTCAATATCACCGTATTCAAATGGACGTTTCGCTCTTGTAGATGGAAGGTCTGTACCAAACATCAGTGCATCAGGATTCGTTTGATAAATTGATGTCAACGCATGTTCCACGTTTAAATCAACGCGTCCAAAACCTGTTGCTTTCACTCGAACCCCTTTTTCAACCAGCTTGAGCAAATGCGGCAAACCTTCTTCAGATAAGCCTAGATGATCAATGGAAACGGCCGGCAGCTGTTCAAGCGTTGATGAGATGTCAGGGAGATACTTAGCGTCTATGTAAATCTCACTATGCCACCCAGCCAGCTCATACACCCTTCTCGCAAAATAATCGAGCTTCGAAATATCCTCCGAACCGCCCCGCTTCACATTAAAACGTAAAGCCTTCACCCCATGTTGATCCAAATGAACAATTTCATCATCAGTTGCTGTAAAAGGTAATTGTGTCACACCGCAAAAAGCCGGTCCCATTTCATCTAGTGCTTTCAACAAATAGCCTTGATCAAAACCCTGAAATGAGCCTGACACAATCGCTCCACCTACAATCCCTAAATCAGCCGTCTCTCTCCTATAATCATTCACCACATAACTCGGCGGTGTATACCCTTGGTTTTCTTGAATGGGAAAATCAAAATCAATGATATGAAAATGTGCATCAAAGATCCTCATGCCCGCGCCCCTCTTCTGCTTATTTGACCTGATTATATCAATAGAGAAAGCCAAGGGATATTTGGAATGACGAATTACTTCATATCATGAAAACTTATCAAGTTTTCCATTCCTCTCGTAAGATGGCATAATAAAACTCATCCCACCACTCATTTCCTTGTGGTATACATTTTTTAAAATATCCCTCTCTTCTCATCCCCATTTTCTCCATCACTCTCCATGACGGCACATTTTCAGGCTGACAAGTGGCAATGATTCGATGTAAATTCATTGTGTGAAAACCATGATGTAGGACAGCAAATGCAGCTTCTGATGCATAGCCTTTGTTTTGATATGCAGAATTGAAGACCCAGCCAATTTCATATGTGTGCTCACCAAAGTAAGGATGAAACACGATATGCCCGATGCATGTATGATCTTCTTTTAATAGAACAGCAAAATTCTTGCCCGTCTCAAGACGATTGTTTTTGACAAATTCCTGCGCCTCTTCTTTAGAAAAAACACCTTCTGGCATATACTTCATCACCGCTAGATCAGATGTATATGCATAGACATCCTGCCAATCATCCTCAATAAACGGTCGAATGAGACATCTTTCTGTTATTAGATTCATAAATGCCATCCCCCTTTAACATCATTTTTTAAACAGAAACCTGACTATGATCCTATTTTATATGTTTCCAGACAGAAAAAAACACAAATAAAAAAGCACCAGCAAGATGCTGATGCTTTTCATATAGGGTTTGCCTGTACAAACCCTTGTAAAACGTCCATACAATATAAAATTGATTAACGTTTTGAGAACTGAGGTGCGCGACGTGCGCCTTTAAGACCGTATTTCTTACGCTCTTTCATACGAGAGTCACGAGTAAGAAGTCCAGCACGTTTAAGTGGTGTACGGTACTCAGGATCTACTTCTAGAAGAGCACGAGAGATACCGTGACGAATTGCTCCAGCTTGACCAGAGAATCCACCACCGTGAACATTTACAAGAACATCGTAGCTGTTAGCTGTTTCTGTGATGTTCAAAGGCTGTTTCACGTCTTCGATTAAAGCAGCGAATGGAATGTATTCAGTAATTTCACGATTATTAACGACGATACGGCCTTCACCTGGAACTAAGCGAACGCGCGCTACAGAACTTTTACGACGACCTGTACCGTAATATTGAACCTGTGCCAAATTGTTAACCTCCCTTATAATTAACCGCGAAGTTCGTAAACTTCAGGTTGTTGTGCTTGATGTGGATGCTCAGAACCACGGTACACATTTAATTTTTTGAACATTTGACGACCTAGTGGACCCTTTGGAAGCATACCTTTGATAGCAAGCTCCAACATTTTTTCAGGGTAGTTTGTACGCATCTCAAGAGCAGTTCTTTGTTTCAAACCACCTGGGTGCATCGTATGACGGTAGTAAATTTTGTCCGTCAATTTCTTACCAGTTAATTCGATTTTCTCAGCATTGATGATGATCACGTGATCACCTGTGTCAACGTGTGGTGTATAAGTTGGTTTGTGCTTACCGCGCAAAAGTGATGCTACTTCAGTAGAAAGACGACCTAGAGTCTTGCCTGCCGCATCAACCACTAGCCATTTGCGCTCAATTGTGCTTGCGTTCGCCATTGGTGTTGTACGCATGAGTTTCCCTCCTAAATAAATCAATGAATTTTCCTGAATCAAATGCTACGTTCTATTTCAAAACACAGATAAGTCTTCCGGGGCTTATTTGTGGGGTTGAAATACATACCATATGATATCTTATAACTTTCTGCTTCCTGTGTCAAGAACATGTTACACCTGGTTTAGTTGTCATAGAAAACTTCCCATAAATACAGTCCGTGACTGGGCGCAGTCTTGCCTGCCGCTTCGCGATTTCGGGCGGCAAGCATGGCTTTTATCTCCTCAGGGTGAAATTTACCAGAACCAATTTCAAGTAACGTGCCGGCTATAATTCGCACCATGTTGTATAAAAAGCCATTCCCTCTCACACGCATTTCAAGCCCGTCTGAGACGTTTTTCCACTCAAGGGCATAAATCTCCCTCACCTTGTCCTGAACCTCTGTATTGGACGCACAAAAGCTTGTGAAATCGTGTGTGCCAATCAGGTGCCCAGCAGCTTCTCTCATTTTGTCTGCATCAAGCCGGTAAGGATAATGACAGGCATACTGTCTCGTGAACACATTTTGGTGCGTTTCCGTTGAGACCTTATAACGGTACTCCTTCGAAACGACACTAAAACGTGCATGAAACGATTCATCCACTTCTTCAGCCTTTAGAACACGAATGTCATCTGGCAGCAAGCTGTTGAGGGCAAAAGGCCATCTTTCCATCGGGATGGCAAGCGGGGTGTCAAAATGGATGACCTGCCCCTTTGCGTGAACGCCACTGTCTGTCCGGCCGGAAGCCACAATCGGAATCAGTTCGTCTTGTTTATGCATTCTAGCAAGGGCAGATTCAATCTCCGTTTGTACAGTACGCTGTCCTGGTTGCACTTGATACCCTTTAAAATGTGTCCCATCGTATGATACGGTACATTTTACTTTCATCTAGGCATCACCTAATTTCTAAGCAGCACAAGGAGTGCTGTTAACAGGCTGAATAGAAGCAGCGTGAACGTGTCTTTCATGCCCCAGACAAGCTGACGGTATTTCGTGCGCCCTTCTCCCCCGCGGTAGCCTCTCGCTTCCATAGCGGTCGCCAATTCCTCCGCACGCTTAAACGCACTGACGAAAAGCGGGACAAGCAATGGAACAATCGCTTTCAAACGATCTTTCACGGGTCCGCTTGTAAAATCAACACCTCTTGCCATTTGGGCTTTCATGATTTTGTCTGTTTCTTCGAGTAAAGTCGGAATAAATCGAAGAGAGATAGACATCATAAGAGCAAGTTCATGAACAGGTAGCTTGATTTTACGGAAAGGATGCAGCAGCTTCTCCATACCGTCTGTCACTTCAATAGGCGTTGTGGTCAACGTCAGAAGTGTTGTCATCATGATGAGATAGACAAAACGGAGTGAAATGAAAATCCCCTGTTTTAGACCTTCTTCATAAATATTCAGAAAACCAAAGTGAAAGAGCAAAGCGCCATCCTTTGTCATGAAGATATGCAGGATAAAGGTAAACAGAACAATCCACAGGATGGGTTTCATTCCTTTGAGAATAAAGTACAGCGGCACCTGAGACACCATCACCACAAGGATCGTAAAGACCCCTAAAAGCCCGTAAGTGATGTAGTTATTCGCAAAAAAGACAATAAAGACAAAAAAGAAAATTGATAACAGCTTTGTCCTTGGATCAAGACGATGGACAAAGGATGTACCTGGCACATATTTGCCGATAATCATACTATCCATCATGATGTCGTGTCCTCCTGATATAAAGCTGTTAAGGCTTCTGCCATTTCATCCATGGTCAGAAGCGGTCTTGGAAACGTCATCCCCAGCTTTTCTTCGACAGCCTGCTGGAATTTGATCGTTTCCGGGAGGTCCAGTCCGAAAGAAGACATGTCGGTACGATTGGCAAATAGCTCCCTCGGCGTACCTGTCGCCTTTACTGTTCCTTTGTGCATCACAATCATTTGATCCGCATAATGAGCGGCATCTTCCATACTGTGTGTCACAAGGATCGTCGTCAGGTTGGCTTTTTGATGAAGCTCATAAAACATGTCCATGATTTCTTTACGTCCGCGTGGATCTAATCCCGCAGTCGGCTCATCAAGCACAAGCACTTCTGGCTCCATTGCTAGAACACCTGCAATCGCCACACGTCTCATTTGACCACCGCTTAATTCAAAGGGTGATCGAGATAACAAGGATTCAGGAAGGCCTACAAGCTTCAGCATTTCTTTAGCCTTAGCTTCTGCCTTTTCTTTTGGAACGCCGAAATTCATCGGACCAAAGCAGATATCCTTCAGAATGGTCTCCTCAAAGAGCTGATGTTCAGGAAATTGAAACACGATACCTACTTTTTTTCGAAGAGATTTCAGTTCCTTCTGCTTTTTATTGGCTTGTAAGACCGTATCTCCAAGCGCAATGCTCCCCTTTGTTGGTTTGAGCAGTCCATTTAAATGTTGCAGCAATGTCGACTTGCCGGAACCCGTATGACCGATGACAGCAACATAGCTGCCTTCTTTGATGGAAGCATTGACATCATACAAAGCGAGACGCTCAAACGGCGTTTTCATTTGATAACGATGCTCTAATTCTTTGATCGTAATGTCCATAGCTCTTTCACCAATCCTTCTTGTGTCAAATGGGCATTTGCAAGCGGCACACCTTGCTGCTTCAATTGCTTACTCAACCGGTAGGAAAATGGCAGATCAAGTCCAATCTGAACCAGCTGTTCATCTAGTTCAAATACTTCCTCTGGTGTTCCCTCGGCAAATTTCTTCCCGCCATTCATCACAATAACGCGGTCTGCCTTCGCAGCTTCGTCTAAATCATGTGTGATGGAAATGACCGTGACCGTTCCTTGTTCCTTCAGCAGTCTGACGGTTTCTAACACTTCTTCACGGCCAATCGGATCAAGCATTGATGTTGCTTCATCCAAGATCATGATGTCAGGGCTTGCGGCAAGTACACCTGCGATTGCTACTCTCTGCTTTTGCCCGCCTGATAGATGGTGCGGCTCTTGATCAAGAAACTCCTGCATATTGACCTGTTTGACAGCCCAATCTACACGCTCTATCATCAATTCCCGCTCAACCCCGTTATTTTCTAAACCAAAAGCCACATCATCACGAACCGTCGAGCCAACAAATTGGTTGTCTGGGTTTTGAAAGACCATGCCGACCTTTTTGCGAATATCCCAAACACTTTCTTCTTTCAGCTCAATCTCACCAACCTTGACCGTTCCTGCATCCGGTAAAATGAGCCCATTCAGTACACGGGCAAGTGTGGATTTACCTGAACCGTTGTGGCCAACAATGGCAAGCCATTCATTTTGATTCACATGCAATGACACTTGGTCTAAAGCGGGCTTGTCCGCATCTTTGTGATAACGAAATACAATGTCTTTTACGTCAATTAATGTCTTCTCCATCTCTACCGGACCTCCTCTCAGCTCAACCTCTACTTTGCCTATTGCTAAAAAGCCGTAGTATCTAAAAAAGGGCATAGATCCAGTTATGAACTGTCCCGCCCTTTCTTAGATACACGATATGTGATTAAACTAATTCAATGACAGCCATTGGTGCGCCATCGCCGCGACGAGGTCCAAGCTTCATGATACGAGTGTATCCACCTTGGCGATCTTCGTAGCGAGTTGCAACGTCAGCGAATAATTTTTGAAGTGCATCTTGGTTTGTTTCAGCGTTAGCTACTTCGTTACGAATGTAAGCTGCAGCTTGACGGCGAGCATGAAGATCTCCGCGTTTGCCAAGAGTGATCATTTTTTCAACTACAGAGCGAAGTTCTTTCGCACGTGTTTCAGTTGTTTCGATGCGTTCGTTGATGATCAAATCAGTCGTTAGGTCACGAAGCATTGCTTTACGTTGTGCACTAGTGCGTCCTAGCTTTCTGTATGCCATGTGATGTCCCCTCCTTAATTAGAGATGCTGTATGAATAAAAAACACACGAAAATCCTAGTTCACAATGAAACTAGTCAATCGTCTTTACGAAGACCCAGTCCAAGTTCTTCTAGTTTCGCTTTCACTTCTTCAAGAGATTTACGTCCAAGGTTACGAACTTTCATCATATCCTCTTCTGTCTTGTTAGCAAGCTCTTGAACAGTGTTAATACCCGCACGCTTCAAACAGTTGTAAGAACGAACAGAAAGATCAAGCTCTTCAATTGTCATTTCAAGCACTTTTTCTTTTTGGTCTTCTTCTTTTTCAACCATGATTTCTGCATGCTGAGCTTCGTCAGTTAACCCAACGAAAATATTTAGGTGTTCAGTTAAAATCTTAGAACCTAGAGCGATCGCTTCTTTCGGTCCTGTGCTTCCATCAGTCCATACATCTAGTGTTAATTTATCATAGTTTGTGATTTGCCCAACACGGGTGTTCTCCACTTGATAAGTTACACGAGATACAGGTGTATAGATTGAGTCGATCGGAATCACGCCGATAGGCTGATCGTCTCTTTTGTTTGCATCAGCAGGATTATACCCGCGACCTCTTTGTGCAGTCAAACGAACACGGAAGCTCGCATTTTTGCCAAGAGTTGCGATGTGAAGATCTGGATTTAAGATTTCAATATCGCTGTCGTGTGTAATATCAGCAGCTGTTACAGTTCCTTCATCTTGTACATCAATTTCAAGCGTCTTCTCTTCTTCAGAGTAGATTTTGAGTGCAAGCTTTTTAATGTTTAAGATAATCGTTGTAACATCTTCAACCACGCCTTCGATCGTTGAGAATTCGTGTAAGACACCATCTATCTGGATCGATGTTACAGCTGCACCAGGAAGTGAGGATAAAAGGATACGACGAAGGGAGTTCCCTAAAGTGGTACCATATCCACGCTCAAGTGGCTCTACGACAAACTTGCCATACTTGGCATCGTCGCTGATTTCAACCGTTTCGATTTTTGGTTTTTCAATTTCGATCATCTAATAAAACCCTCCTTCAAAACGTCGAAACCTCGAATAGAATCATATGAGATTCCATCCGAAATTCCTCATTGTTTAGTCCCGTATGTGCTCAGGCAACGAGTCGTGTATTCGTCTCATAAATAACTGTATCATAACCCATTATTGACAGGGACACAAAATCTATACAAACAAATTACACGCGGCGACGTTTTGGTGGACGGCATCCGTTATGAGGAACTGGAGTTACGTCTCTGATTGCAGTAACTTCAAGACCTGCAGCTTGAAGCGCACGAATTGCAGCTTCACGACCAGAACCAGGACCTTTAACAGTTACTTCAAGTGTTTTAAGACCATGTTCGATAGAACCTTTAGCAGCAGTTTCAGCAGCCATTTGTGCAGCGAAAGGAGTAGATTTACGAGAACCTCTGAATCCTAATGCACCAGCACTTGACCAAGAAATTGCGTTTCCATGAACATCAGTAATCGTTACAATCGTGTTGTTGAAAGTGGAACGGATATGAGCGATTCCAGCTTCAATATTCTTTTTCACGCGACGTTTACGCGTATTTTGTTTACGAGCAGCAGCCATTCTTTAACTACCTCCTTTACTTATTTTTTCTTGTTAGCTACAGTACGACGCGGACCTTTACGAGTGCGCGCGTTGTTTTTTGTGTTTTGTCCACGAACAGGAAGTCCTCTACGATGACGGATTCCGCGGTAGCTTCCGATTTCAATTAGACGCTTAATGTTAAGTGAAACTTCACGACGAAGGTCACCTTCTACTTTAAGTTTGTCAATGATATCACGGATTTTACCTAGTTCGTCTTCAGTTAGATCGCGAACGCGAGTGTCTTCAGAAACACCTGCTTCTTTAAGGACTTGTTGAGCCGTCGTACGACCAATTCCAAAAACATATGTTAAAGAAATGACAACACGCTTATCACGTGGAATATCTACACCAGCAATACGAGCCATGATTTGGGCACCTCCTTGTTATTAGCCTTGTTTTTGTTTATGTTTTGGGTTTTCACAGATCACCATTACTTTTCCTTTTCTGCGAATCACTTTACATTTTTCACAGATAGGTTTAACAGATGGTCTCACTTTCATGTGTTTCCAACCTCCTTCTTCCGGAGTTGCTTTATTTGTAACGGTACGTAATTCTACCACGAGTTAAGTCATATGGAGATAATTCTACCGTAACTTTGTCTCCAGGTAAAATGCGAATGAAGTGCATACGGATTTTTCCTGATACATGAGCCAAAACTGTATGACCATTCTCTAGTTCAACTTTGAACATTGCATTTGGCAAAGTTTCTGCTACAGTACCTTCCACTTCAATTACATCGTCTTTCGCCATTCAAGTGTTCTCCCTTCTTCAAATCAGTAACTTGCTCTCTGATAAATGTCCAAATGAGATGTTCTCAATTGTCCATCTATCACCCGACCTGTTTTGAATATACTGTTCTGAACTTCCGGAGATACGCAATCATAAAAGGTTAAATGATTGATATTTTTTCTTAGGAGAATGAATTTACGCTTTTCTCCGTCTGCGATTAGTACATGGCAGCCATCGAACACGCCGATGACAACTGTATACTGATCTTGTTCTTTCCTTGGACTATACAGACAACCTGCCCGATTTGGGCCTGAAAGGCTTCAGTGAAGACCTAAATCTTAGTCAGTATATCAAAACCTGTATCTGTAATCGCAATCGTATGCTCAAAGTGAGCACACTTTTTCCCATCAACCGTTACAACCGTCCAGTTATCAGCCAGTGTTTTCACATATCGGCTGCCTGCGTTCACCATCGGTTCGATGGCCAACACCATTCCAGGTTTGAGCCGTGGGCCTTTGTTCGGCGGACCATAATGAGGAATTTGAGGGTCCTCATGAAGATCCTGTCCGACCCCATGTCCAACATATTCTCTAACAACTGAGAAATTCTCATCTTCAACATACGTTTGTATGGCATGGGAAATGTTTGACAGACGTTCACCTGGCTTTGCTTCCTGTAAGCCCTTATATAGAGATTCCTCTGTGACTTCCAGTAGTTTGCGGTCCTCATCACTGATTACCCCAACTGGATAAGTCCAAGCAGAGTCACCATGATAGCCATTTAACTTTGCGCCGATATCGATACTAATGATGTCTCCATCACGTAAAACCCGTTTACCAGGAATACCGTGAACGAGTTCTTCATTCACCGAAACGCAAATGCTCCCGCGAAAACCATTATACCCTTTAAAAGATGGGATTGCACCCTGCTTTGTAATAAAACGTTCGGCAATTTGATCCAATTCTTTTGTCGAAATACCTGGTTTTATGTGTTTCTTCAGCTCTTCATGAGTCAGTGCGACAATGCGTCCAGCTTCTCTCATAATCTCAAGCTCGCGAGGAGTTTTACAGATAATCATTTATTTAATCCCCCAAGCAGGTCCTTAATATCAGCGTAAACATCGTTAATGTGCTTCGCACCATCAATGTTTGCAAGATATCCTTTTTCTGAATAGAAATTCAGTAAAGGTTCAGTCTGCTTTAAGTTCACTTCAAGTCTTGTCGAAACGGTTTCTGCATTATCATCTGCACGTTGATAAAGCTCGCCTCCACACTTGTCACAAACATTTTCTTTCGCAGGTGGATTGAATACTAAATGATATGTTGCTCCGCAATCTTTGCAAATTCTTCGGCCAGTCAGACGCTCCATCAAAGCATCTTTATCGACTTTAATATTAATGACATAATCAATCGTTCTGCCAAGGTCCTTTAGAATGTCTTCTAAAGCTTCAGCCTGAGCGACAGTTCGCGGAAATCCGTCCAGAAGAAAACCTTGTTCACAATCATTCTTGCCAAGTCTTTCTCTAACAATACCGATTGTGACCTCATCAGGAACAAGCTCTCCTTTATCGATAAAGGATTTTGCTTCGAGTCCAAGTTGTGTCTCCTCTTTCATAGCAGCACGGAACATATCTCCTGTTGAGATATGAGGGATCCCATAATCATCAACAATTCGTTCTGCCTGAGTGCCTTTACCAGCACCCGGAAGCCCCATTAAGACTAAGTTCATTTCGGATTTCCCCTTCCTTACTTAGAGAGGTTGGGCAGCAGCCCAGCCCTCTGTTTTATTTCATAAATCCACGGTAGTTTCGTTTCACTAATTGGCTTTCAAGCTGTTTCATTGTTTCAAGTGCAACACCTACAACAATGAGAAGACTTGTGCCGCCAATTTGTGCAGCGGAAGGTAATCCAGCGAATTGAATGAAAAAGATAGGAAGTATTGAAATCACGGCTAAGAAAATGGCGCCCACAAACGTGAGTCGGTACAAAATGCTCGTAATTCTATCTTGAGTCATTTTCCCTGGACGAACTCCCGGGATATAGCCACCCTGCTTTTGCAGATTTTCAGCCATTTGTTCAGGGTTTACTTGGACAAAGGCATAAAAATATGTGAAAGCAACAATCAGTGCTACATAAATCGTCATACCGATTGGCTTAGTATAGTCAAAGTTGTTAGTTATCCAGGTTGTCACATTATTTGTTCCGAAGAACGATGCGATCGTCTGCGGAGTAATAATGAACGAAACGGCAAAGATGACTGGAATCACCCCTGCTGGATTCACTTTCAATGGAAGGTGCGTTGCTTGACTAGCAGACATTTGTGCACGGCCAGTTCCTTTTGAATATTGAATCGCAATCTTTCTCACTGCCATTTGAATGTAAATAACACCGATAACAATGACAAGAATAGCAATCACAATAAGGGCAATTTTCAGGATTTGCATGAACAGCTGTCCATCTCCACCTACAAATTGCTGAGCGTACACTTGCTTTAATGTTTGAGGGATACCTGCGATGATACCGGCAAAGATAATAATCGAAATACCGTTACCAACACCGTGAGCAGTAATCTGCTCTCCCAGCCACATTAAAAATGCTGTTCCCGCAGTGAGTACGACCGCAATTAAGAGATACGTTGAAACACCTGGGTTTTCAATCAGCATGCCTCCTGCCATATTGTTAAATCCATATGACATTCCTAACGCCTGGATAAATCCTAGAACAATTGTAAAATACCTTGTGAATTGTGCTAATTTTCGGCGGCCAACCTCTCCTTGCTTTGACCACTCAGTAAACTTCGGAACAACATCCATCTGCAAGAGCTGGATGATGATCGAAGCAGTGATATACGGCATAATCCCCATTGCAAGAATGGAGAATTGGAAAAGTGCCCCGCCCCCAAACGTGTTGAGGATTCCGAAAACACTCATTTGATCCTGTGCCTGGAGAACTTCGGCGTTCACATTAGGCACAGGGATGAAAGCACCTATACGAAAGACGACTAACATTAAAAGTGTAAATATAATCTTATTCCGTATATCTTTCACGCGCATAAAATTGGAGATTGTCTTAAACAAGTTAGATCACCTCGGCTGTACCGCCAGCAGCTTCAATCGCTTCTTTAGCAGAAGCAGAGAATTTATTGGCTTTTACAGTTAATTTTTTTTCTAATTTACCGTTGCCAAGAATTTTTACTCCTGCTTTTAACTTGCTTATTGCACCAGTCTCTAGAAGAAGTTCAGGAGTGACTTCCGTTCCTTCGTCAAAACTGTTTAATCTGTCTAAGTTGATTACCGCGTAATCTTTACGGTTGATGTTTGTAAAACCACGTTTTGGAAGGCGTTGGAATAAAGGCATTTGACCACCTTCGAATCCAGGGCGTACACCGCCGCCAGAACGAGCGTTTTGACCTTTATGACCTTTACCAGAAGTTTTACCGTTACCTGATCCAATACCACGACCAACACGGTTGCGTACTTTACGTGAACCTTCTGAAGGCTTCAATTCATGAAGTTTCATTTGGGCACCTCCTTATCGATTAAAAATGTTTTATTGTTCTTTAACAGAAACTAAATGAGACACCTTGTTAATCATGCCGCGGATCGCTGCATTGTCTTCATGTACGACTGTTTGGTTTGTTTTCTTTAGACCAAGAGTACGAACAGTGACACGCTGATCTTCTGGGCGACCGATTACACTGCGTTTGAGGGTAATTTCTAATTTATTTGCCATTATTGTTCCCTCCTTATCCTAACAGGTCTTCTACAGATTTTCCACGAAGCTTCGCTACATCTTCAGCACGTTTAAGTTCACTTAAACCTTGAAGTGTTGCGCGGATCATGTTGATCGGTGTATTAGAACCTAGAGATTTAGAAAGGATATCAGCTAGACCAGCAAGCTCAAGTACCGCACGAACTGGGCCTCCAGCGATAACTCCTGTACCTTCTGAAGCAGGCTTCAATAGAACGTTTCCTGCACCGAATCGACCGATGATTTCATGTGGAATTGTAGTTCCAACCATTGGTACTTCAATTAAATTCTTTTTCGCGTCTTCAACAGCTTTGCGGATCGCTTCTGGTACTTCTTGTGCTTTACCAGTACCGAATCCTACATGACCGTTTTTGTCACCGACAACAACTAAAGCTGCAAAACGGAAACGACGTCCACCTTTAACAACTTTCGCTACCCGGTTAACCGTAACTAAGCGTTCTTCTAACTCTAATTTGCTTGGGTCAATACGACTCATTCGGATGTGTCCCTCCTTCTTTTATTAAAATTTAAGTCCAGCCTCACGAGCAGCTTCAGCTAGAGCTTTTACACGTCCATGATATAAGTATCCTCCGCGGTCAAATACCACGTTAGAGATGCCTTTTTCAACAGCACGTTTTGCAACAAGTTCGCCAACTTTAGTAGCAGCTGCAGCGTCAGAACTATTCTCGATCTTTAACTCTTTATCAAGAGTAGAAGCACTTACAAGTGTTACACCGTTAACATCATCAATTACTTGAGCGTAGATGTTCTTGTTAGAACGGAAAACGTTAAGGCGAGGTCTTTCAGCAGTACCTGAAAGTTTCGCACGAACACGAGCGTGTCTTTTAAGACGAGTAGCGTTTTTGCTAGTTTTCGTAATCATCCGAGTCACTCCTTTCTTCACATTAAGCGATCTTACTTACCAGTTTTTCCTTCTTTACGGCGAACGAATTCACCTTCGTAACGAATTCCTTTACCTTTGTAAGGCTCTGGAGCACGGACAGCGCGGATGTTAGAAGCTAGAGCTCCTACACGCTCTTTATCGATACCTTTAACGATTACTTTCGTTTGAGATGGAACTTCTACTTCAACTCCAGCCTCAGGAACGATTTCAACTGGGTGAGAGTATCCAACGTTAAGAACAAGTTTGTTTCCAGATTTAGCTGCACGGTAACCGACACCGATTAGTTCTAAACCTCTTTCGAAACCTTTAGATACACCTTCAACCATGTTTGCAATTAAGCTACGTGTTGTACCATGTAATGCACGGTGTTCTTTATTTTCAGACGGACGGCTTACAGTTAAGACGTTGTCCTCAATTTTAATTTCCATATCAGGGTGAAATGCACGAGTTAGTTCACCTTTTGGTCCCTTTACTGTCACTGTGTTATCGTTGTTTGTCACAGTTACTCCTGAAGGGATCTCGATTAGCTTTTTACCTATACGAGACATACCAAGCACCTCCATTCATCTTAAACTTTTTTTACCATACGTAAGCAAGTACTTCTCCACCAGCTTGTTTAGCACGGGCTTCTTTGTCCGATAAAACACCTTGTGATGTAGAAATAATTGCGATTCCAAGTCCGTTAAGTACACGTGGTACTTCATTTGATTTCGCATATACGCGTAAACCAGGTTTACTGATTCTTTTAAGACCAGTGATAACACGTTCGTTGTTTTGGCCGTATTTAAGGAACAAACGGATAATTCCTTGTTTGCTGTCTTCGACGTACTCAACGTCACGGATAAAACCTTCACGCTTTAAGATTTCAGCAATTTCTCTTTTGATTTTTGAAGCCGGTACTTCTAGCTTCTCATGACGTACCATGTTCGCATTGCGAATACGAGTCAGCAAATCTGCAATCGGATCTGTCATAACCATTATTTAATAACCTCCTTCCCATTTATGGGGATTACCAGCTGGCTTTTTTAACGCCAGGAATTTGTCCTTTATATGCAAGTTCGCGGAAACAAATACGGCAAAGTTTAAACTTGCGAATTACTGAATGTGGACGTCCACAACGTTCGCAGCGCGTATACTCTTGAACTTTAAACTTTTGTTTGCGTTGTTGTTTCGCAATCATAGACTTTTTAGCCACGATTTCGCCTCCCTTTCATTGATTATTTCTGGAACGGCATACCTACTTGAGTTAATAACTCACGTGCTTCTTCATCCGTGTTGGCAGTCGTAACGATAACGATATCCATACCGCGGACTTTTGTTACTTTATCGTAATCAATTTCTGGGAAGATTAACTGTTCTTTAATACCAAGCGTGTAGTTTCCACGACCGTCGAAAGATTTCTTAGAAATCCCGCGGAAGTCACGTACACGTGGTAAAGATACAGAAATAAGTTTATCAAGGAAATCGTACATGCGCTCTCCGCGAAGTGTTACTTTCGCACCGATTGGCATTCCTTCACGTAGACGGAATCCAGCAATAGACTTCTTCGCACGAGTAACGACAGGTTTTTGACCAGCGATAAACGTTAATTCTTCAACAGCAGTATCGATTGCTTTAGCGTTTTGAACGGCGTCACCAACACCCATGTTGATCACGATTTTTTCGATTTTTGGCACTTGCATTACTGATTTGTATTCAAACTTAGAAACTAATGCAGGTGTAATTTCTTTTACATACTTTTCTTTAAGGCGGTTCATGAGAAAGACCTCCCTTCCTTATTTACTATTTATCTAGAACTTGCCCAGATTTTTTCGCTACACGGACTTTCTTTCCGTCCTCAACTTTATATCCAATACGTGTCACTTCACCCGTTTTAGGATCAAGCGGCATTACGTTTGATACGTGGATCGGCGCTTCTTGTTCAGAAATTCCGCCTTGAGGGTTAGCTTGGGTTGGTTTAGAGTGTTTTTTCACAAGGTTAATACCTTCTACTAAAACACGGTCCTTTTTAGGGAAAGCAGCAAGGATGACACCTTGTTTACCTTTATCTTTACCAGAGATAACCACTACTTTATCGCCCTTTTTAACATGCATTTAATCGCACCTCCTTGAGTCGCGGATTGTATTCATTAAAGTACTTCTGGTGCTAAAGAAACAATTTTCATATAGTTATTTTCACGAAGTTCACGTGCTACTGGTCCGAAGATACGAGTTCCACGTGGGCTCTTGTCGTCACGGATGATGACACATGCATTTTCATCAAAACTGATGTAAGATCCATCGTTTCTGCGAGCTCCGCTCTTAGTACGAACGATAACTGCTTTCACAACTTCACCTTTTTTGACAACGCCTCCTGGTGTTGCTTGTTTAACCGTACAAACAATGACATCACCGATGTTAGCCGTTTTACGTCCAGAGCCACCAAGAACTTTAATCGTTAGTACTTCGCGTGCGCCAGAGTTGTCAGCTACTTTTAAACGAGTCTCCTGTTGAATCATTAATGTTACCTCCCTTCGGAAAAAGAAATCCGAACTTTATTAGATAATAACAGCTTCTTCGACAACTTCAACTAGACGAAAGCGTTTAGTCGCAGATAATGGACGAGTTTCCATGACCTTTACGATGTCTCCGATTTTTGCTTGGTTGTTTTCATCATGTGCTTTGAACTTTTTAGAATATCTTACACGTTTGCCATAAAGTGAATGCTTTTTGTATGTTTCAACTACAACAGTGATGGTTTTATCCATTTTGTCAGAAACAACACGACCTTGATACACTTTACGTTGGTTACGTTCGCTCATGTTTGCGGGGCCTCCCCTCTAATTATTATTTATTAGCAGCGATTTCTCTTTGACGAATCACAGTTTTCATGCGTGCGATTGATTTACGCACTTCACGAATGCGAGCAGTGTTTTCAAGCTGCCCAGTCGCTAATTGGAAACGAAGATTGAAAAGTTCTTCTTTAAGAGACTTTACTTTTTGTTCAATTTCAGCAGTGGTAAGGTCACGAATTTCATTAGCTTTCATTTGATTCACCACCAATTTCTTCACGTTTTACGAACTTCGTTTTAATTGGCAATTTGTGAGATGCAAGACGAAGAGCTTCACGAGCAACTTCTTCAGACACACCAGAAATTTCAAATAAAACTTTGCCCGGTTTTACTACAGCTACCCAGCCTTCTGGAGCACCTTTACCGGAACCCATGCGGACCTCTAGAGGTTTAGCTGTGTATGGCTTAGAAGGGAAAATTTTGATCCAAACTTTACCGCCACGTTTCATGTAACGAGTCATAGCAATACGAGCAGCTTCGATTTGACGGTTAGTGATCCAAGAAGCTTCAAGAGCTTGGATACCGAACTCACCGAAATGTACTTCAGTGCCGCCTTTTGCACGACCACGCATTTTTCCACGATGTTCTCTGCGATACTTCACGCGTTTTGGCAATAACATATTATTTTCCTCCTTCCGCAGTATTCTTCTTAGTTGGAAGGACTTCTCCACGATAGATCCATACTTTTACGCCAAGCTTACCATAAGTAGTATCAGCTTCAGCAGTAGCATAGTCGATGTCAGCACGAAGTGTGTGCAATGGAACAGTACCTTCACTGTAATATTCAGAACGAGCAATATCTGCACCGCCAAGACGACCAGAAACCATTGTTTTGATTCCTTGTGCTCCAGCACGCATTGTGCGTTGGATTGTTTGTTTTTGTGCACGACGGAATGAAATACGATTTTCAAGTTGACGAGCGATGTTTTCAGCAACTAGCTGAGCATCAAGATCTGCTCTCTTGATTTCAAGAATGTTGATGTGTACACGTTTGCCAGTTAGGCTGTTAAGAGCTTTACGAAGTGCTTCAACTTCAGATCCGCCTTTACCAATTACCATACCTGGTTTAGCCGTGTGGATTGTGATATTTACGCGGTTTGCAGCACGTTCGATTTCTACTTTAGAAACAGACGCGTCAGACAAACGCTTGCTGATGAATTCACGGATTTTCAAGTCTTCATGTAAGAAGTCAGCGTAATCTTTTCCTGCGAACCATTTAGATTCCCAATCACGAATGACGCCAATACGAAGACCTACTGGATTTACCTTTTGACCCACGGATTATCCCTCCTTCTTTTCTGATACAACGATTGTAATGTGGCTAGTACGTTTGTTAATTGCGCTCGCACGACCCATAGCACGTGGACGGAATCTCTTAAGTGTTGGACCTTCGTCAACGAATGCTTGAGTAATCACTAGGCTGTTAGCGTCCAACTCGTAGTTGTGCTCAGCATTTGCGATAGCAGATTTTAATACTTTTTCAATAATTGGTGAAGCAGCCTTAGGTGTAAGGTTTAAGATAGAAACTGCTTCTCCTACTTGCTTACCTCGGATCAGGTCCATTACTAGACGTGCTTTACGAGGAGCAATACGGACTGTTCTTGCGACAGCTTTAGCTTGCATTTAAAAGCCTCCTCTCATTAGCGTCTTGTTTTTTTATCGTCACTAGCATGACCTTTGTAAGTACGGCTTGGTGCGAATTCGCCCAATTTGTGACCTACCATATCTTCAGAAATGAAAACAGGTACATGTTTGCGTCCGTCATAGACAGCGATTGTGTGACCGATGAATTGTGGGAAAATTGTAGAACGACGAGACCAAGTTTTTACGACTTGCTTTTTGTCAGTTTCATTCAATTTCTCGACTTTAGCCATCAAATGATCATCAACAAATGGTCCTTTTTTTAAGCTGCGAGCCATTGTGGAACCTCCCTTCGTGATTGAACTACGGTCCTAAATGAACCGTAGACAACCCCGTTACTTGTTTTTACGACGACGTACAATGAATTTATCAGACTTGTTGGTTTTCTTACGAGTCTTGAATCCAAGAGTCGGTTTACCCCATGGAGACATTGGTGATTTACGTCCGATTGGAGCGCGTCCTTCACCACCGCCGTGTGGGTGATCGTTAGGGTTCATTACAGAACCACGAACTGTTGGGCGTACGCCTTTCCAGCGAGAACGTCCAGCTTTACCGATGTTGATTAGTTCGTGTTGTTCGTTTCCAACTTGACCGATAGTCGCACGGCAAGCAGAAAGGATCATGCGTACTTCACCAGAGTTCAAACGTACAAGAACGTATTTACCTTCTTTACCTAGAACTTGAGCAGAAGTACCAGCAGAACGAACTAATTGTCCACCTTTACCTGGTTTTAATTCAATGTTATGCACAACTGTACCAACTGGGATGTTGATAAGTGGAAGAGCATTACCTGGTTTGATGTCAGCTTCTGGTCCAGAAGTAACTTCAGTACCAACTTGGATTCCTTTCGGAGCAAGAATGTAACGTTTCTCACCATCTGCATAGTTTACAAGAGCGATGTTCGCTGAACGGTTTGGATCATACTCGATTGTAGCAACGCGTCCAGGTATACCGTCTTTATCACGCTTAAAGTCGATGATACGGTATTGACGTTTGTGACCGCCACCTTGATGACGAACAGTCAATCTACCTTGGTTGTTACGTCCGCCTTTTCTGTGAAGCGGTGCAAGCAACGATTTTTCTGGTTTGTCAGTCGTGATTTCAGCAAAATCTGAAGTAGTCATGCCACGACGACCATTACTGGTTGGTTTATACTTTTTAATCGCCATTTTGAATTTCCCTCCTTCTTTTTAAGATTTACGCTTCAAAAATTTCGATTTCTTTGCTGTCAGCAGTTAATTTCACGATCGCTTTTCTGCGACGGCTAGTCATACCAGTGTAGCGTCCAACGCGTTTTGATTTACCTTTGTAGTTTTGAACGTTGACTTTCTCAACTTTCACTCCAAAGATCTCTTCAACAGCGTCTTTCACTTCTGTCTTGTTAGCTCTGACATCAACTTCGAACGTGTACTTCTTCTCTGTCATTAGATCAGCAGAACGTTCAGTAATGATAGGGCGCTTTAGAACATCACGAGGATCTTTCATTATGCGAGTCCCTCCTCTACTTTTTCAACCGCTGCTTTAGTGATCAGAAGTTTGTCGTGGTTGACAACGTCAAGAACGTTGATACCGTTAGCTTCAACAACTGTTACTCCAGGGATGTTACGAGCAGATAAAGCAACTGTTTCGTTTGCATCCGCAGTGACGATCAACGCTTTCTTCTCAACAGATAACCCTTTAAGGATGCCTGCGAATTCTTTCGTTTTCACTGCATCAAGAGTAAGATCTTCAAGAACGATGATGTTGTTGTCGATTACTTTAGAAGACAATACTGACTTGATAGCCAAGCGGCGAACTTTTTTAGGTAATTTATAAGAATAGCTGCGTGGTGTTGGACCGAATACGATACCGCCTCCGCGCCATTGTGGTGAACGGATAGAACCTTGACGAGCACGACCTGTACCCTTCTGTCTCCAAGGTTTACGACCTCCGCCACGTACTTCAGAACGAGTTTTTACTTTGTGAGTTCCTTGACGTAAGGAAGCTCTTTGCATAAGAATAGCATCGAATACTACGCTTTCGTTTGGCTCAATTCCAAACACAGAAGCGTTTAATTCGATTTCACCGTTAGTAGAACCGTTTTGGTTAAATAATGCTACTTTTGGCATGACTTGTTTCCTCCTTTCCTAAGAGAGTTATTTAGTTTTAACTGCACTCTTTACAGTTACTAGAGATTTTTTAGCTCCTGGTACGTTACCTTTGATCAAAAGAAGATTGCGTTCTGCATCAACTTTAACGATCTCAAGATTTTGGACAGTGATTTGCTCTCCGCCCATACGTCCTGGAAGAAGTTTACCTTTGAATACTCGGTTTGGATCAACAGGTCCCATTGAACCAGGACGACGGTGGTAACGTGAACCGTGAGTCATTGGTCCGCGTGATTGTCCGTGGCGTTTGATAGCCCCTTGGAATCCTTTACCTTTTGATGTTCCTGTTACATCTACGATATCTCCATTTGCGAAAATATCAACTTTGACTTCCTGACCAACTTCATACGCATCTAACTCCACACCGCGTAATTCTTTTACGAAGCGCTTAGGAGCAGTTTCCGCTTTAGCAACGTGGCCTTTCTCTGGTTTGTTAGAAAGCTTCTCACGTTTGTCGTCAAAACCGATTTGGATTGCTTCATAGCCATCCGTGTCAGTAGTCTTCTTCTGAAGAACAACGTTAGCAGCAGCCTCAACAACAGTTACAGGGATAAGATCACCGTTTTCTGCGAATACTTGCGTCATACCAATTTTTCTACCTAAGATTCCTTTGGTCATTCGTCACACCTCCTATAATATGTGTTTTCTATTTGAATTAAAGTTTGATTTCGATATCTACACCGGATGGTAAATCTAAACGCATAAGTGCATCAACTGTTTGCGGAGTTGGATTCACGATGTCGATTAGACGTTTGTGAGTACGCATCTCGAATTGCTCACGAGAATCTTTGTACTTATGCACCGCACGAAGGATTGTGTAAACTGATTTTTCAGTTGGAAGCGGGATTGGACCAGATACACTAGCACCAGAACGCTTAGCCGTTTCAACAATCTTCTCAGCAGATTGATCAAGAATTCTATGATCATATGCTTTTAAACGAATACGAATTTTTTGTTTTGCCATTATTTTCCCTCCTTTTCGCCTACTTACGTTAGACAGTTCTCCGTGAGAAAAACCTGATCACCTTGCCATGGCAAAGCGGCCGGGTGTGTCAGCAACCTCTCACTTCATCGCAGTCAAAGACCAACATGCACTATTGTACCAAATTGGCCTGCGTGTTGCAATAATAAATCGGATAAATTTATGATTTGCACACTTTTCATATTATACAGGGGTTCAGCCTATAAATCAAGCTTTCCCTGAAGATGATGTGTAGCTGTCTTCCTGACGATACGAATAAATTCTTCTGGCTCTTCAATATGCGGAGAATGCGCAGATTCTTTAAAAGTAAACCACTCTTTTATTGGTGCTGTAAGTTGATCAACATATGGTTTTGATACAGCAGCTGGAGTAATCATGTCATGTTCCCCGATGATAAAGTAGCAGGGTATTAATATAGAAGAAACTCGGTATTGAATGCTTTCGTTCATCAGCTCGTCCCACAGCATATCCTGGCTATACTTCTGTCCCATAAGGAATTTCCACTTATCTTTTAGCTGATAATGCTTACTAACGAGAAATGCATACAGCATTTGAAAAAGTGGCTTCCACCTATGCGTGAGCCCTACTTTTGCGAACTCTTTGTATACAGAGAACAAAGCATGAGCAAAGGTGCGTTTCCAAGGGGGTGGTGTCAGCAATTTTAGACATCTAGTAATGAAATGCTTTCCTTGATATTTTTTTAGAAGAAGTTCGTACGATACAATATCCTCTTTTAATACATCAACCACCTGACTAATTCCATAATAGGCATGATACAAATCTGGTCGTTTATGTACAGCTTGTATCGCTATTAATGATCCCCATGAATAACCTGCAATGTATATTTTCGTTTGATCATTATAAGAAAGCAGTTTTTCTGTAAGCTCAATCGTATCCTCTACGAATTGCCCAATGGTCATAGAAGACTCAGGAATGTTTTTTTGATAAGACAATCCTGCACCGCGCTGGTCCCAATGAACAACAGTGAAGTCTTGATCAAGTTCCTTATGAAAGGAATCGATATAACTCATTTGAGCTGACCCTGGGCCACCGTGTAAAAATAATAAAACGGGTTTTGTTTTTTCTGCTTGATCTTCTTTTATCATAATCCATTGATCAAGCCCGCCAATCGGCCACTTTTTCAACATTGTCTTCGTCATTCCAGTGATCCTCTCGGTTCCATTTAGATTCTATAGCTTATAGTAGCCGTTATGCACTGGAAAAGCAAAAAAAGAGACCCTTTTGCAAGGAGTCTCTTTTAGCTGTTATTACTTAATGATAGTAGAAACGACGCCAGAACCTACAGTACGTCCACCCTCACGGATAGAGAAACGAGTTCCTTCTTCGATAGCGATAGTAGAGATAAGTTCAACTTCCATCTCAGTGTTATCGCCAGGCATTACCATTTCAGTACCTTCTGGAAGATGTACGATACCAGTTACGTCAGTTGTACGGAAGTAGAACTGCGGACGGTAGTTAGTGAAGAATGGAGTATGACGTCCACCCTCTTCTTTAGAAAGTACATAAACTTCAGCTTTGAAACGGCTATGTGGAGTGATTGTACCTGGTTTAGCAAGTACTTGACCACGTTGGATATCTTCACGAGATACACCACGAAGTAGTGCACCGATGTTGTCACCAGCTTCAGCATAGTCAAGAAGTTTACGGAACATTTCAACACCTGTAACAGTTGTTTTACCGTTTTCTTCTTGAAGACCGATGATTTCAACTTCGTCACCGACTTTAACTTGTCCACGCTCAACACGACCAGTAGCAACTGTTCCACGACCAGTGATTGAGAATACGTCCTCAACTGGCATCATGAATGGCTTCTCAGTGTCACGCTCTGGAGTTGGGATGTACTCATCAACCGCATCCATAAGTTCGAAGATTTTTGCTTCGTAATCAGCATCACCTTCAAGAGCTTTAAGAGCAGAACCTTTGATAACTGGTACATCGTCACCAGGGAAGTCATAGTCAGAAAGAAGGTCACGAACTTCCATTTCAACAAGTTCAAGTAACTCTTCATCGTCAACCATGTCACATTTGTTAAGGAATACTACGATGTAAGGAACACCTACGTTACGAGAAAGTAGGATGTGCTCACGTGTTTGTGGCATTGGACCATCAGCAGCAGATACTACTAAGATCGCGCCGTCCATTTGAGCAGCACCAGTGATCATGTTTTTAACATAGTCAGCGTGTCCTGGGCAGTCTACGTGTGCATAGTGACGAGTTTCAGTTTCATACTCAACGTGTGCAGTTGAGATTGTGATTCCACGCTCGCGCTCTTCTGGAGCACCATCGATTTGGTCATAAGCCATAGCTGTACCTTTACCAGATTTCTTATGAAGAACTGTTGAGATAGCAGCAGTTAGAGTTGTTTTACCATGGTCAACGTGTCCAATTGTACCAATGTTAGCATGCGATTTGGAACGGTCGAATTTTTCTTTAGCCATTCTAAAAATCCTCCTTAAAGGTTCATTGTATTTGGTATGAGTGATAGAAAGTGAAGAGTTACCTCTCACTTTCTGATCTTCAATAGTAGTTATACTTTAGTTTAAAGGCAAAATCAATTATTCACCTTTATTTTTTTTGATGATTTCTTCACTGATGCTCTTAGGCACTTCTTCGTAGTGATCCATGTGCATAGTGAATGTACCGCGTCCTTGTGTGTTAGAACGGAGTGCAGTTGCATATCCGAACATTTCAGAAAGTGGAACCATAGCGCGAACAACTTGAGCGTTACCGCGAGCTTCCATACCTTCTACACGTCCACGACGAGATGTGATATCACCCATGATGTCTCCCATGTATTCTTCTGGGATAACGACTTCTACTTTCATCATTGGCTCAAGTAGAACTGGGTTACATTTGCTGACAGCATTTTTCAATGCCATAGATGCAGCAATTTTAAACGCCATTTCGTTAGAGTCAACATCGTGGTAAGATCCATCGAATAATTTTGCTTTGATGTCGATTAATGGGAATCCAGCCAATACACCATTTTCTAGTGAATCTTCAAGACCTGCTTGAATTGCTGGAATGTATTCACGTGGAACAACCCCACCGACGATTGCATTTGTGAATTCGAAGCCTGCGCCTTCTTCGTTTGGTTCGAATTCGATCCAAACGTGTCCGAACTGACCGCGTCCACCAGACTGACGTACGAATTTACCTTCAACTTTTGCACTAGAACGGAATGTTTCACGGTACGCAACTTGAGGAGCTCCTACGTTAGCTTCAACCTTGAACTCACGCTTCATACGGTCAACAATGATATCAAGGTGAAGCTCACCCATACCAGAGATAATCGTTTGACCAGTTTCAGTGTTTGTTTGTGTACGGAATGTTGGATCCTCTTCAGCTAGTTTAGCTAAAGCGATACCCATTTTATCTTGGTCAGCCTTAGATTTAGGCTCGATTGCTACATCGATAACTGGCTCTGGGAATTCCATAGACTCAAGGATAACAAGATTTTTCTCGTCACAAAGAGTATCACCAGTAGATGTATCTTTAAGACCAACAGCTGCTGCGATATCCCCTGCATATACAGTAGAGATTTCTTCACGGCTGTTTGCGTGCATTTGAAGGATACGTCCAACACGCTCACGCTTGTTCTTAGAAGAGTTCTTCACGTAAGAACCAGAATCAAGTGTTCCAGAGTATACGCGGAAGAAAGTTAGTTTCCCAACATAAGGGTCAGTCATAACTTTAAATGCAAGAGCTGCGAATGGTGCGTCATCAGTAGACTCACGTACAACCTCTTCATTTGTATCTGGCAATGTACCTTTAATTGCAGCAACATCAGTTGGTGCAGGAAGGTAGTCAAGCACAGCGTCAAGTACAAGCTGAACACCTTTGTTTTTGAAAGCAGATCCAACAAGAACTGGGTAGAATTCAACATTCAAAGTTCCTTTACGGATTGCAGCTTTCAATTCAGGAATTGTGATTTCTTCACCCTCAAGGTATTTTTCCATAAGCTCTTCATCAAGCTCAGCGACAGCTTCAATCAAGCTGCTGCGAAGCTCTTCAGCTTTGTCTTTATACTCAGCAGGGATTTCTTGTGCATCAGAGCGAGTTCCAAGGTCATCTTCGTAGAAGTATGCTACGTTTTCTACAAGGTCGATGATTCCTTCGAATTGATCTTCAGCGCCGATCGGCAATTGAATTGCATGAGCGTTCGCTTGAAGACGATCTCTTAATGTGCTTACAGAGTAAAGGAAGTCCGCACCGGTTTTATCCATTTTGTTAACGAATACGATACGAGGTACTCCGTAAGTTGTTGCTTGGCGCCAAACTGTTTCAGTTTGAGGCTCTACACCTGATTGTGCATCAAGAACAGCAACCGCACCATCAAGTACACGCAAAGAACGTTCAACTTCAACAGTGAAGTCTACGTGTCCTGGTGTATCAATGATGTTTACACGGTAACCTTTCCATTGTGCTGTAGTAGCAGCAGAAGTGATTGTAATACCACGTTCTTGCTCCTGCTCCATCCAGTCCATTTGTGAAGCTCCTTCGTGAGTTTCACCAATTTTATGGATACGACCAGTGTAGTACAAGATACGCTCAGTCGTTGTCGTTTTACCGGCATCGATGTGAGCCATGATACCAATATTACGAGTTTTGTCTAAGGAGAACTCTCTTGCCATTGGGTAATTTCTCCTTCCTTATTAGGGAATAGTTTTTTTAGTTTGGTATAAATCCTACCAGCGGTAGTGAGCGAATGCTTTGTTCGCTTCTGCCATTTTGTGTGTATCTTCACGTTTCTTAACAGCAGCACCAGTGTTGTTAGCTGCGTCAAGGATTTCGTTAGCAAGACGCTCTTCCATCGTTTTTTCTCCACGAAGACGAGCGTAGTTTACTAACCAGCGAAGACCTAAAGTCGTACGACGATCTGGGCGAACTTCTACAGGAACTTGGTAGTTAGCTCCACCTACACGACGTGCTTTAACTTCAAGAACTGGCATGATGTTTTTCAAGGCTTGTTCGAAAACCTCCATCGCTTCATTACCAGTACGTTCTTTGATGATATCAAATGACTTGTAGAGAATAGTTTGTGACTTTCCTCTTTTACCGTCGATCATCATTTTGTTGATCAAACGAGATACAAGTTTAGAATTGTAAATTGGATCTGGCAAAACGTCTCTTTTTGCTACAGGACCTTTACGTGGCATCTGAATAGCCTCCCTTCTCTTTTAAAAGGATTTCTATCTGTCTTTCATCTCAATTTCATTGTCAGCTGCCTGACTCCACTGATCTGAACTCAACTTCTAAAAACCCTTATGTTTGTTTATATTATTTGCTTTGTTTAGGGCGTTTTGTTCCGTATTTAGAACGTCCTTGCATACGACCGTCAACTCCGGCAGTATCAAGCGCACCACGAACGATGTGGTAACGTACACCCGGTAAGTCTTTTACACGTCCGCCACGGATAAGTACTACACTGTGCTCTTGTAGGTTATGTCCGATACCAGGAATGTAAGCTGTTACCTCAATCAGGTTAGACAAACGTACACGAGCATATTTACGTAGTGCTGAGTTTGGTTTTTTCGGTGTCATTGTACCGACACGAGTACAAACCCCGCGCTTCTGTGGAGATGTTACGTTAGTGTGCTCTTTTTTGAAACTGTTGTATCCTTTGTTAAGTGCAGGAGACTTTGAGTTTTCAACTTTACTCACGCGTCCTTTGCGTATTAGCTGATTAATTGTAGGCATGTTGTTATTCCTCCCTTCATTACTTTTTTTATAACCCACATACCCAGGTGGTTCATCAAAAGGCAAAAAACAATGTTTTTGCATTTTAAGCATGCAAAAACAAAACAAGTACGCTATAACATAATGGCAACAGCTGCTGCCCCAACTTCAATTCCGCAGGCCTTGCCGAGCTTTTTCATGGAATCTACCACTAAAATGTCTACACCCTTCTCTTGCGCTAGTTTCATTACACTAGCGGTTAAAGCAGGATCAGCATCTTTCGCTACGACGATTTCCTTCACTGAATCTCGTTTCAGAGCTTTTACTGTTTGCTTCGTACCAATAATAATGGATTGAGCCTGTGATACTTTATCATAAGACATCGAATATCCTCCAAAGTAACAGGTTTTATTTTGAGCACCTTGGTTATATTATCATCATGGCAGAAGGATGTCAATATCGTTTGACAGATTATCTTGACATCCTTCACCATTTTCTGATGATTTTTATAGAAATCTTAAGAGA
This sequence comes from Bacillus sp. 22190, assembly GCF_052045575.1. Taxonomy (NCBI): domain Bacteria; kingdom Bacillati; phylum Bacillota; class Bacilli; order Caryophanales; family Bacillaceae; genus Bacillus; species Bacillus sp. 22190. The sequence continues at coordinate 28,003 of NZ_JBQEPF010000018.1, read as the reverse complement.
AAGATTACTCTACAGGAACCATATCGTCAGACGGCTGCACTTGTGAAACCGGCTTAACTTTACGGTAGTTTGGCATTCCAGTTCCAGCAGGAACAAGTTTACCGATGATGACATTCTCTTTCAAGCCAAGCAATTCATCACGTTTTCCTTTGATCGCCGCATCTGTTAGGACACGAGTCGTTTCTTGGAAGGATGCTGCAGACAAGAATGAGTCTGTTTCAAGCGATGCTTTTGTAATACCAAGAAGAACTGGACGGCCTGTTGCAGGACGTTTGCCTTCGAATAGTACTTTTTTGTTCGCTTCTGTGAATTGGTGTACATCAAGAAGTGTGCCTGGTAATACATCTGTATCCCCTGCATCAGCGACACGCACTTTACGAAGCATTTGGCGAACCATTACTTCTACGTGCTTATCTCCGATTTCTACCCCTTGCATACGGTATACTTTTTGTACTTCATGAAGCAGATATTCTTGAACAGCTGTCATGTCAGTCACTTTAAGAAGTTCTTTCGGATCGATTGAACCTTCTGTCAGTACTTGACCACGAGTGACTTTGTCACCTTCAACAACTTTCAGACGTGCATTGTAAGGAGCTGTGTAAGAGCGAGTTTCAACTTCGCCTTGAACCACAATTTCCTGCTGCTTGTCACGAACATCGTTAATTTCAGCAACGACACCATCAATTTCAGAAATGGTTGCCTGCCCTTTCGGATTACGCGCTTCAAATAACTCTTGGATACGAGGTAAACCTTGAGTGATATCGTCTCCTGCTACCCCACCGGTGTGGAACGTACGCATTGTAAGCTGTGTTCCTGGCTCACCGATCGATTGTGCAGCGATGATTCCAACTGCTTCACCGACTTCAACGTCAGTACCAGTTGCAAGGTTACGGCCGTAGCATCGTTTACATACACCATGAGGCGTGTTACATGTAAATGCAGAACGGATCCATACTTCCTCGATTCCTGCTTCAACCACTTCAAGTGCTTTATCTTCATCAATTAGTTCGTTTTCGCCAACAATGACTTCGCCCGTTTCAGGATGAATAATTGGTTTTCTTGCAAAACGTCCGATAAGACGTTCTTCAAGTTTCTCAATAATTTCATTTCCTTCTTTAATGGACTTCGCCAAGATTCCACGGTCTGTACCGCAATCTGTTTCACGGATAATAACATCCTGTGCAACGTCAACGAGACGACGCGTGAGGTAACCTGAGTCAGCTGTTTTAAGAGCTGTATCGGCAAGACCTTTACGCGCTCCGTGAGTGGAAATAAAGTATTCCAATACGGTTAAACCTTCACGGAAACTAGATTTAATCGGAAGTTCAATGATACGTCCAGCCGGGTTGGCCATCAGACCACGCATACCAGCCAGCTGAGTGAAGTTAGATGCGTTACCACGCGCTCCAGAGTCACTCATCATGTAGATTGGGTTGACTTCATCAAGGGACTTCATCAGTTTACCTTGGATGACATCTTTAGAAGAACTCCAGATTGAAATGACTCTCTCATAACGCTCTTCTTCTGTAATCAAACCACGTCTGAATTGCTTCATGACGTTATCTACTTTTGCTTGTGCTTCTTCAAGGATTTTTTGTTTATCGTCTAGTACCACGATATCAGATACACCAACCGTAATACCGGCTTTAGTAGAATATCTGAAACCAAGATTTTTCATGCGGTCAAGCATTTTAGATGTTTCAGTGATATGGAATCTCTTAAAGATTTCAGCAATGATTTTACCTAAAATACCTTTTTTGAACGGCGCATTGATTTCTTGTTTCTCGATCGCAGCTTTGACATCCTCACCTTTTTCAAGGAAGAAACGATCAGGCGTTTTTTCTTCAATATTGCTCTTAGTCGGTTCATTCATGTATGGGAATGATTCCGGTAAGATTTCGTTAAAGATCAATTTTCCAACTGTTGTAATCAACAATTTAGAACGCTGTTCATCAGTGAATGTAACGTTCTTCAACGAGTTAGCTGCAACAGCTACACGTGTATGAAGATGTACATACCCATTTTGATAAGCAAGAAGGGCTTCATCCGTATCTTTGAAGACCATACCTTCTCCGATAGCACCTTTACGCTCAAGTGTAAGGTAATAGTTACCAAGCACCATATCCTGAGATGGCGTAACAACAGGTTTTCCATCTTTCGGGTTCAAAATGTTTTGAGCAGCAAGCATTAAGATACGAGCTTCAGCTTGAGCTTCAGCAGATAATGGTACGTGAACCGCCATTTGGTCACCATCAAAGTCAGCGTTGTAGGCAGTACATACAAGTGGATGCAGACGAATTGCGCGTCCTTCCACAAGTGTAGGTTCAAACGCTTGAATACCAAGTCTGTGAAGAGTTGGTGCACGGTTTAGTAAAACTGGATGCTCACGAATTACTGATTCTAAAACATCCCAAACTTCCGGCTGCACGCGCTCAATCTTACGTTTCGCGCTCTTAATGTTGTGAGCTAATCCTTTTTCAACAAGCTCCTTCATCACGAATGGTTTGAATAGTTCAAGAGCCATTTCTTTCGGAAGTCCACACTGATACATTTTCAAATGTGGTCCAACGACGATAACGGAACGTCCAGAATAGTCAACACGTTTACCAAGCAAGTTTTGACGGAAACGTCCTTGTTTCCCTTTCAGCATGTGAGAAAGAGATTTCAATGGTCTATTTCCTGGTCCTGTTACTGGTCGGCCTCTACGTCCATTATCAATCAAGGCATCGACAGCTTCTTGAAGCATACGCTTCTCGTTCTGTACAATGATGCTTGGCGCGCCAAGATCTAATAAACGTTTCAGACGATTGTTACGGTTGATGACACGACGATAAAGGTCGTTCAAGTCAGAAGTAGCAAAACGTCCGCCATCAAGCTGAACCATTGGACGTAATTCTGGTGGAATAACCGGAAGTACATCAAGGATCATCCAAGACGGTTTGTTTCCTGAGTTACGGAAAGCTTCCAACACTTCAAGGCGTTTGATCGCACGTGTACGACGCTGTCCCTGAGCTGTTTTCAGCTCTTCTTTGAGTGTATCTACTTCTTTCACAAGATCGATATCTTGAAGAAGTTTGTTAATTGCTTCTGCACCCATAGCTGCTTGGAAGGTGTTACCGTATTTATCTAAATAAGCACGGAATTCTTTCTCAGAAAGAAGTTGTTTCTTCTCAAGCGGTGTGTTGCCCGGATCAGTCACGACGTAAGAAGCGAAGTAAATCACTTCTTCTAACGCACGTGGTGACATATCTAGAACAAGACCCATACGGCTTGGGATACCTTTGAAATACCAAATGTGGGAAACTGGGGCAGCCAGTTCGATATGCCCCATTCTCTCACGACGGACTTTTGCCCGTGTTACTTCTACACCACAACGGTCACATACAACACCCTTATAACGAACGCGTTTATACTTTCCACAATGACATTCCCAGTCTTTTTGCGGTCCGAAGATACGTTCACAAAAGAGACCATCTTTTTCCGGTTTCAGTGTACGATAGTTAATCGTTTCAGGCTTTTTCACTTCACCAAAAGACCAAGAACGGATTTTATCAGGTGATGCGAGACCGATGTTCATATACTCAAAATTGTTCACATCTAGCAAGGGGCCTACCTCCCTTTTAATCTTCGGGTTATACCCTAGTCACTTGCTCTAATCGTTTCTGCTATTCTTTTGTGACTGCGTCACGTTCAAGATCGACAGGTGCGAGGTCTGCAGCATCTTCGTCATTAGATAACGCTAATCCGTCTGCTTTCTTCGTTTCCTCATCGTCTTCTAAATCTCTCATTTCTATCTCTTCTTCATCGCCAGATAGAATTTTCACATCCATACCTAAACTTTGAAGTTCTTTAATTAATACTTTGAATGATTCAGGGACACCTGGTTCAGGTACGTTATCCCCTTTGACGATCGCTTCGTATGTTTTCACACGACCCACAACGTCATCCGATTTTACAGTTAAGATTTCTTGAAGTGTATATGCTGCACCGTAAGCTTCAAGTGCCCATACTTCCATCTCTCCGAAACGCTGTCCACCAAACTGTGCTTTACCGCCCAGTGGCTGCTGCGTAACAAGTGAGTATGGTCCAGTTGAACGTGCGTGAAGTTTATCGTCAACCATGTGAGCCAGTTTGATCATATACATGATTCCAACAGATACACGGTTGTCGAATGGTTCACCAGTTCGACCATCATAAAGGACTGTTTTCGCATCACGGGACATACCTGCTTCTTCAAGCGTTTCCCAAACATCTTCCTCACGAGCACCATCAAATACTGGTGACGCAATGTGGATGCCTAGGTAACGTGCAGCCATACCCATATGAAGCTCAAGTACCTGACCGATATTCATACGAGATGGTACCCCTAGAGGGTTTAACATGATATCAATCGGTGTTCCGTCTGGAAGATACGGCATATCTTCTTCTGGAAGGATTTTAGAGATAACCCCTTTGTTACCATGTCGTCCGGCCATTTTGTCACCTTCAGAAATTTTACGCTTCTGAACGATGTATACGCGAACTAACTGGTTAACACCTGGTGGTAATTCATCTCCATCTTCACGGTTAAAGACTTTGACATCGTGGATGATTCCGCCGCCGCCGTGTGGTACACGTAGAGACGTATCACGTACTTCACGAGCCTTTTCACCGAAGATTGCATGTAATAGACGTTCTTCAGCTGTTAGTTCTGTTACACCTTTAGGCGTTACTTTCCCGACAAGAAGATCTCCGTCTTTTACTTCTGCACCAATACGGATGATTCCACGCTCGTCAAGGTTGCGTAAAGCATCTTCCCCAACGTTTGGAATATCACGCGTAATTTCTTCTGGTCCAAGCTTTGTATCACGAGCTTCTGATTCATATTCTTCAATATGAATAGAAGTGTAGACGTCATCTTTTACAAGGCGCTCACTCATAATGATCGCATCCTCATAGTTGTAACCGTCCCAAGTCATGAAGCCGACCATGACGTTACGTCCTAGAGCCAATTCACCTTTTTCCATAGAAGGACCGTCTGCAAGGATTTCTCCTTTGACGACTTCATCTCCAACACTTACAATTGGGCGCTGGTTGTAGCAAGTCCCTTGGTTAGAGCGGACAAATTTCAGCAAGCTGTATTTGTCTAGGTTTCCTTTGACTTGTTGTCCGTCAACGTCTTCATAACGGCGAACCCAAATATTCTTCGCTTCAACACGTTCTACAACACCTGGGTAACGGCAGATCACAGCAGCACCAGAGTCTTTACCTGATACATACTCCATACCTGTACCAACAATCGGTGATTCCGGCTGCATCAAAGGCACAGCCTGACGTTGCATGTTCGCTCCCATTAGAGCACGGTTAGAGTCATCGTTTTCTAAGAATGGGATACATGCTGTCGCTGCAGAAACAACCTGCTTCGGCGAAACGTCCATGTAGTCAACGCGGTTTCGAGGAACAACGGTGTTTTCCCCTCTGAAACGAGCGATAATGTTATCATCGATAAACGAACCATCATCAGCTAGCTGAGCGTTCGCTTGTGCTACAACGTAGTTATCCTCTTCATCAGCGGTTAAGTAATCGATTCTCGGCGTCACTTTACCTGTTTCAGGATCAACCCGACGGTAAGGTGTTTCGATAAATCCGAAGCGGTTCACTTTCGCAAATGAAGATAGAGAGTTGATCAAACCAATGTTTGGACCCTCTGGTGTTTCAATCGGACACATACGACCATAGTGAGAATAGTGAACGTCACGAACTTCCATTCCTGCACGCTCACGTGTCAAACCACCCGGTCCAAGCGCTGATAGACGACGTTTATGAGTCAATTCAGCAAGCGGGTTTGTTTGATCCATGAACTGAGAAAGCTGAGAGCTACCAAAGAACTCTTTGATAGAAGCGATCACAGGACGGATGTTGATCAACTGCTGAGGTGTGATCGTGTTCGTGTCTTGAATCGACATTCTTTCACGAACAACACGCTCCATTCTGCTTAAACCAATACGGAATTGGTTTTGCAGAAGTTCACCTACAGAACGCAGACGACGGTTACCAAGGTGATCGATATCATCTGTGTCACCTACTCCATGAAGCAGGTTAAAGAAGTAACTGATTGAAGCAATGATGTCAGAAGGCGTGATGTTCTTCACAGCTTCCTCTACATATGCATTACCAATCACGTTGATCACTTGCTCGCCTTCTTGATCAGTTGGTGCATAAATCTTGATAGATTGAAGTTCTACTTCATCCTCTACTACGCCACCGTTTGGATAAAGCTTTCTAAATCCGATGCCGTTTTCTAAGTATGGAAGAACTTTATCAAGCACTCTTCTATCTAAAATTTGACCTTTTTCTGCTAGGATTTCACCTGTTTCAGGATCAACTAGCGTTTCAGCCAATTTTTGATTGAATAGTCTATTTTTAATATGAAGCTTCTTATTAATCTTGTAGCGTCCAACATTTGCTAAGTCATATCTCTTTGGATCAAAGAAGCGAGAGTCTAGCAAGCTTTTCGCATTTTCAACAGTTGGCGGCTCTCCCGGACGAAGACGCTCGTAGATTTCGAGAAGTGCTTTATCAGCATTCTCTGTATTGTCTTTTTCCAACGTGTTGCGTAAGTATTCATTCTCGCCAATGAGGTCAAGAATCTCTTGATCAGAGCTGAAGCCGAGAGCACGCAAAAGAACCGTAACCGGCAACTTACGTGTGCGATCGATGCGTACATAGACTACATCCTTCGCATCAGTTTCGTATTCTAACCATGCGCCACGGTTTGGAATGACAGTCGCAGTAAAACCTTTTTTACCGTTTTTGTCTACTTTACCACTGAAATATACACTTGGAGAACGTACTAACTGAGAAACGATTACACGTTCCGCACCATTAATGATAAAAGTACCTGTGTCTGTCATGATTGGGAAATCACCCATAAACACATCTTGGTCTTTTACTTCTCCAGTTTCTTTGTTAATTAAACGAACTTTTACTCTTAGTGGAGCAGAGTAAGTTACATCACGTTCTTTTGATTCTGCTACAGGATACTTAGGATCCCCTAGGCTGTAATCAATGAATTCAAGAGAAAGGTTACCAGTAAAATCCTCAATTGGGGATATATCTTGAAACATCTCTCTAAGACCCTCATCAAGAAACCACTGATAAGAAGAGGTTTGAATTTCAATGAGATTTGGTAATTCTAACACTTCGCTTATGCGTGCGTAGCTTCTGCGCTGGCGGTGTCGTCCATACTGAACTAGTTGACCTGTCAACTGATTCACCCCTCAAATCATGCGTATTATATGTGTAAAAAGTATTTCTGTCTTTCAAATGTCAGTAAAGAAATACTTTTACAAGACAAAAGAAAAAAGGGTTTCTAAAATAAGAAAACCACATCCAAAAACAAATACCGATTTTATTAGTTTTCCCAAGTATGCATAATTTATACAAAATAGTTGTTTTTTAAGCCTATCAAGCAAAATATACACATTGGCATTTTATAATGTTAACACAGCTAGGAAACTGCGTCAAACTTTTTTAGCTTTGATAATATAGTAGCCCTTTTTTTTCATAACGACCGTCACTTCTCCAAAAAGTTGCTCTAATTTCTCAATCGCAGATGGTCCACCTTGTTTTTTCTGAATAACCACCCACAACTCACCTTCCGGCAATAAATGATCAGCACTTTTTTCAAAGATCGCATGTACTACTTTCTTCCCTGCCCGTATTGGGGGATTGGTCAGTATAGAGGCAAAAGCAGCTGATGAATGAACATTCGAGAACAAATCACTTTGATAGATGCGGACATTATCAATGCGATTATGCTTAGCGTTTTCCTTTGAAAGTTCGACTGCTCTTTCGTTCACATCAATCATATGAATGGTGCGGCCTGTCATTTCGTTTGCTAACGATAAGCCGATCGGTCCATAACCGCAACCGACATCTAAGACGTCGCCATCCAAGTCAGGTTCTTCAAAAGCTTCAATTAAAAGCCTCGAACCATAGTCGACTTCTTTCTTAGAAAACACTCCACTGTCACTTGTAAAAGTAAAGCTACGGTTTCTCAAGGTGAAGTCCCATGTCTGTTTATTGCTTTTCACTGATGGCTTTTCCGTATAATAGTGGTCACTCATGGTGAATGGACCTCCTCTGGATTCAATCGTTTCAGGAGATAAGAAAAGAAAAAGCCCGCCAGTAAAAGCGAGCTTTCCCAAAAGATTAGGCGAAGATTACTTAACTTCTACAGAAGCGCCAACTTCTTCAAGCTTAGCTTTAAGTTCTTCAGCTTCTTCTTTAGCAATACCTTCTTTAAGTGGTTTTGGAGTGTTGTCAACAAGTTCTTTAGCTTCTTTCAAGCCAAGACCAGTGATTTCACGAACCACTTTGATAACTTTGATTTTTTGGTCTCCAGCACCAGCAAGTACTAGATCAAAATCAGTTTTTTCTTCAGCAGCAGCACCGCCACCAGCAGCTACAGCTACAGGAGCAGCAGCAGTTACGCCAAATTCTTCTTCGATTGCTTTTACTAAGTCGTTTAACTCAAGTACAGTTGCTTCTTTAACTGAAGCAATGATTTCTTCGATATTTAAAGCCATTTGTAATTCCTCCATTTTTAAGTTTTTTACGTCAAGTACGCATTAAGCGCCTTGTTCTTCTTTTTGATCTGCAACTGCTTTAGTAGCAAGAGCAAGGTTACGAACTGGAGCTTGAAGAACGCTAAGCAACATAGATAGTAAGCCTTCGCGAGACGGAAGTTCCGCAAGAGCCTTCACTTCTTCTACAGTCGCTACGTTTCCTTCGATAACACCAGCTTTGATTTCTAAAGCTTCGTGGCTTTTCGCAAATTCGTTGATGATTTTCGCAGGTGCGATAACATCTTCGTTACTGAATGCGATAGCGTTTGGACCTGTTAAGAAATCGTTTAAACCCGTTAGTTCAACTTGTTCAACTGCACGGCGAGTCAAAGTATTTTTGTAAACTTTGAATTCTACGCCAGCATCACGAAGCTGTTTACGAAGTTCAGTCACTTCAGAAACTGAAAGACCGCGGTAATCTACGATTACAGTAGACATACTGTCTTTAAACTTAGAAGTAATTTCATCAACGACAACTTTTTTAGTATCGATTGCATTGCTCATGGTTACACCTCCTGTACATTCTTTGTGTAACACTTATACCGATCAGGCCATCACGTTCCTAACGAACGGTTCTCCATATAAAAAGCCTCCATTAAGACATGGAGGCTGTATATACAAGCATACGTTAACGTAAGACTGTGACATATACACCTCGGCGGGTTAATTAAGCCATAAGGCCCCTGCTGTCTACGGTATAAATGATTATTCTATTTTACAACATTTTGATATTATCAAAACGATTGTGATAAGTCAAGAATTATTTTGCAGAGAAAGAAGATGGATCCACTTTCACGCCAGGGCCCATAGTAGATGTAACAGAAACGTTTTTCACGTATACACCTTTAGCCGCTGCAGGTTTTGCTTTAAGGATTGTGTCATAGATTGTTGCAAAGTTCTCAACAAGCTTTTCGTCCTCGAAAGAAACCTTTCCGATTGGCGCGTGGATGTTACCAGCTTTATCAACGCGGTATTCTACTTTACCAGCTTTGATTTCATTGATTGCTTTTTCTACTTCGAAAGTTACAGTTCCTGTTTTAGGGTTTGGCATAAGACCTTTTGGTCCAAGTACACGACCGATCTTACCAACTTCACCCATCATGTCAGGTGTCGCAACGATTACATCGAATTCGAACCAGCCTTGTTGGATTTTAGTGATGTAATCAGAATCTCCAACGTAGTCTGCTCCAGCAGCTTCTGCTTCTTTTGCTTTTTCGCCTTTAGCGAACACAAGAACGCGTTGAGTTTTACCAGTTCCGTTAGGAAGTACAACTGCACCGCGGATTTGTTGATCGTTTTTACGAGGGTCTACGCCCAAACGAAAAGCAACTTCTACAGTCGCATCAAATTTCGCTGTATTTGCTTTTTTTGTAAGAGAAACAGCTTCAGCAACATCATACGCTTTTGTACGATCGATCAGCTTAGCAGCTTCTACATACTTTTTACCTTTTTTAGCCATTATAAAAATCCTCCTTATGTGGTTTTAGCGGAATAACCTCCCACGAATAAGGGTTGCGAACTTGTCAAAACCAAACTCGCAACCCAACAAGACAAAAAATTAATCTTCGATGACAATACCCATACTGCGTGCAGTACCTTCAACCATGCGCATAGCTGATTCAACGCTAGCAGCGTTTAAGTCAGGCATTTTTGTTTCCGCGATTTCGCGTACTTTATCACGCTTAACAGTTGCCACTTTATTACGGTTAGGTTCACCAGAACCAGACTCAATACCAGCTGCTTTTTTAAGTAATACTGCAGCAGGTGGAGTTTTAGTAATAAATGTAAATGAACGGTCTTCAAAAACCGAAATTTCAACAGGAATGATAAGACCAGCTTGGTCAGCTGTACGAGCGTTAAACTCCTTACAGAATCCCATGATATTAACACCGGCTTGACCTAGTGCAGGTCCAACTGGTGGAGCTGGGTTAGCTTTTCCAGCAGGAATTTGCAATTTAACAACTTTTACTACTTTTTTAGCCACGAGACACACCTCCTTAAAGTCCGTGATGTGGTAATAGGGGAATCCCCCTCCCACTCAACAACTTCATTCTTTATATGAATGACGAAATAACTAGCTAGCGATCTTGAGCGAACTCAAGACGTACCTTTGCTATATTACCACTTCTATACACTCATTTCAAGCTCTTTTAAATTACAATTTATCGATCTGTGTGAACTCAAGTTCCACAGGAGTTTCTCTACCAAACATATTAACGAATACTTTGACTTTGCTTTTATCATAATCAATCTCTTCGATAGAGCCTGTGAAGTTAGCAAATGGTCCATCGATGACCTTGACTGTTTCTTTTAGTTCAAAGTCGATTTCTGTCTTGCGCTCTTCAAGTCCCATTCTCTTCAGAATGGTTTCCGCTTCGCCAGGTAATAACGCTGTCGGCTTAGAGCCTGATCCAGCTGATCCAACGAATCCTGTCACACCTGGTGTATTACGAACAACATACCAAGAATCGTCAGTCATGACGATTTCTACTAGCACATATCCAGGGAATACTTTCTTTTTCACTACTTTTTTCTTACCATTTTTAATGTCCGTTTCTTCTTCTTCTGGTACAACAACGCGGAAAATTTTATCCTGCATGCCCATTGATTCAACACGCTTTTCCAAGTTCGCTTTCACTTTGTTCTCATAGCCAGAGTACGTATGCACAACATACCAATTCTTTTCCATTTTCGTTCAGGACTATTTAGTCCTTCCCTCCCCACATTTCGTAATGTCTATTTGACGAATCTCGAGTACCGGTAAATATTTTCAAGCAATTGAAAAAACCCGTAAAACGGGTTTTTTGGCAAGTCATATTATGATCTATTATAGCACGTTCAGCAGACCATTATTCAAGTATTAATGAATTAATTCGATTAATTGTGAGATTCCTATATCAAGAAAAGAGAAAAAGATGGCAAAAAATACGACTGTTAAAATAACAGTGATCGTGTAGCGGACCATTTCGTTTTTCTTTGGCCAGCTGACCTTTTTCATTTCTTTCCCGACACTTTTTAAGAAACTGATAATACGCATGTAAAAGACCTCCACAGATTAAAGAACGCAAATCCTACTTCGTTTCTAAATGTGTTTTATGTGAATTACAAGTCTTGCAATATTTCTTAACTTCTAATCTTTCAGCTGCTGAAGCAACACTTTTCATTGTCGTATAATTGCGGCTTCCGCAGTCTTTACAGGCTAGAGTAATCTTTTTCCTCATATTTACACCTATTTTCTCGACATCATTTCCTTAGTACCTTATCACAGTGTCGAAAAAGCTGTCAATATAGGTTTGATTAGAGACTGATCTCGCGCAGCTCTAAATATTTCTCTAATTTTCTCTTTACTCTTTGGAGTGCGTTATCAATTGATTTCACATGACGGTTTAAATCTTCAGAAATCTCCTGATAGGACCTGCCATCAAGATAAAGCACAAGTACCTTTCTTTCCAGCTCGCTTAGTAATTCACCCATTTTCATTTCAATATCATCAAATTCTTCTTTGCTAATGATTAAATCTTCTGGGTTAAGCGCTTTAGCACCGGAAATGACGTCCAATAATGTTCTGTCCGATTCTTCATCGTATATCGGCTTGTCTAATGATACATAGGAATTTAACGGGATATGTTTTTGGCGAGTAGCTGTTTTAATTGCGGTGATAATTTGGCGGGTAATACATAATTCTGCAAAAGCCTTAAATGAAGTAAGCTTGTCCTCTCTGAAATCGCGGATAGACTTATAAAGTCCGATCATCCCCTCTTGGACAATGTCTTCTCGATCCGCTCCAATCAAGAAATAAGATCTTGCTTTCGCACGTACAAAATTGCGGTATTTCGTTATTAAATAATCTAGCGCATCACTATCTCCGACATGAACCCTTTCAATGACTTGTTCATCTTCCAACTGGCAAAATTGCTCTCTGATGGACTTACCCTTGCTGTTGTTTAGATTCACTTCGATCCCCCCGACCGCACCTAGATAGAAATATTATACAATAATGGTTGAAATATCGTCAAGCTATTCCAAGTTTCCCCGCCGCCATTTTTCAAACGTTTTCAATACATCTTCTGACAATTCAATTTTGGATGCTGGTTTATCAGAAGTAATCTTTTTGACACGTGTTTCAATCTTTCGTTCAATCACTTCTATCTCTCTTAAGAGCTCTCGTGCTGACTTACGAAGTGCACCCTGTCCAAAAATCGCCCATTGTTCTGTATAATCAGAGGTCGCCACATGAATTTGCGTCCGAATGTTATTCAAGTCTTGTGCCAGTTTTTCAATCCGCTCATCAGCCGTTTCATTTTCTCTTGTAAAGATGACCTCTACTCGGTGGTTTGTCCGCTTCTTTTCGATTCCTTTGACCATATGGGCATCGAATACGACAATGACTCGATACCCTGTATATGCTTGATATTCTGCTAAATGTTGAATCAGCACGTCTCTGGCTTCTTCAAAGCTGTTTTCTTTTAAGTGTTGCAAACGAGGCCATGCACCTATCATGTTGTATCCATCGACTAAGAGGATGTCCATCTCTATTCTCCTAACGGATAACGTTTTCGATACACTTCATACATCAATAGACTAGCGGCAACTGATGCATTTAATGAAGTGACCTTCCCGGCCATTGGCAATTTAATCAAGAAATCACATTTTTCCTTAATCAATCGGCCAATTCCTTTTCCTTCACTGCCAATGACAAGAGCGAGAGGCATCGTGCCGTCAAATTGTCTGTAGTCCTGCTTCGCAGATGCATCTGTTCCTGCGACCCAGATTCCTCTTTCTTTCATTTCATCAAGAGCTCTGGAAAGATTGGTTACTTTTGCGACCGGAATATGTTCAATGGCTCCAGTAGATGCTTTCGCAACAGTTGTCGTCAAGCCTACCGCTCGTCGTTTTGGAATGACGATTCCATGTGCACCAACAGCATCGGCCGTACGCATGATCGACCCTAAATTGTGCGGATCTTCAATTTCATCTAAGATGATGAAAAATGGTTGTTCATTCCGCTTTTCAGCAATTTGATACAGATCGTCCAATTCTGCATATTCATATGCTGCTACTTGTGCAACGATTCCCTGGTGCTGACCTGTTACCATCTGATCAAGCTTTTTCCTCGGAACATACTGAATGGTGATATTTTGCTTTTTCGCGAGTTCAATGACCTGCTGGGCTTGTCCTTTTACAGTGTTTTCTGCCATCCAGAGCTTGTATAACTCCCGATCTGACTTCAGTGTTTCAATCACTGCATTTTTCCCAATCACATAATCATGTTGCTGACTCATTTGTCTTCCTCCCTGACGTTCCGATTTCAATCGCCTGACTAATCAATTCTTCTAAGCGTTCGTCCTGCTTCTCAATAAATAAATAACCCATGAGCGCTTCAAACGCTGTACTATAACGATACGTTTGAACGTCTGTGTTTTTAGGCACTGTGCCTGATTTTGCATTTCTTCCTCTTTTCAGCACCGCTTCTTCCGCTTCTGTGAAAAAGCCCTTCTGCTGAAGCTCAAATAAAATAGCGGCCTGAGATTTAGCTGAAACGATCTTACTTGCACGTTTATGAAGCTCATTTGGTTTGGTCGCCCCCGTTTGGAGGAGGTGATGCCTCACGTATACTTCAAAAATGGCATCACCCATATAAGCAAGTGCAAGTCCGTTCAACTGTTTTCCGTCTTTCAGCTTTTCAAAATTCAACATGACCTATTCTCCTCTTTTCCAGCGCGTACCTTGAGGAGTGTCCTCCAATACAATATTCATGCTCTTTAACTGGTCACGAATTTGATCAGACAATGCGAAGTCACGATTCCTTCTAGCTTCATTCCGCTTCTCAATTAATGCTTCTACCTCTTCGTCAAGCGTGTGCTTTTCTTCTAGGGAGAAGCCGAGGACGGATGTGATTTCTTGGAACAAGCCAATAAATGCCTTGATCACTTCCTCAGAAGTATGATCATTTTCCATATAGTAATTCGCTTGTTTCGCTAGTTCAAATAAAACAGAGATGGCATTTGCCGTATTGAAGTCATCATTCATTTCAGAAATAAATGTCGCTCGCTGCTCTTCAATCTTTGTCAACCATTCAGTGTTATCCTCTGTTAAATTGGTACTGCTCTCAAGGCGATGATGTAGATTTGAATAAGATGTTTTGAGTCTGTTAAATGCACTCTTTGTACTTTCCAATAAGTCAATGGAGTAATTGATTGGATGACGATAGTGAACTGACAGCATAAAGAAACGAAGCACATCTGGATCTTGTTCTTTAATAATGTCATGTACAAGCACAAAGTTCCCAAGTGATTTTGACATTTTTTCATTCTCAATATTAATATACCCGTTATGCATCCAATACTTCGCAAAAGGTTTTCCTGTCAAAGCCTCAGATTGAGCGATCTCATTCTCGTGGTGAGGGAACGTTAAATCCTGTCCGCCAGCATGAATGTCAATCGTATCGCCTAAATATTTTTTGACCATCGCAGAGCACTCGATGTGCCAGCCTGGCCGCCCTTCGCCCCACGGGCTATCCCAAGAAATCTCCTGATCCTTTGCGGCCTTCCATAATGCAAAGTCGAGTGCATCCCTTTTCTTTTCACCTACACGAATACGGGCACCTGTCTTTAATTCATCAATCGATTGGTGAGACAGTTTTCCGTAGCCTTCAAATGAGCGTGTGCTGTAATACACGTCACCATCTGCTTCATAGGCGTAGCCTTTTTCAATCAATGTGGCGATAAACGCAATGATATCATCCATATTTTCTGTCACTCGTGGGTGAAGGTCTGCTTTTTTGCAGCCTAATGCACTGACGTCCTCAAAGTATGCTTGGATAAATCGATCAGCAATCGTTGGGACATCCTCGCCTAATTCATTTGCTGCTTTGATGAGTTTATCATCCACATCAGTAAAGTTGGATACGAAATTCACATCATAGCCGCTATATTCTAAATACTTACGTACCGTGTCATATACAATGGCCGGTCTTGCATTCCCGATATGAATGTAGTTATACACGGTTGGTCCGCATACATACATTTTCACCTTTCCTGGTTCAAGCGGGACAAACTCTTCCTTCTTACGTGTCAATGTATTATAAATATTGATTGTCATGATTGTTCTTCCTTTCTGCTCAATGAAGCCAGCTCACGTTTTAGCTTTTCCATTTCTCGCTCCAATTCTTTGAAACGATCAGAAACGGGATCTGGCAAATCTTGATGATTGAGATCACGATTGATTTTCTTTCCATTTTGAACGACCACTCGCCCAGGTATACCTACAACAGTAGAATGGTCTGGTACGTCTTTTAACACAACAGACCCCGCACCAATCTTGGACCCTTTTCCTACGGTAATAGAACCGAGCACCTTAGCACCAGTCGCAATCAGCGCATCGTCCAAAATAGTTGGATGCCGCTTTCCCTTTTCTTTCCCTGTTCCCCCTAATGTCACGCCTTGGAAAACAGTGACGTTATCGCCAATTTCACATGTTTCCCCAATCACGACGCCCATGCCGTGATCAATAAAGAACCGCCGGCCGATGGTTGCTGCTGGATGAATCTCAACCCCTGTGAAAAACCGGCTGACCTGAGAAATGATCCGCGCAAGAAAATACAGTTTACGCTTGTAAAATGCATGCGCAACACGATGAGCCCAAATCGCATGAAGCCCTGAATAGGTTAGCACTACTTCAAGATAGCTTCTAGCAGCAGGATCTTGATCAAACACAGTATCAATATCTTCTTTCAGCATTTTGAAAAACACATGCTCCCCCCGTTCTTCCCCATCAATCTCTCTTAGGACTTGCTCTCTTTTTTGGACAAATAAAAAACGCCTCTGCCATATGACAGAGACGTTTTGAAAACGCGGTTCCACTCTGTTTAGAAAGCCCTCATTTCGCAGCCTTCTCAACTTCATCCCATAACGGAGGGTACCGCCCTTGCATACTAACATACGTGTTCCTCAAGGGTCTTGAGGGTGCATTTCCAACGTCTGCCCATAAGTCTCTTTCAGCCGGTGAAGACTCTTTCTGTGATGGACGATAACATTGTACTTCTCCCTCGCAACGATTTTCCTTATATTTGTTTAATGCGGTTTAATACCGTCTCTTTACCTAGTAGTTCAATACTTTGCGGAAGCTCTGGGCCATGCGTTTGTCCAGTGACAGCCACACGAATTGGCATGAATAGTTTCTTACCTTTATGCCCTGTTTCTTTTTGTACCGCTTTAATGGCAGCTTTGATTTCATCAGGTGTGAAAGACTCAAGACGTTCAAGCTGACCTGCAAACGAAGCCATCACTTCTGGTACTTGCTCTTCTGCAAGAACTTCCTTTGCCTCTTGATTATACTCAATTTGTTCCTTAAAGAACAACTCTGTTAACTCAACAATTTCTGCTCCGTAGCTCAATTGCTCGTGGTATAGAGAAATGAGTTTGCGCACCCACGTGTTTTCTTCTTCTGTCAGCTGCTCGCTTACCTTGCCTGCCTTTTGAAGATGTGGAAGTGTAAGTGCCACAACTTGATCAAGATCAAGTGCTTTTACGTATTGGTTATTCACCCATTTTAGTTTATGCATATCGAAGAGAGCTGGTGACTTAGAAAGTCGATTGACATCGAAAATATCGATGAACTGCTCTTTTGTAAATAGTTCCTCTTCGCCAACTGGAGACCACCCAAGTAGTGCAATGAAGTTAAACAAAGCTTCTGGTAAATAGCCCAAGTTCTTATACTGTTCGATGAACTGGATAATTGATTCATCACGTTTGCTTAATTTCTTGCGGTTCTCGTTTACAATCAGCGTCATATGTCCGAACAGCGGAACATCCCAGCCAAATGCATTGAAGACCATAATTTGTTTAGGTGTATTCGAGATGTGATCCTCACCACGAAGAATGTGAGTCATTTTCATCAAATGATCATCCACCGCTACAGCGAAGTTATACGTTGGTGTACCATCTTTCTTCACAATAACAAAGTCACCGATGCCGTCTGTTTCAAATGAAATCTCGCCTTTGACCATATCGTCAAATTTGATGATTTCTCCTTTAGGCACTCGGAAGCGGATGCTTGGCTCTCTTCCTTCAGCAATCAGCTTGTCCTCTTCTTCTTTTGATAAATGACTGCATTTACCAGAGTATCGAGGCATTTCACTGCGGGCAATTTGTGCTTCACGCTCTTCTTCTAGTTCTTCAGCCGTACAATAGCACTTATACGCCAAGTCTTTCTCTAGCAGCTCGTCATAATATTTTTTGTAAATATCATTACGCTCTGATTGTCTGTAAGGACCGTAGCCCCCATCTTTATCAATGCTCTCGTCCCAATCAATCCCGAGCCACTGCAAATGGCGAAGCTGGCTTTCTTCTCCGCCTTCTACATTACGCTTTTGATCCGTATCCTCGATTCGAATAATAAATTTGCCGCCTTGGCTGCGTGCGAACAAATAGTTGAAAAGAGCCGTTCTAGCATTCCCAATATGTAAATGACCAGTTGGACTCGGTGCATAACGAACACGCACTTCATTTCCCATGAGTTTAACTTCCTTTCATCTGCATCATGTTGTCTGACACCAATTTTTTATAAACGTATTTTATCATCAAAACCCATTCTCATCAAAACGGATTTTACTTTTTCTGAAGAAGTACGGTTGCTTGAGAGGCAATTCCTTCGCCTCTTCCTGTAAATCCAAGTTTCTCTGTCGTTGTTGCTTTGACATTCACCTGTGTGACATCTGCCTCAAGGGCTTCTGCGATTTTCTCACACATTGGCTGAATGTATGGTGCCATCTTTGGTTTTTGCGCCATGATCGTGCAATCGATATTCACCAGTGTATAGCCTTTTTCTTTTACAAGCGCCCACACGTGCTGAAGTAATTTAAAAGAGTCTGCATCTTTAAACTCCGGATCCGTGTCTGGGAAATGTCTGCCGATATCTCCTTCTGCAATCGCACCTAGGCAGGCATCCGCCACAGTATGAAGCAGTACATCCGCATCTGAATGCCCAAGTAGACCCTTTTCATAAGGGATCGTCACACCGCCAATAATAAGAGGTCTTCCCTCTGTTAATTGATGTACATCAAAACCTTGTCCTATTCTAAACATGTTCTAGTACCCTCTTTCCGCATCCATAATTGCCTTGGCAACCAATAAATCATCCGGTGTTGTCAGTTTAATATTGGTATAGTCTCCTTGGACAATATACACACTCTCACCGTGTAATTGTTCCACAAGACTGGCGTCATCTGTTCCAAGAAAGCCTGTCCGCTCCGCATGTTCATGCGCTTCTTTTAAAATAGAATGACGAAAAGCTTGTGGGGTCTGGACTGCCCACAAGCTCTGACGTTCAATGGTTTGTTCCACTTTGCCTTCTTGAACGCGTTTGATTGTGTCTTTCACTGGTACCGCTACGACTGCGGAGCCTTTTTCAATCGCTGCTTTAACGAGCAAGTCAATCTGTGTATGCTTAATAAAAGGCCTTGCGCCATCATGAACAAGCACGATGTCCGCATCTTGCACAGCCTTCAATCCTTCGTATACACTTTGCTGCCGTTCTTCACCGCCAGTGACAAGTGAAACAGGCGTTTGAAAAGCGTGTACCTTCAGTAGCCTTTCAAAGTCACGACGCTCTTCTTCATTGATCGCTAAGATCATGCGTCTGCATTGTGAATGAGCGTCAAACACCTTCAGTGTGTGGATGATGACCGGCATTCTTTTCAATTCAATAAAAAGTTTATTGCGGCCGGCCTTCATTCGCTTCCCCTGCCCCGCAGCCGGAATAACTACTTCATAATACATGTTCGTTCTCCCTTTAGAGCGCCTTCTCCAGAAGTTTTGGCTTCGCAAAAATCATTCTTCCAGCAGCAGTTTGCAGCACACTCGTGACGAGCACATCAATGTCTTTTCCAATATAATTGCGTCCTTCTTCGACCACAATCATCGTACCGTCATCTAAGTAAGCAACACCTTGGTTATGCTCTTTCCCATCTTTGATGACCTGTACCTTCATTTCTTCCCCAGGCAGTACAACCGGTTTGACTGCATTGGCTAGATCATTGATGTTTAACACTGCTACTTTTTGAAGTTCGCATACTTTATTTAAATTAAAATCATTTGTCACAACAACACCTGAAGTTAACTTAGCGAGTTTCACAAGCTTGCTGTCAACCTCTTGAATATCTTCAAAGTCACCTTCGTAAATTTCAACTTTAATATCCAGTTCTTTTTGGATACGATTTAAAATATCAAGACCTCTTCGGCCTCTATTTCTCTTTAATACATCAGAAGAGTCTGCAATATGTTGTAATTCCTCGAGTACAAATTGAGGAATGACCATCACACCTTCTAGGAATCCAGTTTGACAAATATCTGCGATTCTTCCATCAATGATAACACTTGTGTCTAAAATTTTCAGCTTTTTATCTTCTATTTCAGGTTCATCATCAGCTGCTCCTTTTTTCTTTGTGACCTTTGCAGATCGGGAGAACAGCCCCATCATTTCATCCTTCTTCTTAAACCCTACCTGAAATCCAAGGTATCCTAAAAAGAAAGCCAGGAAAATCGGAATAATGGTACCAAAAATATGATATGGGATATTGTTTAGCGGGATCACGTTTACAATAAGATATGCTAGAATAAGTCCAAATACTAAACCGAAACTTCCAGATATAAGATCAGGAAGAGGCGCCTTCAATAGAGAATCCTCGATCCATTTCACCCAATTAACCACATAGCCTGTGCACCATTTACCAATGATAAAGAACACAGCGGCTCCTATTAGTGCTGAAGAGTAAGCATTTGTTATGAAAGGTATGTCCTTCACATTTAACAGCAGAAATAACTCTGGAATGATAAAAATCCCTACAACTGCACCGAAAATGATAAAAAACGCCTGAACGATTCTTTTTAACATACCTTCACCTCCTTTATTTTTCATCTGTCAATCCACCTTCATCTGACATTGATATATGCTTAAGTTTCCTATCATCATGAACAGAAAACAAAACCATCATTAATATACCCATATTCATCCATTTTTAACCGTATTTAAGAAAAATTTCTCTTTTTATAGCTGACGGTCGATATAATGTTTTTCTTGCAGTCTTTTTAATCCTTTTTTTATCTTTTTCGCTCTTACTTCTCCAATTCCTTCTACTTCATCCAAATCTTGTACATCTGCTTCCATAATTCGATCTAGCACACCAAATGCTTCGACCACGTTTTCAACGATTGGCATAGGCAGTCTAGGGATTTTATGAAGTAATCTGTATCCTCTAGTGTACACATATTCGTCAATATTTGTAGATGCTGGATAGCCGAGTAACTTGTACAAAATAGAGTCATCTAAAAGTTCAAAGCTCGACATATCTTGGAGCTGTTTCAGCAGCACATATGGATCTTTGATCTTTTCTTTCACGTAATCTTTAATAAATAAAGCCGCTTCCTGCTCCATATCTGTAATCAGCTCATTGACTTGCAGACGGATCAAGTGTCCTTCTGTCCCAAGCTCTTTGATATACATATTGATTTCATTTTTGATTCTAAGTACCATTTCATAACGATGCAGCACGGATAATACATCACCAAAGGTCACAAGCTCTTCAAATTCTAAGGCGCTTAACGCAGAAATGGCGTGATCTAAAATGGTTTTATATTTCTCAAGTGTTTGTATCGCTTGGTTAGCCTTCGTCAAAATAAAACCAATATCTTTCAGCGTATATCGTCGATTCCCTTGGTATAAGGTAATGACATTCCGACGTTCAGAAATGGCAATGATTAAGCAGCCTGTCTGCTTTGCTACACGTTCAGCCGTTCGGTGTCTCATGCCTGTTTCTGATGAATGAATGGTTGCATCCGGCATGAGCTGTGTATTCGCATACAAGATTTTTTGACCAGAGTCACTTAAAATAATCGCCCCATCCATCTTCGCCAATTCATATAAATGTGCTGGGGAGAAAGCAGAATTAATATGAAATCCTCCATCTACCACACTTTTCACTTTATCGTTATAACCAACAACAATGAGCCCTCCAGTATTGGCTCTTAGGACGTTTTCAATCCCTGCCCGCAGGGGTGTCCCCGGTGCCACAAACTGGACAATATCTAAGAGATCGACTTCTCTCGCTCCTTTTTTCTCTTTTTCCATTTCTATGATCCCCCTAGTGAAATACGAAGTGCCTCTGCTACATTTTCTACACCGACTAATTCAATCCCTCTCGGTTTTTTCCATCCATCTATATTCGCCTGAGGAATAAACATTCGTTTAAATCCTAGTTTAGCAGCTTCCTGCACACGCTGTTCAATTCTTGATACTCTTCTGACTTCTCCCGTCAGACCCACTTCTCCTATAAAGCAATCTGCTTGATGCGGCGCTGCATCTTTAAAGCTTGATGCAATGCTGACGGCAATAGCCAAATCAATCGCTGGTTCGTCAAGTTTCACACCACCTGCGACCTTTAAATAGGCATCTTGGTTTTGCAGCAGCAGCCCTACCCGTTTTTCTAAAACGGCCATAAGCAATGACACTCGGTTATGATCAAGGCCAGTAGCCATTCTCCGTGGATTCCCAAAGCTCGTCGGTGAAATAAGTGCTTGTATCTCCACTAGAACAGGTCTTGTTCCTTCCATTGAGGCAACAACACACGATCCAGATACACCTGCTGACCGCTCTTCTAAGAAGATTTCTGATGGGTTTAATACCTCTGTGAGCCCTTCCTCCCTCATTTCAAAAATCCCTAATTCATTCGTTGAACCAAAACGGTTTTTCACTGCCCGTAAAATACGAAACGTATGATGGCGCTCCCCTTCAAAATAAAGAACTGTATCCACCATATGCTCTAAAAGGCGCGGCCCAGCAATCGAGCCTTCCTTCGTCACATGACCAACAATAAAAATAGGAATACCATTCGTCTTGGCAATTTTCATCAGCTGCGCAGTGCATTCCCTCACCTGAGAAACAGATCCAGGAGCTGACGTGATATCGCTTTGATAAACGGTTTGAATTGAATCGACCACAACAAAAGCGGGTTTCATCTCTTGTATAGCAGACGTTATATACTCCATATCGGTTTCAGCCAAAACATGTAAAGAGGCACTTTCAATACCGAGACGGTCCGCCCTAAGCTTCGTTTGTTTGATTGATTCCTCACCAGATATGTATAACACATTCTGATTTTGATCTGATAGCTGTGCTGAAACTTGTAATAATAGTGTTGACTTCCCAATCCCAGGATCACCGCCAATAAGAACGAGTGAACCTTTGACAATTCCACTTCCTAATACTCGGTTAAATTCTTCTAAATTCGTTTTAATTCGGGGTTCTTCGGATGTTTCAATTGCAGATATAGGTGAAGGTTTTTGAATGGTTTGAACAGAATGATTAAACGCACTTCGACGATTTGCCGGCTCTTTACGAACGACCTCTTCTGTCATACTGTTCCAAGTGCCGCAGCCGGGACATTTCCCCATCCATTTGGCTGACTCATAACCGCACGATTGGCATATAAATTTTGATTTTGACTTAGCCATAGATTGAAGAATACAACTCCTTATACTGGTCAGAAAATAAGTAAAGGGAGGCATCCAACTTACTGGTATGCCTCACACTTTTTTCTTACTATATTAGTTCGTAGCAGCCGTTGCTTTTACGACAATTTCTCCATCTTCTACATCTAATACGATATGTTGGCCCTTTTCAATATTGCCTTTCAGCAATTCCTCAGAAAGTCGATCCTCGACGTGCTTTTGAATCGCTCTTCTTAACGGACGAGCACCATACTCAAGATCTACGCCTTCGTCGGCAATCTTGGCTTTTGCTGCTTCCGTCAATTCAATTGAAAGGTCCTGCTCTTTTAGTCGTTTTGTCAATTGATCAGACATGAGAGACACAATCTCTTTTAGATGTTTCTTTTCGAGTGAGTGGAAGACAATGATTTCATCAATACGGTTGATGAACTCCGGTCTAAACGCACGTTTCAGCTCACCCATTACTTTGCCTTTCATATCTTTGTAATTTTGACTTTCATCCTGCACGTTAAAGCCAACATATTTATTGCGCTTCAGCTCACTAGCTCCAACGTTTGAAGTCATAATCAAAATCGTATTTCTAAAGTCAACAGTACGACCTTTAGAATCAGTGAGACGACCATCTTCTAACACTTGAAGTAAGATGTTAAACACATCAGGGTGCGCCTTTTCAATCTCATCTAGAAGCACGACAGAATACGGCTTTCTTCTCACCTTTTCAGTCAGCTGACCGCCCTCATCATAACCCACATAGCCTGGAGGTGATCCAACAAGTCTTGAAGTCGAGTGTTTTTCCATGTACTCAGACATATCAATACGAATCATCGCTTCTTCATCACCGAAGATAGACTCGGCGAGTGCTCTTGCAAGCTCAGTCTTACCAACACCTGTTGGCCCTAAGAAAATAAAGGAGCCAATCGGACGTTTCGGATCTTTTAGTCCAGCACGGGCACGTCTTACAGCTTTTGCAACAGCAACAACTGCTTCATCCTGTCCAATGACGCGAGAGTGGAGCAATTGTTCCATGTTCAGGAGCTTATCTGTTTCTGTTTGAGCAATTTTTGAAACAGGTACTCCCGTCCAGCTAGAAACAACCATTGCGATATCATCAACAGAAACCTCTGAATTCTCTTGTCCCTGCTTTTCTTTCCAAGATTTCTTCGTCACTTCTACCTTTTCACGCAAACGTTGCTCCGTATCACGAAGAGAAGCGGCTTTTTCAAATTCTTGACTTTGAACAGCTGCATCCTTTTCCTTGCGTACTTCATCCAGCTTTTGCTCAAGTTCCTTTAGATTAGGCGGTGTTGTGAAAGAACGTAAGCGAACTTTTGAACCCGCCTCATCAATTAAGTCGATCGCCTTATCTGGAAGGAAACGATCGGAGATATAACGATCAGAAAGTTTTACGGCCGCCTCAATGGCTTCATCTGTAATAGACACACGGTGATGTGCTTCATAACGGTCTCTAAGCCCTCTTAAAATTTGAATACTTTCATCAACAGATGGCTGGTCCACTTGAATTGGCTGGAATCGACGTTCAAGTGCAGCATCTTTTTCAATATATTTACGGTACTCATCTAACGTTGTTGCCCCGATACATTGAAGCTCACCACGTGCTAAAGATGGTTTTAGAATATTAGAGGCATCAATCGCACCCTCTGCTCCTCCTGCACCAATCAGTGTATGAAGCTCATCAATGAAGAGAATGATATTTCCAGCCTGACGGATTTCGTCCATGACTTTTTTCAAACGATCCTCGAATTCACCACGATATTTCGTTCCCGCTACAACGGTTCCCATATCAAGTGTCATGACTCGTTTATCACGCAGAATTTCAGGCACTTCGTTGTGAATAATTTGCTGTGCGAGGCCTTCTGCGATCGCTGTTTTACCAACACCAGGCTCCCCAATCAGCACAGGGTTATTCTTTGTTCTTCTACTTAGGACCTCAATGACACGCTGAATTTCTTTGCTACGGCCAATCACAGGGTCCAAACTGTCCTCTTTCGCAATAGCCGTTAAGTCTCTTGCCAAGCTATCTAAAGTTGGTGTATTGGCATTGCTATTAGATCCTGCCGCAGATGCACCCGTTTCATTGCTGCCTAGAAGCTGCAATACTTGCTGGCGTGCTTTATTTAAGCTCACTCCGAGGTTATTTAAGACACGGGCAGCTACACCCTCTCCCTCACGAATAAGACCTAAAAGAATATGTTCTGTCCCTACATAGGAATGACCAAGCTTTCTCGCTTCATCCATAGAAAGCTCCGTAACCTTCTTCGCTCTAGGTGTGTAATGAGGAATAGCTTGAGACACCTCTTGCCCTCTTCCAATCAAGCTCTCGACTTCTTTTTGGATTTTATCTGAAACAAGGCCCAGTGCTTCTAATGCTTTTGCGGCGATGCCCTCACCTTCACGTACAAGACCAAGTAAAATATGCTCTGTTCCGATGTTCTTATGGCCTAGGCGAATGGCTTCTTCTTGTGCAAGTGCTAATACCTTTTGAGCTCTTTCAGTGAATCTTCCAAACATCATATCGTTTCATCCTCCTGTCCATTCCTATGCATTTCTAAGCGCAGCCTTTCTCTAATAATTGCTGCTCGTTTTATATCTCTTTCATTTGGTTCCAAGGCTCCTCCTGAATATTGCTGAAGGAAGCCAGGCTGTGTCAAAATCATGAGTTCATTCAGTATATTACTTGAAAGCCCCTTAATGATACCTAAATCAATTCCAAGTCGCACATCTGACAAACACTTAGCCGTTTCCTTAGATTCAATCATGCGGCAATTAGCCAAAATCCCCAAGGAACGGTACACTCTGTCTTCAAGTTCAATTTTAGACGTCTGATATAATGCCTTACGTGCAGATCGCTCTTGTTCAATGAGCTGTGCCGTCACACTATTCAAGTCATCTACAATATCTTCTTCTGATTGACCCAGTGTCATTTGATTTGAAATTTGAAAGATGTTTCCTATTGCTTCGCTACCCTCACCATAAATTCCTCTGACCACAAGACCTAATTGATTAATTGCAGGAATAATGCGATTCATTTGTCTTGTCAGGGCTAATGCTGGTAAGTGCATCATGACTGAAGCCCTAATACCTGTACCTACATTGGTCGGACAGCTCGTTAAGTATCCTCGCTTTTCAGAAAACGCATAATCCACTTGCTCTTCAATCCAGTCATCTATTTGGTTAGCTGCTTTTAGTGCATTAGCCAGCTGAAATCCTGGGAACAAGCATTGAATACGAATATGGTCTTCCTCATTCAGCATGACACTGATTTCTTCATTTTCTGAAAGCAAACAGCCACCAAATCTTGATTCTGCTAAATTGGGGCTAATCAAATGCTTTTCAACAAGTACCCTTTTAGCCAAAGGCTGCGTGTCATTCATTCGAATCAGAACAAAGTTTCCAATGTCCTTCACTTCCTGGCTCGCAAACTTTTGCTCGAATTGCTGAAGAACAGCTTCAGCCTCCTCTTGAGAAAACTGAGTTGGGAAACGAACATGCTCTAGATTGCGTGCCAGCCGAATACGACTGCTTAGAACAATGTCACTTTCTGGTCCTTTCTGTTTCATCCATTGACTTAATGCGTCTTGAATAAAATGCTGGAGCGACATGTCGTTAATCTCCCTCCCTATGCTGAGATTGCTCATGCTCTAATGCACGAATTTGATCTCGAACTTCCGCTGCTTTTTCAAACTCTTCCTGTTCAATCAGCTGCTTCAGTTCTTGCTGCATTAACTCAAGTTTCCGGCGAACATGCAGACTGCCGGCAATCCGTTTAGGGACTTTTCCATTATGGACTGTATTTCCACTATGGACTTTCCTTAAAACAGGATTTAAATACTGATCAAAGGTTCGATAACATTCTGCACAGCCAAAACGGCCTGTTTTCCTGAATTGCTGAAAAGTTAAGCCACACTTAGGACATTGATCCACTTCTCTTGTCTCTTGAAAAATAGATGATCCTTTATTTGCACTTGTGGTAAAGCTAGGATCAATATTCAATAAGCCTGATAATAAGTTGTGAATCGAGAAACCTTGGTTTCCACTCATAGCATATGAATCACTGTTTTCTTTTGCACATTGTTCACATATGTGCATTTCTTGTTTTTCTCCATTTATTACTTTCGTAAAGTGAAAAGTGGCTGGTCTCTCATTGCATTCTTGACAAATCAATCTTTTCACCCGCTTTACTTTAATTTCAAAGCATTTAACATCGCTTTCATCATCCGAGCCCGCAGTTCATCTCGTTCAGGTAAATCAATGTGTAAAACAGAACGGTCCATGACACTAATCATCATCTTTGCTTCTCTTTCAGATAAAATGTTGTTCTCAACAAGGCGCATGATGATATGATCAGATGCAGCCTGTGATAAACGATGATATATTTGGGAAATAATGTTGTTCAATAAATCGACTTCATCATTCATTTTGACTTTAATGATACGGATATAGCCACCGCCGCCACGCTTACTTTCGACGATATAACCTCTTTCGCTCGTAAAGCGTGTATTGATAACATAGTTAATTTGTGAAGGTACGCATTGAAACTTATCTGCAATTTCATTGCGTTTAATTTCTAATATTTCTCGACCATTCTGATCCAAGACTTCCTTCAAATACTGCTCGATGATATCAGAAATATTTTGTGCCACTCCGCCTCCTCCTCCATTGACTTTGACTATATTTGACTTTAATCTTACTATAAATTTTTTCGATCGATTTTTCAAGATAATCGCTCAACTAACAATATTATTTCCACATTTATCTGGTGCCAAACGTCCCAAAAACACAAAAAAGACCAGTTCCGACTGGAACTGATCCTTTGAAAAGCTTGGCGGCGTCCTACTCTCACAGGGGGAAACCCCCAACTACCATCGGCGC
>NZ_JBQEPF010000017.1:0-62525 GCF_052045575.1 Bacillus sp. 22190 | reverse complement strand
CTAGGAAGGACGAGCATCGGCGCGGAGCGAATTTGACATTCGTGAGCACCGAAGCGCAGGACTGACACCGAATGCGAGGGTTTGTCTACACGCTGAGACGCTTTTTTCAAAGCGTCCCGTTCTCTCATTTTTTTCATTTACTCTCCATCTACCTGTGCCCATTTCAAATCAATGTAACCAACAGGATGGCGGACAATGCCCTTTACGCCTTCTTTTTGTAAATAGACTTGGTTATAAAAATGAATGGGAATGATCGGTGCTTCTTCCATCAGAAGTGCCTCGGCATCATGCAGCATACGATTTCTCTTTTGTTCATCTGCTTCTTGACTCGCCTTTTTGATCAGCTGATCATACGTATCATTTGACCAACCTGTCCGGTTCATCGCATTTCCTGTTTGGAAGCTCTCTAAGAAATTGATTGGGTCTGCATAGTCAGCTAGAAATGAACTTTGCGAGAATTGGAATTTGAGTGCCTTTTGATCTTCTGCAAACACATTTGCTTCCATGTTTGCAAGCTTCACGTCTACCCCTAGCGCTTCTTTTAATTGCTGCTGAATGGCTTCTGCTTTTTTCTTATTTTCAGGCTTTGTACTATATGTTAATGTGACGGGCGGCAGCTTTGAATAGTTCTCTTCTTTCAACCCTTTTTCTAATAGTTTTACGGCTTCACTCGTATCATGTTTGACAAGGTCGCCGCCAGCTTCTCTGAAATCTTCACCCTTTGAATCTAAAATTCCTGGTGAAACGAAGGCACGTGCTGGCTTCTCTTCATTTTTCGTCACATACTTTACAATATCCTGAGGGTTGATCGCCATTTGAAAGGCTTTGCGAATGTTCTTATTTTGAAAAGGCTCCATGTTGACATTCAGGCGATAAAAAAACAGCCCTGCTTGATCCTCAATTTGCACATCTTTGCTTTTTAACAGGTCTTCACTTTGTTCTGCCGGAACGAAGGCCGTATCTAAATCTCCTGATTGATACATTTGGTAATCTGTGTTTCGGTCACTGATCATGAGCCATTTCACTTGATCTAGCTTGACCGTTTGTTTGTCCCAATACGTGTCACTTTTTTCCATTGTAAAGCTTTCATCATGCTTCCACTCTGTCAGCTTAAACGGTCCATTACCGACAAAGGTTTTCGCATCCTTGGCCCAGTTCGGGTCCTTCTCCGCTACCTTCTCATTCACCGGGAAAAAGGCAGGGTTTGCGGTCATATTTAAGAAAGATTTCTGCGGGTATGCTAGCTTGACCTCTAGCGTTTGATCATTAACAGCCTTGACTTTTACATCTTCTTTCTTCCCTTTTCCGCTGTTAAACGCTTCGCCTCCTTCAATCATATAAGCTAAGAATGCCGCAGAAGAGCCCGTCTTTGGATCTAGCAGCCGCTTCCACGCATATTCAAAGTCACTTGCTTTGACTGGATCACCATTTGACCACTTAATCCCATCCCTTAAATGGAACGTGTACGTTTTTCCGTCCTTTGAGATGTCCCATTTTTCCGCCATGGCAGCAGATGGTTCGTGCTTTTCATTCAGTCTTGTTAATCCTTCCATTAAGTTATTGAGCCCTTGCCAGGACACATTATTAAAACCAATAGGCGGATCAAATGATGTCGGTTCGTTTTCATTATTTAATGTTAAAACTTTCTCTTCGCCCTTGCTTGAAGATCCTTTGCCTGCTTGCTCATTGGCTGTACATCCTGCAAGCAGCATCACTGCGATAAAGCACATACTGAGAATCCAACCTGTTTTTCTCATGAAAAACTCCCCCTTTGTGTTGAAGATAAAACCGTTTGCTTCGCTCGTTCATCTTGGAGCCAGCAATGTACTGCATGTGTAGGTGAACGCTGCGTTTCATGCGGCATGATATGATCACACACTTTCATCGCAGACGGGCATCGATCGGTATATGGACATCCTTTTGGCGGGGCAAATAAATCAGGCGGGCTTCCTTCAATAGGAATGAGTTCATCTTTCATATCCAGCCTTGGAACGGATTGCAGTAGCCCTTTTGTATAGGGATGCTGCGGACTGTAAAAGATATCTCGCCTTGTCCCAACTTCAACGATTTTCCCCCCGTACATGACGGCCACTCGATCAGCGACTTGTGCTACGACCCCTAGGTCATGTGTGATTAAAATAATCGTCACGCCTGTTTTTTTCTGAATCTCTTTAAATAGTTCTAAAATCTGCGCCTGTATGGTGACATCTAGTGCAGTTGTCGGTTCATCTGCAATCAGCACCTTCGGCTCACAAATAAGAGCCATTGCAATCATGAGCCGTTGCCTCATGCCGCCGCTGAACTGATGCGGATATTGCTTCAGCCTCTCTTTCGGCTGCGGAATCCCCACCAAATCAAGCATACGAAGCGCCTCTTCTTTCACTTCTTTTTTTGTCAGCTTCTGATGCACTTTTGCAGCCTCCATCAGCTGATCTCCAATTGTCAGCGTCGGGTTGAGTGCCGTCATAGGATCTTGAAAAATCATGGAGATATCGACACCACGTATGCTGCGCATGTCTTTTTCAGATAATGACAGCAAGTTGCGATCACGAAACCAAATTTCCCCTTGATCGACTTGTGCGCTGTATGCAGGGAGAAGCCGCATGATACTTTGAGACGTCACACTTTTTCCGCAGCCTGATTCTCCGACAATGGCGAGGGTTTCTTTTTCATACACATCCACATTCACTCCGCGTACCGCTTGAACAGAACCGCCATATGTCCGAAAGCTGACATGCAGATCGATAATCCGAAGCATTTTTCTCATAGCGCCATCACCTCTTCATCTTTGGATCAAGCGCATCTTGCAAGCCATCACCTAAATTATTAAAACAAAACATCGTCAGCGAAATAAAAAATGCCGGAAAGAATAAACGCCACCAGTGACCATTATCTGACAGCACTGTCGGCAAGGCATCATTGGCCATCACACCCCAGCTTGCAAACGGCGCTTGAATCCCTAAACCGAGAAAACTTAAGAATGCTTCAGCAAAAATCGCTGTCGGTACAGTTAGCGTCATCTGGACAATAATTGGTCCCATCGTATTCGGCAGTAAATTTCTGCGGATGATGCGCAAACTTTTTGCGCCAAAGGTTTTCGAGGCAAGGACATATTCTTGGCTTTTCAGCTGAAGGACTTGACCTCTCACGATTCTTGCCATCCCGATCCAGCCTGTGACAGTGAGCGCCACAATAATAGTGACAAGCCCAGGCCCCATCAGAACCATCAATAAAATGACGACAAGTAAATACGGCAGACCGTAAAGCACCTCGACGATCCGCATCATGACATGGTCATACTTCCCGCCCTTATATCCTGCAATACCGCCATAGATGACACCGATCGCAAAATCAATGAGAGCGGCCATCACGCCCACAAATAACGAAATGCGTGCGCCATACCAAGTACGTGTAAACACATCACGTCCAAGCTCATCTGTTCCAAACCAGTGAGCAGCTGACGGCGGCAAGTTTTGCATGGAAAGCCGCTGTTCTGTCACACTATTCGGCGCAAGGAGTGGACCTAATACAGCCATGACGAAAAGAAAAATCAGCACCGATAAACTAAACATAGCGAGTTTATTTTGTTTTAACCGTCGCCAAGTATCTGCCCAATACGAAAGTGAGGGTCTTTTAATGGCATGGACTTCAGATGTCTTTTGTTCTTTAGGCGCAAACCATTCATCTGGCACTTCATGCGCTTGATTCATTTGATCATGCTGAAGGTGTATACTCATGCCTTTCCTCCTTTCTGATGCAGCTGGATCCTTGGATCAAGCAGACGATATGTCACATCTACAATGAAAAGAAGGGTAATTAAGATGATGCTGTAAAAAACAGTGGTTCCCATGATGACAGGATAGTCACGGTTATTAATACTCTCGACAAAGTATTTTCCCATTCCAGGGATCGCAAATATTTTTTCAATCACAAAACTGCCAGTTAAAATACTTGCGACAAGCGTGCCAAGGATCGTGACAACAGGTAAAAGTGCATTCCGCAGGGCATGTTTAAACACAATTTTATAAGGGGAAAGTCCTTTCGCTTTTGCAGTTCGAATATAGTCCTGCGACAGCACTTCAATCATGCTCGATCTCGTTAACCGGGCAATGATCGCCATTGGACCTACCGCCAGTGCAATGGTAGGAAGCACCATATGCATTGGACTTGTCCACATCGCTGTAGGAAAGAGCTTTACATTCACAGCAAGCTGCTGAATTAATAAGGTAGCAAAGATAAAGTTTGGTATGGATATACCGAAAACAGCAATCGTCATGGCGATATAATCAATCAAGCCATTATGCCGGAGGGCAGCCATGATTCCGAGCAAGATACCGGAGATGACAGCAATCAAAATAGAGATAAGACCAAGTTCTAATGAGACTGGAAAACCTCTCGCCAATAAATCATTGACACTTTCAGAAGGCTTTTTAATGGAAGGACCAAAATCAAAAGTAACGATGGATTTTAAATAGATCATATATTGAACATAGAGTGGTTCGTCTAAGTGATAGTAGCTTTCGAGGTTTCGCTGGACAGTTTCGTTTGTATTTCGTTCTTCATTGAAGGGCGATCCTGGGATGACCTTCATTAAAATAAACGTTAAAGTTGTGATGGTTAAAATCGTGGCTATCATGGCAATCAAACGCTTGAGCAAAAAGCTGGCCATCTGCTGTCTCCCCCTCGCTTAACAAAATGTTGTACGTGCGGCAAGCTCTGTCATGACAAGCATAGCTTGGTAGGCTTCTAATATATTCTCTGCTTGGTACGTCACCGTTGTTGTCCCTTCGATGATGGCCGTACCCGGCATTAAATTCGCCCATTCGGCTTGTCCATAATTGGCAAACTCGATTTTCAGCACTGGCTGCTCAGGAGGCGTGAGCGGCTTCATTTGATGAATTTGTTTCATGGCAGCTTCCACTTGCTGCGAGATGAGGGTGCTCACTTTCGCTGGTGTTAAGCATTTCACAGCAGATCTTGAAATGGTTTCTTTCACCGCCACTGTTTTCACGCCAGGCATTAACTTTTCTGCTTCAAGTGCCGCTTGATCGTCTCCGCATACAAGAATGACCGGAACACCATAATAGCCTGCGACATACGCATTAAAGCCCATTTCACCAATCGGATGATCATTTATGTAAAAATGTCTGACACCAAAAATCATACTGTGAGACATCACACCTTTCATTGATGCCCTCGCATGGTAGCCTAAAAAAACAGCGGCATCATACGTTTGATCTAATCCTTGGACCATTGAATAAGGCTTTACATCACCTGATATGAGAGATGCTTCCTCATGCAATTCTTCAATCAACAGATTATTCATTTTAGAATGGCTATCATTCACTAAAATATCGGTCGCCCCATGTGTAAGAAGAGCTTCTACACAGGCGTTCACTTCACCTGTCATGATTTTTCTCCCGCGCTCATAATTGTGCTGGCGGCTATCAACAAATGTATGATCAGCTAGACCAGTAATTCCCTCCATATCGACTGATAAATAGAGCTTCATCCCCATCCCCCTTTAATTAAACTTAAAATTTGTGTATATTTTTCTAAATTTTCTAAAAAATTATATGAGAACTTGATTGATTTTTCAATACAATGTCTGAAAATAAGGAAATTAGACTCAGGTAATACAGGTCAAAAGCATTGATGCGAAAGGATTTATTTTACAGAAAAAACACCACTAGCTATGTCTTTAGTGGTGTTTGTCTGCTTCATCGATTTGCGATTTTAGCTGCGCATATTTTTTCATCGTTTGTGTAAACAAGTCATCGAACATTTGCGGTGCCTGCTGCTGAATGACTGCAGCGCCCTCTCCTGTAATCCCGCCTTTTGTTGCGACCCTGTTCACCGTTTCAGCAAATGTCAGTCCTCGTTCAACAAGAACCTGACCTGTTCCTAGAAGCGCATATGTTAAAAATTCATAGGCTTCTTCTAAAGACAGCTCACTATTCCGAACAGCGGCTCTCGCCATTTCTTCAAAGATTGCTGCAATAAAGCCCGGAGAAGAGCTTGTCAAATTACTCGCCGCATCAAACCGGTCCTCTTCCACTTCCCTGACGATACTAAAAGCTGAAAGCAGGTGGTGGAGCCGTTCTTGCGCCTCCTGCCCAGCGGTTTCACCATGCGCCACAAGGGATACACCCGTTCCTACGGCTGATGTCAAAGTGGGAATGTATCTAGACACCGGCTGATTCGTATGTTGCATTAATTTGTCTAACGTGACAGCCGCTGCCACTGATACGATATGAAGAGATGTCTTTGCGGGGCTCAGCTGATCTAAGACATCAAGTACAGCAAGCGGTGGTACACAAACAAACACGACATCACATGATGCAGAGATGTCATCTAAAGAGCAAATGTTGACATGCTGGTTCTTCTCTTTCAGCTGTTGCAGCCGCTCCGTTTCACTTCTTGTATGGATCATAAACTGACTGGCATGAAGTACTCCTTTATCCAGCCATTTTTGTACCATCATATCTGCCATGCTTCCATATCCAATGATTCCAATAGTCACCACAGTTTAATCTCCTCTATTTTGCTTAGATTCACTACTTATTTTAACAATTTCCCACAATGTTTTCATTTTTATCCCACACTTTTTTCTTACGATAAAGTCAGTATCCATCACATACAGTCAATCACCTTAAACACATACATGTAAAAATCGATGAAAGAGAGTGATCTTAATGACACAACACAAAGATGAAAAACACACTTCTTATGAATTACAAACCATTGAACAGCCAAAAAAAACACAGAAGAAGCCAAGTGGCTGGCTGAAGCCATTTGTCAGTGGGATTGTAGGCGGTACGTTAGCGTTAGGTGTTTACGTTCTATCTCCATATGCTCAGCATTCAGAAAATCATTCAACTGATTCGTCAACGAAAACAGCCGCTGTATCGACAAATGATACAAGTACAAATTCGTCAAAAACAACAGCGTCACAAACATCGAATTCGACCAGCAGTATTTCCAATATGGTCGAAAACGTATCACCAGCCATCGTCGGCATTACAAACTATCAAACACAAAGTCAAACAACCACAGATTTTGGCGATATGAACACACCTTTTGATGGATCACAGCAAAATCAAAACAGCAGCAGTCAAGAGCAAGAAAGCGGTACAGGATCAGGGGTTATCTTCAAAAAATCCGGCAGTAAAGCCTATGTATTAACAAACAACCATGTGATTGAAGGAGCAAATAAATTAACAGTCTCCTTGCATAATGGCAAGACGGTGGAAGGAAAAGTGGTCGGTTCTGACCCACTGACTGATCTTGCTGTCGTGGAAATTAGTAGCAGCGGCGTTACAAAAGTCGCTGAACTTGGAGACTCCTCATCCCTTCGTGCGGGAGAAACCGTCATCGCAATCGGAAACCCGCTTGGTGAAGATTTATCAAGAACAGTGACACAAGGAATTGTCAGCGGTGTCGATCGAACAGTTTCTATGGATACATCAGCTGGCGAAAGCAGTATTAATGTCATTCAAACAGATGCAGCCATTAACCCCGGCAACAGCGGCGGGCCGCTTTTAACAACAGACGGAAAGGTTGTGGGGATCACCAGTATGAAAATTTCTGAAACAGGTGTGGAAGGTATCGGGTTTGCGCTCCCAATCAATGATGTCAAACCAATTGCAGAGCAGCTTCTCACAAAAGGAAAAATCGAACGACCTTATATCGGTATCAGCATGCTGGATCTCGAACAAGTACCAGATGCTTATCAGAAGGAAACGCTTGGACTGACAAACAGTCAGCTCGATAAAGGCGTGTACGTAAAAGAAATCGCTGCTGGCTCACCTGCTGCAAAAGCTGGATTAAAGACAGAGGATGTCATCACCGCCATCAATGGCAAAAAAGTGACAACTGGCAGTGAATTACGCCACGAGCTTTACACGAATGCAAAAGTAGGAGATACCGTCAGCATCACACTCGTTCGTAATGGAACAGAAGAAACAAAACAAGTGACATTAACACAATCTGAATCAAAGCAAGTCAGCTCTTAACGAAAAAAGCAGCTCAATTTTTATGAGCTGCTTTTTTCATGTTCACTTGATTGGGACTAATCTTTGTTCAATTTCTGCTCGTTTGTGCTCTAAAAATGGTGGAAGTGCTAATTGATCACCAAGCTCATCCACGCTTTCATCCACTGTAAATCCCGGACCGTCTGTTGAGATTTCAAACAAAATGCCGTTTGGCTCTCTAAAATATAGGGCTTTGAAATAAAAACGTTCTACAACACCAGAGTTGGTGAAACCGGCTTTGGCTATTTTATCATGCCATTTTTCAAGCTCTTCTGCGTCCGCTACACGAAAAGCTACGTGATGAACACTCCCTCTGCCAGATCGCTCAACAGGTCCTTCTGCTTTTTCAATGACATGAATCTCTGTTCCAGCTCCGCCTTGTCCTGATTCAAAAATCGTCACGATTTCCCCATCATTTGATTGTTCACGTGCTTTTTCTGTGAAACCAAGGATGCTCGTTAACACACTGATCGTTTTATCTGCTTCTGCGACTGTTAATTCTACTGGCCCCAAACCTCTGATCGCAAAATCAGCAGGAATCTCATCATGCACTGGCGGCTTCGCTCCATCTTGCACGCTTGGTTCTACAGTCAAAAACAGCTGCTGTCCTTCTGGATCTGTAAAT
Organism: Bacillus sp. 22190; assembly: GCF_052045575.1. Lineage (NCBI taxonomy): Bacteria > Bacillati > Bacillota > Bacilli > Caryophanales > Bacillaceae > Bacillus > Bacillus sp. 22190. The sequence goes on along the minus strand of NZ_JBQEPF010000017.1, from coordinate 53,867 downwards.
TTCAAGGCAGGTCTGCCGCCTCTTAAAGAAGCTGTTTCTTTCTTTACACCTTTTTCTTCAAAGCGCTTTTCCCAAAAGGCGAGTGCCTCTTCTGAAGTGACAATCAGACCTGTGCGTGAGATCGCATTTGTTCCGTCCAGCCGGCGGGCGAGCATCGGTATTTCAAAAAACGTCAGCTCTGTACCAGGTGAGGCGACCTCATCTCCATAAAATAGATGATACATCGATGGATCATCTTGATTGACTGTTTTTTTCACCAGTTTTAAGCCAAGGATTTGGCGGTAGAAATCAACGTTTTTCTGAGCATTTGCTGTTAGTGCTGATACGTGGTGAATCCCATTTATTTTCATTGTGTTCACTCCTATTATAAAATATCTCGAATTCAAGATAATATCCTTATGAATAAAATAGGTCATTTTAGAAGAAAAGTCAACCATTCGGCTGCATCTTTATTGGATGTTCGGCTTTCGCCTATTAAATTAACATTAAATCAAAAATATTCTTGTATTGTTCGCTTTTAAGATAACATTCATCCTAATATCCCCAATAAACGAACACTTTTAAATACAAATACGAAAATCAGAAAATTTTTTTAATTCTTGTTTTCCTAAAATCGTATTACAATGAACAAAATACATGTCACAGTAACGTATGAAAGTGATGCAGGAGGTCGTGTGTAATGAACAAAGAACAACCAGCGTTAAAACAAGACATCGGCTTATTTTTTGCCCTATCTCTTGTCATCGGAACAATTATTGGATCTGGCGTTTTTATGAAGCCTGGCAACGTCCTTTCTTATTCAGGAAGCTCAGGCATCGCCTTATTCGCATGGCTGTTAGGCGGGATCTTAACCCTTGCAGGCGGACTCACAGTCGCTGAAATTGGTACACAAATCCCGCGTACTGGCGGTTTATATGCCTATCTTGAAGAAGTATACGGTGAATTTTGGGGCTACTTATGTGGCTGGGTGCAAATTATTATTTACGGGCCAGCGATTATTGGTGCTCTTGGTCTTTATTTTGGTTCATTATTAGCTAATTTATTTTCTCTTTCATCTATATGGGCTACAACCATTGGCATTATCACCGTTCTTTTTTTATGTGTGATCAACATCATAGGAACGAAATACGGCGGTTTTGTCCAAGGGCTGACTACGATCGGAAAGCTTGTTCCAATTGCAGCAATTATTGTGTTTGGCTTATGGAAAGGAAATGAACATATTTTCACAGCCGTCAATGAGAGTATCGCTCAGATGAACTTCGGTGCAGCAATTTTGGCGACATTATTCGCCTATGATGGCTGGATTTTGCTTGCAGCGCTTGGCGGTGAAATGAAAAATCCAGAGAAACTGCTTCCTCGCGCGATGGCAGGCGGTATTTTAATTGTCACAGCATGTTATCTCTTTATTAACATCGCCCTTTTGCACGTGTTACCAGCTGATCAAATCGTTCAACTAGGTGAAAATGCCACAAGCACAGCTGCTACAATGCTCTTTGGTCCCATTGGCGGTAAAATTATTAGTATCGGAATCATCATTAGTATCTTTGGCTGTTTGAATGGAAAGGTTCTTTCGTTCCCGCGTGTCATTTTTGCGATGGCAGAACGAAAACAAATTCCATTTGCCAAAGCCATTTCACGCATTCATCCTACTTTTCAAACACCTTGGATCGCTGTATTTGTACAGATTTTGATTGCCATTGTGTTTATGATCGTCAGTAATCCCGAGAAGCTGTCAGAGGTTTCGATTTTCATGATTTACATCTTTTATGTGATGGCCTTTTTCGCTGTCTTTAAGCTAAGAAAACAAAACAAGGGAATGAAGCGCGCTTATAGCGTACCACTTTATCCGCTCACACCGATCATTGCGATTATCGGCTCTTTCTTTGTCTTAATCAGCACCATGATCACCGATTGGCAAAGCTGCCTGATCTCCATGCTGATCGGCATTGCCGGACTGCCGATTTATTACTATATGAAAAAAACACAAAATAAAGCAGAGCGCTAAGACAGCCTCTGCTTTATTTTTTATATTGCTTAATGACCTTATAAGATTCGTTTAAATATCTCATCAGCCGGTATGGCTTACTTAAAACCCGGATTGGGAGTCTTGAAATAAATCCATTCAGATTCGCCTTATACTCCTGCGTCATCCGCTTCGGCTTTGTGGCAATTTTTTCATATACTTCTTTGTAAAATTCCTTTATGATGTCGACTTGCACACTGATTTTCTGATGACACTCTGTACACTCAACGCTTTTCATCTGATCATTCACATAAACGATGCTGTGGAGGGTCTCTTCTTGGCACCGAGTACAGTGTAGGTTTGCTTCCATTTCGGTTTTCTTCAAGATACACAGCTCCTTTCTCGTTTGATGTTGCTCTTTTTATACAATACGATAGCTGTCAGCTGTTTATTGGACAGATGCTTCCTTTAAAATAGCTGCCGCAGTTAATTCGTCGGTGACGAGCACCTGAATAAAGCCACCGTTTAAGGCTCCTAAAATACTTTCAGCTTTATGGGTTCCTTCCACAACTGCGATGACTTTTTTCACGCTCTTTAATTGTTCTAACGATAATCCAATCACCTTTTGGTTCAGCTCATCTTGGACTGGTTTCCCTTCCCCGTCAAAGAAACGAAAACCAATATCACCAACAGCTCCTGATTGCCTTAAACCAGACAAATCCTCTTCTTTTAAATAACCGACTGTTTTTAATGTAGAGCCTTTATGCGGATTCCCAATACCGATGAGGGCAATATCAACATTTCTGCCTTCTTCAAGCACAGCTTCTATGTCCTGCATCGCCATCAGCCGCTCTTTTAATTCTTCTGTTTCTAAAATCGCAGGTGCATATAAATAGGAACACGTACCATTCATCTTTTTTGCCAGCTCATATGCCAGCTGATTCGCGTGAATGTCGACTGCCTGCCTGCCCATTCCGCCCTCTAAAGGAATGACTTTGACATCGTTTCTTCGTTCAAATGGATATTCCTTCACTAGCTCGGCAAGTGTGGTCCCCCATGAAATACCGATTTTCTCAGCGCCTTTCATGTTTTTAGAAAGATAATAGGCACCTGCTTGACCGACTGCCCGTTTGACCATCTCAGACATTGTCCCGACACTTGGAACAACGACAGCATCCGTTAATTGAAAGGTCGTTTCCAGCTGTTTTTCAAGTTCCACTGTATGAATACTTTCGTCTTTAATGTACACTTCTACGATTCCCACATCTTTTGCTTTTTGTAAGAGCTTTGAAATGACTGGTCTTGAGACATTGAGTTTTTTTGCAATCTCTTGCTGCGTCCACCCGTCTGTATAATAAAGATGAGCAACCTTGACGAGCTGTCGTCTTTCTTCCCAATTCAGCATGTGACATCATCCTTTTAATATACTATGATTACCAGTATACCAAACATTCGTTTCTAATTGGAACAATTGTTATGAAAATGACAAAAAGAGCGATCAACTCTCCGCTCTTTTTCCCTCGCTATATTTAGGCTGATACGTTCTCCCGCCATCTAATAAGAGTATCTGTCCGTGCAAATAGCTTCCCTCGTCACTTGCGAGAAATAAAGTGACTCCAGCAATATCTTCTGGTTTTCCTAATCTCCCGATAGGAATAAGTGATCGAAGCTGACTTTTCTCAAGCTCAGTCGGATAGAGCGTATCAAGCATCTGAGATTCAATGACGCGTGGTGCAATGACATTGATGCGGACATGATGGGAACCCAATTCCTTTACAAGCGAACGCATGAGACCAAATGCCCCGGCTTTTGACGCGTAATACTGGATGCCGCCGCCAGAGCCTGTTATCGCAGATCCTGATCCAATAATGACGACGCTGCCTTCTTTCCGCTCACATAGATAGGGTGCTAATGCTTTGATGCAGTAGAAAAGACCATATAGATTCACAGCCAGTGTTTTTTTCCAAAGTGAAAAATCAACTTCTAAAAAAGGAAGGGATTTCGTCATTCCTGCTGAATAGACAAGATGCCCAATGCCACCCAGCTCCCTTTCAGCTGCTGACGTCATCTGCTGAACACTTTCCCACGATGAAACGTCAGCTTGGAACGTCAGCAGCTGAGGATGCTGTTGTTTTAAAAGCGAAAGTCCCTGTTCATCTATATCTGACACAGCTACACGATGCCCTTCTTTTAAAAAACGCTGAGCAATTTCTTTGCCGATCCCTTGGGCACCACCTACGATGAGAACTGGTTTTTGTTGATTAGCCAGCGCTCTCACCCCCATCGAGCATAATCGCTGCTCCATCTGTAAATGCACCGTACGATGTACTTAAGAAAACAGTCATATGAGCCACCGTCTCCTTGATTTGCTCTTTGTCAGGAAGCAAATGGAGAGGCGGCGGAAGTAGTGCCAATACCCGGATGCCTTTGTCTTTAAATTCGCGCGCTAATCCTTTTGTCATGGCATTCAACATACTATTTGATGTAGCATGTGAGATCCCGCCATCACCTGTTATGCTGCCTGATGAGGAAATATTAATGATGCAGCCCTTCTTCTGATCCACCATATGCCACACTGCGGCTTGACTGGAAAGAAAGACTGTATTTACGGACCTTTCCACTTCATCGACCCATATCTCAGGACTTACGTCATCAATCTCCCCATCTGCTGTTTGCTCGGCTTGATTGACTAAAATATCAAGTTTGCCGCATGTATCGATGACTTGTCTTAGCATCAGCGTGGCATCACGCGGTGTCTCAAGCGGATTGATGACAACAGTCGATTGGCCGCCTAATTTTTCAATGTCTTCGCTTATCGACTTTGCTTTTGATTCATCACGAAAAGCGTGTATGAAAACATGTGCACCTGCCCGGGCCAAAGCCAGGCAGATGGCTTCTCCAAATCCATCTGTGCTATCTGTCACAAGTGCCACTTTCTGATGAAGCTGGACGTGCACACGGATCTCCTCCCTATCCCTTGTTTGGCATTTATTTTCTCAGCTTACTCACAATATCAAGAGCTGCTTCATAAAAGCCTTCTGAGATGGTTGGATGCGGATGAATCATTTTGGCCATCTCTTCAGCTGTTCCTTCTAAATACATAAATGAGGAAGCCTCTGATATCATCTCCGTTACGTGCGGACCAACCATTGTAGCGCCAATGACTTCACCATATACGGTATCGTACACGAGTTTAATAAAACCGGTTTGAACACCTGCTGCCAACGCTTTTCCGCTTGCAGCTAAATCAAATCGCTCTGCCCGCACGTTTAGCCCTTTGGCTTTTGCCTCTTTCTCTGTCAGTCCCACACTCGCTACTTCTGGCAATGTATAAATACATCTAGGAACGATGTCGTGATTCATTCTTTCAGGCTCGCCGCATATATTGCTAACCGCAACAGCTGCCTCTGCCATCGCCGCATGAGCGAGCTGATAGCCGCCGGCTACATCTCCAATTGCATATACACCTTCAGCACTTGTCTTCATCTCGTCGTTTACTTTAATAAAAGGACCATCCAGCTGAAGATCGAGCTGACTGACAGCAGAGACATTTGGTCTTCTTCCGACGCAAACTAGCAGTCTTTCAGCCGTAAAGATGTGCGTCTCTCCTTTATCGTCTGTCGCATGAATCGCTTTGACTCCTTCGCTTTCTGTTACCTCTGTCACCGTCGTTTTCTTTGCGATATGGATGCCTTTTTTCTTCAATTCTTTTTCTAGTAATTTCGACGCTTCTTCATCTTCCTGCGGAATAATCGACGGAGCGGCTTCTATAATGGTGACTTTTGATTGGAGACTCTGGAAGATACATGCCAGCTCAAGACCAATTACACCCCCGCCAATAATGACGACAGATGCAGGAATATCTGGGATGTCAAAGATCGTATCACTTGTGTCAAATTGAATCTCTTTGAGCCCTGGAATAGGCGGAATAGCAGGTGATGAGCCAGTGGCAATGATCAGCTCTTTTGTTTCAATCGTTTCTGACCCATCTTGTTTTTCAATGTCAATACGATTTTTTGTCACAGCTGTGCCTCTGCCGTTATATACATCAATCTTTCCTTGCTTTAATAAGAAGGCGATTCCGCCTCTGAGTTTTTCGATGACATCATCTTTACGTTTTCTCATTTTATCGAAGGAAAGAACCATCTCACCTGTTTCGATTCCCCAGCTTTTTGCTTTCTCAATGGATTCAATGACTTCTGCATGTTTGAGCAGTGTCTTTGAAGGGATACAGCCTCGATTTAAACAAGTCCCCCCTAGAAAATCCTCTTCAATCAATGCAACCTTGTGTCCACGTTCAGCGGCTTGAAGGGCGGCAGTGTATCCGCCAGGCCCTCCGCCAATGACTGTCAGATCATACGTTTTTGTCATCCGATTCATCTCCTACATTAGCAATTCAAATGGTTGTTCAAGCACTTTTTTAAGGTCTGTTAAAAAGGCTGCTGCTGGTGCACCATCTACCACTCGATGATCAAATGATAAACTAACGCCCATCATTGGCCGCACCTGAATTTCTCCATCGATCACTACAGGTTTTTCTTGAATGCGTCCAACACCTAAAATCGCCACTTCCGGCTGATTAATAATTGGGGTAAACGTATCAATGGCATACATCCCTAAGTTACTAATGGTAAATGTAGACCCTTTCAACTGGTCTGGCAGCAGCTTTTGATCGCGTGCATTTCGACCAATTTCTTTTGCTTCTTTTGTGAGCTGTTTCAGCCCTTTTTGATTTGCATGAGAGATGACCGGAACCATTAAGCCGTCTTTCACAGCAACCGCAAGACCAATGTGCACATCCTCATGGAAATGGAGCTCATTTTGTTCAAACGTCATATTGATTTGCGGATGGCGCGTGAGGACACTGCTGACCGCATGGATGATGATTTCTGTAAACGACAATCTGTAGCCTATCTCTTTTTCAATCGCTGGGAGCAGCTGTTTGCGCACTTCTTTTGCTTTTGTCATATCAATTTCACTTGTTAATGTGACGTGCGGTGCTGTAAAGGCACTTTGTGACATGCGATCTGCGATCACTTTTCTCATCCCGGCTAGTTTTTGTGTTCTCACTGGAGCAGCTTCTGCCTTTTGTGCGCCTGCTGCTGTCACATCACTCTTCATGATTTTGCCGTGAGCGCCAGAACCAGCAACATTCGCTAAGTCGATTCCTTCACGAGCAGCCACTTTTCCTGCAAGTGGTGATACGCGCTGGCCTTCCTCGTTCGTATGAAGGGCCGCTTCGACATCCCGTTTTTGAATTCTGCCTTTTGGTCCTGTACCAGATACTTCGTGAATGGCAACTTGGTGATCTTTTGCCGTTTTTCTCGCTGCAGGTGTTGCGCGTACTTTCTCACTCACCGTTGGTTCAACGTCAGTCGAAACAGATGGTTCAGATGGTGATGACGTTCCGCTGTCTTCAGAAGATGCTTCATCTGACTGCGCTGGCGGCTCGCTCGGTACCTGCTCATTTGCCTCTCCGATATATCCAATGACAGCATTGACTGGAATCTGATCATCTGCTTCGTAATATTTCTTTAGAAAAACGCCATCATCATAGGCTTCAACCTCGATATTGATTTTGTCTGTCATAATCTCAAATAGAGGCTCACCGATTTCAACCGAATCTCCTTCTTCTTTAAACCATTGAAGCAAGGTACCGATCTCCATCGTACTGCTTAGCTTCGGCATAAATATCTCTTTTGGCATGATCTTCTCCCCCTTTACTTAAGAGCGCACGAGCTCTTTTGCTGCTTCAATAATATCTGGCACTTGTGGAATGACTGCTTTTTCCAGCGTTGGGTTGTACGGTATTGGGACGGCAAGACCGCCAAGTCGTTTAATAGGTGCATCTAAATAGTCGAAGGCTTCACTTTCCGCTATCATACTCGCAATCTCTCCGCCGTAGCCGCCTCGTTTCACTGCCTCATGCACAACGATACATTTGCCTGTTTTTTTCACAGATTCAATAATGGTTTCTTCATCTAATGGGACGAGCGTTCTCGGATCAATGATCTCGACATCGATTCCTTCCGCTTCTAGTTCCTTCGCTGCTTCGAGCGCTTTGTGCACCATAATGGCTGTTGCGACAATTGTGACGTCCTTTCCGCTTCTCTTCACATCCGCTTTCCCTAAAGGAATCGAGTACTGCTCTTCTGGTACTTCACCAATTGTTTTATATAAAAGCTTGTGTTCATAGAAAATGACAGGGTTGTCATCATCCATTGCTGCTTTTAAAAGTCCTTTTGCATCATAAGCTGTTGAAGGCTGAACCACCTTTAGTCCAGGAATATGAGCCATCCACGCTTCTAAGCTTTGGGAGTGCTGCGCTGCGGCACCTGTCCCGGAACCTGCTGGTGTTCTGACAACAAGCGGCACTTTCCCTTTTCCGCCAAACATGTAACGTGTTTTCGCTGCTTGGTTTACAAGCTGATCCATTGCAATTGTAATAAAGTCAGAGAATTGTAGTTCTAAAATCGGACGCATCCCTGTCAAAGCCGCTCCGACTGCGCCTCCTGCGATGGCAGCCTCTGAAATCGGCGTATTGCGGACGCGTTCTGGACCGAATTCCTCGATCATCCCGCGCGTGACACCAAATGCGCCACCGTATACGCCGATATCTTCACCTAAAATGAAGACATCTTGATTTTTTCTCATTTCCTGACTCATTGCTTCTCGAACGGCTTCTAAATATGAAATCTCTCTCACTGTCGTGTTTGTCACGTGATTCCCCTCCTAATTAGGCGTATACATCCTCTAATAGTGTGTCAATTGATGGTTCTTTACTATTTTTCGCAAATTCAACAGATGCCTCGATCTCTTGCTTCGCTTCTTCTTGTAAACGAGCAGCCTGTTCTTCTGTCAGAACATCTAGCTCCATTAAGAGTGACTTAAAGCGTTTAATTCCGTCTTTTTGTCTCCATTCTGTCTCTTCTTCACGTGTACGGTATTTTTTCGCATCACTCTTTGAGTGACCCTTCCAGCGATACGTTTTCATTTCAATGAGTGATGGCCCTTCTCCAGCTCTTGCACGGCTTACCGCTTCATCTACTGTATTCATGATTTCAACCATGTCATTTCCATCAACTGTTTTCCCTGGCATTCCGTAGCTTTTGGCTCTTGTTGAGATGTCTTCAATGTTGATCATTTCTTTCACAGGACCAGACATGCCGTATTGGTTGTTTTCACAAATAAACACAACAGGTAAATCCCAAATGGAAGCAAGATTCAGCGCTTCATGGAAGCTGCCTTCATTTGTAGCGCCGTCTCCGAAGAAACAAAGGACCACAAAGCCTTCCTTTTTCATCTTGGACGTGAGCGCCGCACCAGTTGCAAGCGGAATACCGCCGCCAACAATTCCATTTGCCCCAAGGTTTCCTTTTTCTAAGTCGGCAATATGCATGGAACCGCCTTTTCCTTTGCAGTAACCTGTTTCACGTCCGAATAGTTCAGCCATCATTTTATTGACCTCTGCACCTTTTGCAATACAGTGACCATGTCCGCGGTGTGTACTGACAATCTTATCTTCATCCTTTAACACAGCAATAGACCCAACAGCCGATGCTTCCTGTCCAACACATAAATGGGTCGTTCCATGGATTAATCCTTTAGCAAAGAATTGATCGACCTTTTCATCAAAATATCTTACTAACCACATTTGTTTATATAAATCTGCTAATTTCTCATGACTAATCTGTTCAGGCAAAGTGATTTGTTTTTGCATTTCTTCTCTCCCCTTTACATTTGTTCTTATGTGTTACATTTGTAATTATCATACGTTTAACTCTCATTGAAGTCAAGCATTTCCGTTTATTTTTTAAGCGTTTTCATCTTTTTTCAGAAAAAAAGAGAAAGGCAAAGCCCTTTTCCAAAGACCTTCTCTTTCTCTCCATCTCGTACATTCTCATTCATCTGGATACATCATGATTTTGACGCTTTCACCTTCTGGATGCCTAGCGCATTCTATCGCCTGACGAAGCTGACTTAATGGATATCGATGCGTCACCATTTTTTCTGTATGAACGGCCTTTGCTTTTAAGAGCTCCAGCGCTTCACGATAATGGTATGGATGCGACGAATAAGCTCCGACTACTTTCACTTCATCATGGAAAAAACGTTCTGCTGGAATGGAGACATCCCCTTTCGGAAAGTGAGCAAAGACCAAAATCGTTCCGCCTCTTGCGACAGCTTGAAATGCTTCTTTTAAAAGCGCACTGCTCCCCACAGAAATAATGACAAGATCCGCTCCCTTTCCATCTGTTTCTTTCATGACGCGGTTTTCTACTGGCTCAGATGCTGGATGAAAAGCGACGTCCGCCCCAAGATTTCTTGCTTGAAGGAGCCTGTTCTCATTTACGTCTGTGATCATCACTTTTCCAGCCAAATAATATTTGGCAAGCTGTAATTGAATGCAGCCTATTTGCCCCGCTCCAAGAATCAAGACCGAATCTCCAGGATGAACGGGCGCCCTTTCAAAGCCGTGAAGACAGCAGGCAACCGGTTCGACCATCGCTCCTTGTTCATATGAGACGTCATGTGGGAGCTTGCCCATTGTATGCTTCACATGTAAAGCAGGAACACGAATATATTCCGAAAAACCGCCCGGCTCTACATTTGTGGCTGCAAATTGCGGGCACATTGTATAAAATCCTCTTTGACAAAAGTCACAAGTGAAACAAGGGACATGATGCGCTACATACACCCTGTCTCCCGTTTGAACATGTGTGACGTGACGGCCTGTTTCGATAATGTCACCAGCGATTTCATGCCCTAGCACTGTGCCAGGAGGTACCGTCTCATGTGTCGCTTTATAAATATCCGTCCCACATAACCCGCAGGCACGCATTTTTAATAATACTTCATCATCACCAATGGCTGACCGCTTCCGCTCCTCGTAACGAATGTCCTCTGAAGAATAAAAGACAGCTGATTTCATTTAGCCGCATCCTCCTTTTCATCACATGTCGCAAGACTCTGCAAGGATTGAACGAGCTGCTTGTACTCACTCATCTCACTTGAAATCCAGTAGCGTCCGCCAAATATTCGCGCAGGTCCCACTCTGACATATACTTTCCCGATATGAGGATATGGTTTTAAAAACAATTTTCCTTTAATATCGGACACGGCATATGTGTGCCACCTGCCAAAAGCACCTATTTTCAGCTCATCTTCACTAATCATGATATTCGTTGGCTGATTCAGGCCAGTGATGCTAGAAAGCATAAGGATAGGCAGCGTATAGACACCTAACACAGCTAATGGCTCAGGTCCTGCCGACATCAACGTATAAAGAGACCAGAGAAAAAACACACATATTAACAAGGCCGGAAGGAAAATAGAAAACATGGCAGACGTTCGGCTATAAGCATGCTGCTGCATGAGAGCTCCTCCTTTCAAATGACATGGAAGGAGCTTTCGCAGCTCCTCCACGCAATCATCGTTCACTTAATATGATCGATAATTTTTTCAATATCTTCTTCAATGCCAAATCCCGTTAAAAAAGATAACGTTTGAATCACAGGCGTTCCTTTTGTATCACTAACAGGCGTTGTCGTCACAATTAAATCAGCACCCTCCGCTTTCTGCGGAACCTCAGATGCCTTACACTGTTCAACGATGACATCGTATCCTTTTTCCTTTAATGTCTCTTCTACCTTTTTTGCCACAACCGTTGACGTAGCAACTGCCGTTCCGCAAGATACTAATATTTTTTTTGCCATGAGAATCCCTCCAGGTCGTTTATTGATCTTTCTGATCTAAGCCCATTTCTTTTGCATACTGCTTTTTAATATCATTTCGCACCCAGTACCAAAGAAGCGCATATGCCAGTGCACAGACAATCGCTGCAATGAAGTAAGGATTGCTCGGATCAAGAAGTCTCACCATGATCCAAGGAATGACGTGTGAACCAAGATCGATACCAGAGATCATATTTGCCCCTTCTGGGAAGTCGAAACCAACTGCTTTCCCCATTGTTGTGGCGAGTGGTGCAAGGTTCGTTGCAATGAAGAAGACAATCATTAAGGTAAAAATACTGTTAATGAGGCCGCGAATAATATTCCCACGAGCGGCTGCTACTGCCCATACGACTGTAAATGGCAGAACCGATAAGTCTGCAAACGGCAGCATGCCATTGTAAGGAAGGACGACAGCGAGCAAAATGGTGATTGGCACCATCAAAAGGGCTACAGCCATATTCGCTGGATGACCAATGACAATCGCTGTATCCAAACCAATATAGACATTTTTTCCAGGGAAACGCTTTTGAATATAAGAACGAGCACCCTCAGAGATTGGAATAAGTCCTTCCATTAATAAAGCAACCATTCTTGGCATTAACACAAGCACTGCAGCCATTTGAATTCCAAGGGTCATGACACCTTTTGCATCATAGCCACCAAGAAGACCAATAATGATACCAAGTATAAGACCCATTACAAGCGGTTCACCAAAGATGCCAAAACGTTTTTTCAAAGTTTCTGGATCCGCATGAATTTTGTTTAAACCAGGGATTTTATCAATCACGCGGTTTGACGCATACATCAGCGGAGCGAAGTTGACCGTTTCAGCATGAGCCATCGATACGCCTTTTAATCCGAAATGGTGTTCAATCGTCGGTGCCGTCCAATCGGCGAGTTTTAGTGTAATCGCAGAAACGATTAAACCAACGGCAAGGGCTAAGAACATATTATGATAAGCGTAGTAAGTAACAGAAGCAGCGAAAATCAAATGCCAGAAATTCCAAATATCCACATTCAATGTTTTCGTAAAGTTAACAGACAGCAAAATAACATTTAACAAGAGCACAAGAGGAATCATTAAAGGGGCAACAGGTGTACCAAATGAAATAGCGGCTCCAATCGGCCAGCCGACATCTAAAATATCAAGCTTTAATCCAAGAGAATTGACCATGGCTTTGGCTGCTGGTCCAAGACCGCTTACGAGTAAATTAATGACAAGATTGACCCCGACAAATCCAATTCCGATCGTAATACCTGCACGGAAGGATTTTTTAAATCCTTGCCTTAAAATCATACCGAATAACGTCATAATAATTGGGAGCATAATTGTTGGCCCTAAGTCTAAGATAAAATCGACGGCTTGCTTGATCATACATCCACCTCCTGATTTTAGATAAAGCGCTTACATTATGTCGTGAATAACTATTGGTTTAATTCTTTTTGAAGTACATCAACAGCTTCTTCATACGATGTCATCTGAGATAAACTTGTCATTACTTCTTCTTTTCTGAAAAGCGTCATCAGTTTCTCTAACATCACGAGCTGCTTACTAGGTTCAGAGATTGCCAGAACGAACACAATTTTGGCTTGAACTGTCTCATGAGGGCTTCCCATCTTATGAAAAATAACAGGTTCCTTTAATGTCGCTACACTGATCGCCGGTTTGTTTACATGTTCAGGATCTGTATGGGGAATGGCCACCCCAAAGGTCGCAAGAGGAAGACCGGTCGGATATGTTTTTTCTCTTTCAAGCACTGCTGGTAAAAAGCTCGATTTAATATACCCTCCAGTTTCTAACCTTTCTGCTAAATAGGCAGTCACCTCCTCACTTGAAGATGCTTCGTATTGCAGCTCAATCAGCTGTTGATCTAACTCAAACAAGCTGTTCAAACAACCACCCCTTTCATTTGGTATAAATATGAACACATGTAACAAAAAGAATGAACATTTTAAAATAGAACCTTTTGTGAAGCGCTTACAAATAGATGTTTTATAAAATGTTCAATGCTGTTACCTTTGTAAAGATATTATAATATTCAAAATTATAAGTCAATGTTCCTAGGAAAACTTTTATAAAAAAAGATGCAGCTTTTTGCCGCATCTCTTTCATTACATCGCATCAACTTCTTGTTAAATATGGCTTCCTATATCTAAAAATTCAGCTACAAAAAGGTTGTCAGTCTGCTCTGTCATTTCTTTTTTTGTGCCGATTTTTTCGATTCTGCCCTCATTCATCACCACAACACGATCAGCGATATCAAACGCTTCTTCTTGATCATGCGTCACAAAGATGGTCGTCATTTGAAATTCTTGATGAACTTTTTTCAGCCAATGTCTTAAGTCTTTTCTCACCTTTGAATCTAGTGCACCAAAAGGTTCATCTAAGAGAAGAGCTTTCGGTTTAACGGCTAGCGCACGTGCAAGTGCTACACGCTGCTTTTGTCCACCTGACAGCTGCTCTGGATAACGGTGAGCATACTGCGTTAATTGAACGACTTTCAGCAGCTCATGCACGCGCTCTTTGATGTCTTTTTTAGGCAGCCTTTCTCCTCTAGGTTTCATCTTCAATCCAAAAGCCACATTATCAAATACCGTCATATTTCGAAAAAGCGCATATTGCTGAAAGACAAAACCAATTTGCCGTTTTCGCACTGGGATGTGAGTATAATCCTGTTCTCCAAATAAGATCTGTCCTGCATTCGCATCATCAAGCCCTGCAATAATTCTTAATAAAGTCGTCTTACCTGATCCAGATGGTCCTAGTAAGGATATTAATTCCCCATTTCCGATCGTCAAATCCACGTTTTGCAAAACCTTCGTCTGCCCAAATTGCTTTGATATTTGTTTCGCTGTAATCCCCAAGGATGATCCCTCCATTTATTTTGAACGCTTGCCAAGCCTGTGATCTCTCTGCTGAATGATCTGCTTGATGATTAATGTGATGACCGCAACAAACGCCATGAGAGAGGCCACGGCAAAAGCCGCTTGGAATTGATACTCGTTGTATAGAATTTCTATATGAAGCGGCATTGTATTTGTCATTCCGCGGATATGACCGGATACAACTGACACTGCACCAAATTCACCAATCGCCCTTGCCCCTGCTAAAATGGCGCCGTAAAAAAGGGCCCATTTTATATTTGGAAGTGTCACAAGGAAAAAGGTCTTCCACCCACTGGCACCAAGCGTAAGCGATGCTTCTTCCTCATGAATGCCTTCATTTTGCATAAACGGAATTAATTCTCTCGCAACAAAAGGAAATGTCACAAAGATGGTCGCAAGAATCATCCCCGGTACAGAGTAAATCACTTTCCATCCATTTGCTAATAGCCACGGTCCTAAAAGTCCATTTGAACCAAATAAAAGTACAAATACAAGTCCTGCAATGACAGGTGACACCGCAAACGGAAGATCAATGACAGTCGTTAACAAACGTTTTCCCGGGAAATGAAATTTTGTGATGAGCCAAGCAGCACTGACCCCAAAAATCATTTGAAGCGGCAATGTGATCATCACAATGAAAACAGTCAATTTAATTGCCGCAAGCGTGTCTGGATGTGAGATGGCAAGAAGATAAGAACTCCATCCTTTCTCAAAAGCCTTTGAAAACACAGCAATCAACGGCATGAGTAAAAACAAAATCAAAAAAGCATACACCACACCAATCAACATACTCTTCACCGCTTTTGATTCCGTCACAGGACTCCTGTACTTGATGCGGTGCTCTTTAAGAAGCTCCCTTTCCAATCGTCTCACCTCACTTCCACTTGTTTTTTCCGCTCGACAAACCACTGCAATCCGTGAATCAATAACAAAATGACAAATGATAAGAGCAGCATGAAACAGGCAATGGCTGCGGCACCTTGATAATCATACTGCTCAAGCTTAGACATGATCATCAGTGGTGTAATCTCTGTTTTAAACGGAATATTTCCCGCTATAAACACAACGGAGCCATATTCACCGAGTGCTCTTGCAAATGCAAGAGAAAATCCAGTCAGCACCGCTGGAAACAAGGCAGGCAGCAGTACATGAAAAAAGGTCTGTTTTCTTGTAGCACCAAGTATGGCTGCGGCCTCTTCCACTTCCTGCTCAAGCCCCTCAATGACCGGTTGAACCGTTCTTATGACAAATGGAATGCCAATAAAAATCAGTGCCAAAATAATACCGAGCGGGGTGTAAGCCACCTTCACATGCAAAAATTGCCCAATCCACCCATTCGGAGAATATAGAGTCGTCAAAGCGATGCCAGCCACTGCCGTTGGAAGAGCAAACGGCAAATCGATGAGGGCATCCAGGATGTTCTTTCCTGGAAACGAGTACCGCGTGAGAACCCATGCGATCAGTACACCGAAACCTGCATTGATGAGTGCAGCTGCAAAAGAAGTCGTAACCGTAAGCTGCAGCGACTTTAGCACCCGCGCATCACTAAAGACATTCCAAATTCCTTCTGCTCCTAATGAAGCCGTCCAAATAAATACCATAGATAAAGGAATCACGACAATCGCACTGACATAAACAAGTGTCACTCCGAGACTCAGCCCGAATCCAGGCAATACACGTTTTCTTTTATTGGCGGCAGTATAGCCTTTCTTCATCACGTCGCCCCCTATTTTTGTCCGCTATATATTTGATCAAATAATCCGCCATCATCAAAAAATCTTTTCTGCGCCTTTCGCCATCCGCCAAATGCCTGATCAATGGTCACCATATCAATCTCTTTAAATTGATCTTTATATTTGTTTAGCACTTCTTGATTTCTTGGTCGATAATAGTTTTTCGCCGCAATTTCCTGTCCTTTTTTAGAATACAAATAATCTAAATAAGCCTTTGCCACTTTCTCTGTTCCTTTTCGTTTCACATTTTGGTCGACAACGGCAACGGGCGGCTCTGCTAGAATACTAATGGAGGGACTGACAATCTCAAATTTGTCTTTGCCTAATTCATGCAGTGTTAAATAGGCTTCATTTTCCCAAGCAATTAACACGTCACCAAGACCGCGCTCGACAAAAGTTGTTGTGGCGCCGCGAGCACCTGAATCGAGCACCTCGACATGTTCATATAACTTTTTCACAAAATCCTTCGTTTTTTCTTCATCCCCATGAAAGGTTTTATCGGCATATGCCCATGCGGCTAAATAATTCCATCTTGCACCGCCTGACGTTTTTGGATTTGGTGTGATGATAGATACACCTGGCTGAAGCAAGTCATCCCAGTCTTTAATATTTTTGGGGTTCCCTTTCTTCACAAGAAACACAATCGTAGACGTGTAAGGTGTGGACTGATTCGGAAATTCTTTTTGCCAATCCTTTGAAAGTAGCCCTCGATCTGCAATGGCATCAATGTCGTACCCAAGAGCAAGTGTAGCCACGTCTGCTTCGAGTCCATCAATAATCGATCTCCCCTGCTTACCCGACCCTCCATGAGACTGCTGTATCGTCACATCTTCACCGGTTTTGTCTTTCCAATAAGTCTGGAAGGCTTGATTGTATTCCTGATACAATTCACGTGTAGGATCGTATGACACATTCAACAGCTCAACCTTTCCATTTTGATTTGAGGCTTCATTCGCATTTGAGCATGCGGCACTTGTGATGATGAAAAGTGTCATCGCAATAGACATCCATATCCTTTTTTTCATGTTATCCGCTCCCTTTCACATTGAATAGTGACACCAACCTTGCCGTTTTCAGTTCTATACGCAAAAAAGGCCCTCAGCGATTGAAGTACAAAAAAGTCCTGTACGTCAATGCCAAGAGCCTTCGGTTGTCCGATCAGCTATGTATGATTGATGTTAGTCTATATATTATTCAAACTATTCACAGGTGTCAACTGTGTTTTTATTTTAATGAAAACTAAAAAGAAACGCCTTCTTGATGAGGCGCTTCTTTTCCCGGGAAATGCTATTGATCTGCAGCTACCTTTAGATTGACACCAACAGCAGTTCCATTTCTCGTTGAATCAGCTACTCCAGTGAATATCCCTGCTTTTCGATCAATCAGTAAAGCTTGCACATTCCCTATATCAATAGGGGAACTGCCAAACTGGTGACCCATATCATTTAACTTTGTTCTTACATCTAGAGGGACACCTACTTCATAACGATACGAAGTTAAGCTGTTTGTGTAGATTCTTGGCTCTTCTACCGCATCCTGAAGCTCCATGTCATATTCAAGTAAATTGAGAATCGTCTGTGAAACAGAAGCAATGATCGTCGTTCCACCAGGAGACCCAACAGTCATGACAGGCTCTCCATCTTTAAAAATGATCGTCGGGGTCATACTTGATAATGGACGTTTATTGGGCTGGACTTCATTTGCCCCGCCAGGTCTTGCATCAAAATCAGTCAGTTCATTATTTAAGAAAAATCCATACTCTGGAACAAGAATCCCTGTACCAAATAATTGTTCAATGGTTGTTGTAAATGACACAACATTTCCCCACTGATCTGCAACAGTGAAATGGGTCGTCTCACCGATGGTTTTATCTTCTGGCTGAGGAACAATTGGGGATGGATTTTTCTCATCCTCATATGCCCAAGGATCTCCTTCTTTCGGGCTGCGATTCATTTGATCTAATTGAATGAGAGAGGCTCTTTCTGAAATGTAATCATCGTCTAGTAGTCCTTTTAGTGGAACATCTACGAATTCGGGGTCGCCGGCATATGCGGCTCTGTCAGCATAGGAGAGGTGCATCGTTTCAGCAAGCAGCTGATATTTTTCGAATGATTTGGGGTCATACTGAGACAGGTTAAAATGGTCAAGTATTTTGAGAATTTGTAGCATAAACACCCCGCCTGAGCTTGGTGGAGGCATGCTTGCAAGCTGATATCCTTTATAGTCTCCCCAGATTGGCTTGTCAGTCTTGACTTCATAACGTTTGATATCTTTTGAAGTCATCGTCCCGCCAAAATCTTGAACTGTATTTGCAAGTGCCTTTGCTACTTTCCCTTCATAAAACGCTTTGCTTCCTTTTTTCGCAATGAGTTTAAATGTTTTTGCAAGACCTGGCTGGACAAGCAGATCTCCTTCTTCGAGCGGCTGATCATTCGGAAGAAAAATTGGCGCTGCGGCCGTTTTTTTCAATTTTCCTTGATGATCATCAATCGCTTTTGCCAAGACAGAATCAATTTTAAAACCATCTTCTGCAAGTTGAATGGAGGGCTCAATCAATTCCTTCATAGAACGAGTACCCCACTTATCTAATGCAGCTTCAAGACCTTTTACAGTCCCTGGAACACCTACCGCATTTCCATGTGTAGATCGCTCAGCAAATGGAATAACTTTTCCATCATCTGTTAAAAACATGTCAGGTGTTGCGCCCTGTGGTGCTCGCTCTCTGCTATTGATGATGGAAGTTTCCTTTGTCTTCCCATCATAAACCATCATAAATCCGCCACCGCCAATTCCAGACATCATTGGCTCTGTTACGTTAAGTGCGTACTGAATGGCAACAGCAGCATCCACTGCGTTCCCACCTTTTTTCAATACGTCAGCACCAATCTCCGATGCAAGCGGATGTGCAGTAGCCACCATACCATCTTTGCCAACAGCTACTTTATTCCCATGAGTTTCGTTTGCAGTGACTTGGCTGACCGGCAGGAAAAACGAGAAAACAAACAGACATATGGACAAAACAGTTAGAGAAATGCGTTTCATGAACAACACCCCTTCCATATTCTTACTTTGACCTTACCGACTTCTTGACCAGAATACAATAGATTATTCTAAAATTTCAAAATTTTTCATTCTATCATCCTATATCTGCCAAACAAAACACATGTTTTCAAAACATATGACATGCACAGTTTGTAGTAATAAAGACATACGATTTCCAAGTTTGAAACTTCACGATATAATAAACTCATAACAAAGGGGGAAAAAGGATGAACCACAAAAGCACTTTATTTTGGGAATCTTATTGGGAGGAAAAATCAGAAAAAACTCCTGATCACGCCTCTGTTTCTGCTTGGGCATTTGGCGCAGATCCAGATCACTTGCTTGACCTTGTACAACAAGGGAAAAAAACAGCCACTTGTTCTGGATACCTTTTTTACGAAAAAGAACAAGAGCCTCTTCCAAAACCCGGTCAATATGCGGTCATTTTGGACAGCAGGGAGGAACCAAAAGCCATCATAGAGATCACACAAGTAGATATCATGCCAATGAATGAGGTTCCTGAATCATTTGCAAAAGCAGAAGGTGAAGGCGATCTTTCATATGACTATTGGTACAAAGAACATGAAGAATTTTTCACAGAAGCCCTTAAGCCGTACGGATTAACATTTAAGGAAGATATGCTTCTTGTTTGTGAGCGGTTTAAGCTTGTTTATTCAGCTTCTTAACTTTTAAGCGGTGCCAAAAATGGTCCGCTTTTTTGCTTTCTTTTCCCCTTTCTGAAAAAGGTGAGTTGAGATCACATCTTTAGGTCAGAATAAGATCAAATAGAAAAAGTGAAGAAATTTTCGACTACACCTGTTTTTTTTCGACAAAAGAATATATAATTATTTGATGTGTGCATTGTCTCATTTATACAATGGAGGGTTTTTACATGTTAAAAAGGAAAAAAGACAAGTTTTCCGTCTTGTTAACGGAAATTGCTAAAAATTTAGATGAAACTGCTGAGTATTTTGTTAGCTATAAAGTAACAAATCAAACCACTCTGAAAGAATTTTCTGACACATTGAAGGAATATGAGACAAAAGGTGATAATCATGTTCATACCATGATTAAAGAGCTGAACAAAGCCTTTATTACACCGATTGAACGTGAAGACATTCTTCAATTGACGAATAGCCTCGACGATGTTTTAGACGGCATTGAGCATTTTTCAGCAACTTTAGAAATTTATTCAATTACAAGCTCTGACGAACATATCGACAAATTCAGCCACTACATCAGAGAATGTGCGAAAGAAATTTTAACGACTATTGAATTACTGGCTGATAATCGCTTGAAAGATATTCATCCGCACGCAATCAAAATTAAAGAGATTGAGCATAATTGTGACAATCTTCACCGCAAATCACTAAAGAACTTGTTTGGAAAAGAAACGGATCCAATTAAGGTCATTCAATACAAAGAAATTTACGAAACACTTGAAGAAATCGCAGATTCCTGTCAAAGTGTTGCCAACAATCTAGAAACAATCATTATGAAGAATGCGTAACGGGGTTAGTTAAACATGGATACATTACTCATCCTTACCATACTTATTGTCATTTGTGCACTTGCTTTTGATTTCATTAACGGATTCCACGATACAGCAAATGCCATTGCTACTTCAGTTTCAACAAAGGCGTTAAAGCCAAGACATGCTATTATTATGGCAGCGTTTATGAACTTCTTAGGAGCAATGACATTTACAGGTGTGGCAAAGTCCATTACAAAAGACATCGCAGATCCTTTTACACTTCAAAACGGATCTGTCGTCATTTTGGCTGCATTAATTGCAGCGATAACTTGGAACTTGCTTACTTGGTATTACGGGATTCCGAGTAGTTCTTCACACGCACTGATCGGATCAATTGCAGGAGCTGTTATTGCCTCTGCTGGTTTTGGCGCTTTAAACTATTCGGGATTCATTAAAATCATTCAAGCACTTTTGCTTTCACCTATCCTGGCTTTTGTTTTGGGATATATCGTGTATACCATTATCAAAATTATATTCCGAAACAACAATCTCGCAAAAACAAATAAACAATTCCGACGTGTTCAAATTTTAACGGCTGCACTGCAATCGTATACCCACGGAACAAACGATGCGCAAAAAGCGATGGGAATTATTACGATGGCTTTAATTGCAGGTAATTTGCATACAACAGACGACATTCCTTTCTGGGTACAATTCTCTTGTGCGCTTGCAATGGGACTAGGTACGTCTATTGGCGGCTGGAAGATTATTAAAACAGTCGGCGGTAAAATCATGAAGATTCGTCCAGTAAACGGAGTATCTGCAGACTTAACGGGTGCAGCTATTATCTTCGGTGCAACATTTATTCACTTACCTGTTAGTACCACTCACGTGATCTCATCTTCTATTCTAGGTGTAGGATCTGCACATAGAGTAAAAGGAGTCAACTGGGGTACGGCAAAACGTATGCTTGTCACTTGGGTGATCACATTACCGATTTCGGGAACTCTAGGGGCACTTATATACTTTGTGTTAAATGCGATTCTCTAATATCAAAGACCTGTCTAACAGGTCTTTTTTTATTTGTTTGCATCCTCAAATGGTCTTTTTCTGCAAGCCATTTTTTCATGAAGCAGGGTTTCCAATCATATCCATAGAAATAAATAAGTATCCATCTGTCTATGGGAGAGAAGAACATGCTATTATTTTTTCAATTGACTGTTTGGTTATTGCTAGGCGCTCTTGCTGTATATGTATTTGCGGTATGGCGCTTTGAACAAAAAGTAAAAGAAAAGATGTTTGCGATTCGTAAAACGTGGTATTGGATTTATGTAGCGGGTGCTGTTGTGTACTGGACAAATGACCCTGCTTCAATCTTCACCGATTGGATGCACTACCTGATTATTGCTGTTTTTTTCGCATTAACTGATGCCTTTATTTTCCTCAGCTCCTATATTAAAAAACTCGGAAATCATGAACTTGAAACCGACACCCATCAACTCCTAGAACAAAATAACGACCTGCTTCATTCTTACCTTAATAAACTAAAAACGTACCAATACCTATTGAAAAACGAACCGATCCATGTATATTATGGAAGTATAGAAGCATATATAGAGGGAATTGAACGACTGATCTATTCTTTTGCAGAAAAAATGAATATTCAAGCAGTTCTTTGTCCTTATGATACGCAGGAGCAAAAAGATGACCTGCTGCGGACACTTGATCAGAGAGCGCTCATTCAAGCAAAGCTTGACAGGCAGGAAGTGTATTACGATGATTTCGGCAAATTGGTTCTCATCCCGTTTTCAGTAGCGGATGCACACTTTGTGATTAAGCTGACCTCTGAGGAAATTGTCACTGAATTCGACTATTTATTAATGACTTCACTTACAACGATTTATGACCTAATCTTGCCTGACGAAGAGGAAGGTGATGAAGATGGAACACGCACTTCAAGGGGATAATAACAATCGCAAGAAAAACCCATTTAAGATTTTAAAGAAAAAGCGCCATATTAGTATGGCTGATTACAAAGTAAGTCCCCATACGGAGCGTATTTTCAAAAAGAATGAACAGCTCCTAGATGAGTATAAAAATAAAAAAGCTTGATTACACTAAAGGACGCGGAACTTCATCCGCGTCCTACTTCCGTTTTCACATCTACTTGCATACAATAAAACCAACTGCTGCAACGATTGAGGTGCCATTATGAAAAAGAAACTTAAACAATTGAGATATGTTCAGTTTGCTGAATTTAAGCCATCCCCTTATGTCTGCCGATTACATGAAAAGAGTGAAGCCGTCATTCAAGCGGCCAAAAAGAAAGACTTACTGATTTAATAGTTGAAGCAGCTTCACTTTTGTTTTAGGACCGTATACCCCATCACTTGTTAGACCATTCATTAGTTGAAATCGCGCGACGGCATTGGCTGTTTTTTCCCCATAAACGCCATCAATGCCCTTATCTACAGCTGTTTTATCAGGATAAAAATACACAGCAGCAAGCGCTTTTTGGACGAGACGTACATGCTCCCCCTTCGTCAGAGGTGATGTCACCTTTAACACCCCATCCGGCAATTCATAACTGAGCTTTTCTTCTGCATGATAAATTTTGAGAACTTGTCCAACTCGAATCATGTTCGGGTCACTAATCTGATTCCATGTCTGTAAATCACTCACTGTGACACCATGGGCTTTGGCAATACTCGTTAGCGTATCCCCGCTTTTCACCACATATGTGATCACCGTTTCCGGATCACCTGCAGTCTCAATTCCTCTTTTAAATTCATCCCATGTAGCTAGCAGCAGACGTGGACATGTTTTTCCTGACCAATGCTGATGCGTCACCACATTTGCTAATGGAATGCCATGTTCTTTTAAAAGCTTTTGAATAAGCCACTGGGCATGTTTGACAGCTTGTTGAAAGTTTCCATCTTCGTTTTCACAAATTTCAATGCCAATCGATTTTCGGTTGCCATCTCCATGTCCATCCCCAGCATGCCACCCATTTTCATTTAAAGGGAGATGCTGAAAAATTTCTCTGTCATCCACTGTGAAGTGCCAGCTTACCTCTGTTGTTGAGCGTTTGACATATGCCGCATGACTTTTTGCGTCAGCTCCCTTAGATGTATTGGCTGTGTTATGCACAGTTACATAAAGCGGCGTCATAGCATATCCTGGGCGATTTCCGTTTCCAACTGGAATAAAATCTTGATAAATTTGTACCATGTTTTGCACTCCTTTTTGCTAAATTGATGTTTGATCTTGCTCATCAATCGGTGGCAAACGTAAGACAAATTTGTTTGTTTTCGTCATAAGACTATGGTAAAATTTGAATTCAATCGCCGTTTTATCTTTGTAAAAAATAAAAAATAGAAC
Source organism: Bacillus sp. 22190 (assembly GCF_052045575.1). NCBI lineage: Bacteria > Bacillati > Bacillota > Bacilli > Caryophanales > Bacillaceae > Bacillus > Bacillus sp. 22190. The sequence continues at coordinate 29,654 of NZ_JBQEPF010000017.1, read as the reverse complement.
AAAAAAAACAGGAAAAACTTCCAATTTTCTTTGATTTTATGTTAAAATTGTTAAAAACAAGCCGATATAAAAAGTAAGCGATAGCTTTATTAGCCATTTAGTCCTATATGGACTTTTCTTTTACGGCAAAAATAGAACATACGTTTGTATGGAGGTTTTGACATGACTTATTTTTTAACCCATTTAGAAGAAGATATTAAACGGTTATACACTCAACTGCAAATAAGCGGCCCTGCCTATGTAGACATGCATAGGATCGCAGCTGAATTTCATGTATGGGTACACTACGAGGATACTGGCAGCATGATGATCAAACATCAAGGTCTTTACAGTATTATTTTAAACAGAGCCTTATCGTCAGAAGAACAGTGGCAGGATTTCGCCCACGAGCTTTGTCATGTGCTGAAGCATACAGGCAACCACTTTAACATGCACAAGCTCTTTCGAGAACTGCAAGAGTTTCAAGCAAAACAATTCATGTATCACTTTTGTGTTCCGACTTTTATGCTGCTGCAAATGACGTTCCCAAACCTTAGGCAGCAAGCCATTTTGCATATTGCTCAAACATTTCATGTCACTCGGGCTTTTGCTGAAAAACGGCTTGCTCTATTTGAACAGCGAAGAGCCGGCATTCAATTTCAAAAAGAATTTACTTCTTATTTAATGAGAGCCGGCAAGGTCGCAGAAAATGAAGCTGAATATCAAACAAAAGCGTCAGCACACGTGACGTCAGAAGTTTATTCATAAAGGCTTAACACTTGTTTCAGCGCATTTGTGTATTGATAAAATTGTTCGGTTTGTGTATCACGCCTACGGCTCCGCCTAAAGTCTTGAAAGAAAGCTCTTCTCTGAGCTTGGCTAATTTCAATTTGAACACTTTTTCCTGTGAGGCACTGATTATTAATATTTTGAGGATGTGTTCCAGCAAATTGATCCGATTCAGATAAAAGTAAGGCATGGAAGCCATTTTGTGTGAGACGCTTCACTGTTTCAGCAGCTTTTTCCCTGTCGGTACCGCCAACTAAAGTTTGTAGGACGTCTGTTTCTCCATAGCCGTGGAGTGCAAACGTATAATGATGTGTATGCACTTGAGAAAGACAAATCGGCTCATCAAAACGTGTGCTCGTAATATGAAGAACATGATTGCCTTTCACTTTAAGGCCCTCGAATAAATACATAGAATAATCGGTTGCTACTTCATGGACCAGCTCGCTCACGCCAGATTCAATTCCGCCCGCATGAGGTGACAGGACGAGAAGCTGATCCCCTTTCCGCTGATGAAGAATCTGATAGTCAATCCCTTTTCTTTCATGAGCGGAAAGCTCTTCATAATTTTGATACGTATCTATGATTTGATTCATTCCATCTGCCCCATTTCTCTATATGAGCATAAGTCTACTGATCGCAAATTCTTTTGTAAAGTGTTTTCGAATGACCAGTGTGATCTGAATGCATCCTTAAATTTTCCTTATCTTTACGGGCTAACTGTTGAATGTTGAGAAAAAATGGCCGATAATTGAAATGAATAGAACTTTTGGACTATATGAATCTTTTTGTAATCTCTCTCATATATTAGAATATTGCGATCTACACCTGGAGGAATTCATGTTTAAAAAGAAAACCACCATCATCCTTGCCATCTTATGTCTTAGCTTCGCCGGAATTATTTACTGGAAATGCTTCTCTCTTCAAGGCGTGTCTCACGGAACATTTATCCGCTCGATATCATCACCTGATGGAACCTATACCATTAACACATATCGACATAGCGGAGGAAAGCTAAAAGAGAATGCGGTCAGAGCAGAAATTGAAAACAAACTCACCCATCACAAGAAAACAATCTACTGGAAGTACCCTGATAAAGATCCTCTGATTAAATGGGAAAATGCACAGCTCGTTCAAATTGGACATGAGTTTTTAAATGTGGTCAAAGGTGAAACATACGATTATCGCTTTGATCAGAAAAACAGAAAATAACGAGCCAACAAAAAAACGAACCCTTTTTGGATTCGTTTTTTACGTTGACATCACCTTTTGCATAAATTCTTTCATTTCTTTGCTAACCGTCGTCAACCTATCTACAATTTCACTAAACTCCGTCACTAATAAAGCTTGTTCTGAAGATGACCCTTTCATATGGCCCATACTCTCAAGTAATGTATGTATATTAGAGGAAATCCCTTGTAATGAGCTTTCTATATTTTCCGTTGCACGTGAGGTTTCGCTTGAGAGCTTTTGAACCTCGCTTGCTACCACACTAAAACCCGCTCCCTCTTTTCCTGCCCTGGCCGCTTCAATTGAAGCATTCAATCCTAGCAAACTCGTTTGTTTAGAGATACCTTTGATCATTTTAGTAATATCTGAAGTTTTTTTCGAGCTTTCAAGTGTTTGCTGTGTTTGTAATGTCATTTCCTCACTTGTCGCAGAGAGCTCTTCTGAATGAGCCGCCACCACATGTACTTTTTCTTGAATACTTTGAATGATGTCGTTCAATGACTCCATATACGCCTCAAGTTCTATTTGATTTTTAAGTGGAAAACCTAAAGCGATTGCACCAATGACTTGTTGATTTTCATCGAAAATCGGCAATCCCATTGCATTTAAAGGCGTCCCATACACCGATTCAGGTACGAATGTACTTGATGTTTCTCCTCTAAGCGCATTTTTCATATTCTGATCATCTGGTTTAATGGGATCTCCTGTCCGTATTTGAAAATCCACATCTTTTGATGGCAAATACAGCAAGAATTTTTCTCGATCAATGACACCCATCGTCACTTCATCTTTTAAAATCTTCATCATATAAGGTGCTGCGGTTACAATACTCTGTAGTATATCCATTCTCTCTACCCCCTTAATGTATTTATCGGTCATTCCTCTCAAATTTGATTATTATTTTTTAAAAATAATGATCAAGATTGAAGTTTTTTTCATATTTACGAGTAAAAAGTATGCCAATTCCTTTCTATATTCAAAAAAACAAGAATTTGCTATACTTAGAAAATCAACATATGATGAAATGGTCATGTAACCATTTTATATATTCACTGGAGGCGCATGTTGTGACACAACCCATGAAGTATGAGCGGGCGATCGTCATCGGAGGCGGAATAACGGGAATGCTCGCTGCAAAGGTTTTATCAAGTTTTTACCTTGAAGTATTGATTATTGAAAAGGACGAATTGCCAGACGCTCCTGAGAATCGTCTTGGCACGCCTCAAGCTTTTCATCCACATAGAATGCTGCCACTAGGCAAACAAATAGTGGAACGTCTATTTCCTGGTTATACAAAAGAATTACTCGAAATGGGCGGGTACAACACATGGCATCAGACATCTCGATTTTTGACAAAAGATGGCGAGTTAGTACTCACGGATACTGAAGAAACAGCTGTCACACGACGTGCCATGCTAGAGTGGGTGCTGATGCAAAGAATGTTACGTGAGGAACGTGTTCAATTTTTAGAAAAACATGAAGCGATCGCTCTTCTTTTTGAAGAAGAAACGACTAAAGTGAGTGGATTACAGGTCAAAGATCGGAGGATAAAGCCTGGAATCATCAACAAAATGAGTGCGGACTTAGTCATTGATACGTCTGGAAGAATGTCTAAATTGCCAAAATGGCTGAAAAGCGCAGGACGAACCTTGCCCCAGACAGATGAGCTAATCGTGTCTCTTGGCTATAGCACAAGATACTACCAAATACCACCTGAGGCACCGAATCTGGAACCAATGGTCATCATTGGACAGCCAAATAAGAAAATTCCAACAGGACTGTTTGAACGAGTAGATCATGATTTAGTAGCGGTTCTTCTCTCAGCAGCTGGCGGCTCTCATTATCCAACAACGGACGCTGATCAGTTTGATGTAGAGACCGCTAGGCTGACCAATCCCTCGATAGCAGAAGCCATCACTCATTTAATTCCCTATACGAAACCAAAAGGATTTAGAGTTCCGGCTTGTGTCAGAAACCACTATGAACAAATGGAAGATTGGCCAAGCGGCTTATTGGTCATGGGTGATGCCTTATGCACATTAGATCCAATACATGGTCAGGGAATGACAAAGGCAGCTCTTGAGGCACAGACACTTGAGCGTATGCTCAAACAAGCACAAGAAGATGAGCTTATTTCTTTTGAACGGCATACCTTACAACAAATGCAGCATGCCAATGAGCTTGGCTGGTGGCTTTGTGCAATTGCGGATATGGCATGGGAAGGCGTCGAGTTAAAAGGAACCCCCATTCCGCATCTGACATTTGTACAAGAATTTTTCAATTATTATGTACAATATGCCGTTCAAACAAAACAAACTAAATACCTTGAGGCATATCATCGTATGCATTCATTCTTAATAGAACCGAGAAAAATCATCAACCTAGAGCAGCTGCAAGACATGATTCAAGCTGACTCCACTGGTGAGGTCGGCCACTGGTGGCATAGGTGGGATCAAAAGAATGATGAATTAAATCGAGCTTTCTTCTATGAAGCCGTTCCAGACTTTCAATTACATCAATTGCTAAAATCAACATAAAAAAAGCCCCTCAACGGGGGCTTTTAATTAACGTAATAATTGAAGTACGTTTTGTGGCTGTTGGTTCGCTTGTGCAAGCATTGCTTGTGAAGCTTGAGAAAGAATGTTGTTCTTTGTGAACTCACTCATTTCTTTCGCCATATCAACGTCACGAATACGAGACTCAGCAGCTGTTAAGTTTTCAGCAGAAGCACCAAGGTTGTTGATTGTGTGCTCTAGACGGTTTTGGACCGCCCCAAGTGATGAACGTTGTTTAGATACAGCGCCGATTGCCGCATCGATTTTTTCAATTTCAGTATCGAAATTGAAGCCATCAACACTTACATCAATATCTTTAACTGTTAATGTTTCTGCATCCATTTTACCAATTTCAACAATAATATGTTGTTCCTTGTTCGCACCAATTTGGAATTGGAATCCGTCTGTAACATCTCCATTTAAAAGGTTCTTTCCGTTAAATGCTGTGCGGCTTGAGATACCATCAATCTCTTCAACAAGTGCTTTAATCTCATCTTGAATCGCCGTTAAATCCTCAGTCTGCTGTGTACCTACGTTACCCGCTTGAACTGTCAACTCACGCATACGTTGAAGAATCGCATGTGTTTCAGTTAATGCACCTTCAGCTGTTTGAATAAGAGAAATACCATCTTGTGCGTTTTTAGACGCCATTTCTAACCCCCGAATTTGTCCACGCATTTTTTCAGAAATCGCAAGACCTGCTGCGTCATCTCCTGCACGGTTGATACGAAGACCAGAAGAAAGCTTCTCCATGTTCTTTTGCCCTGCTCCATTATTTGCAGACAAACGGTTCAGTGTGTTAAGTGCTGCGATATTGTGGTTAATTCTCATATTAAATGACCTCCATGTGTTTGAACCAATTAGACATCCATGTCTAAAAGTTCTAAATTAGAATTTTTTTGTAAGCCTTACAATCCATTTATCGAACTTTAATGGAATATGTTTAACAAAAAAGGAATAAATAAGGAAAAAGTCTTATTCATTATGATTGTTTCGCTAGAGTATGCCAAATTTAAAGGTCGTTTTTCATGATTTAACAGAGGGATTTAAGAATCATAAGACTGGAGAAAATGTGAAGGAAAAAACAGCATAAAAAAAAGCCCCATCAAGGGGCCTTTCATTAACGTAGTAATTGAAGTACGTTTTGTGGCTGTTGGTTCGCTTGTGCAAGCATTGCTTGAGACGCTTGAGAAAGAATGTTGTTCTTAGTGAACTCACTCATTTCTTTCGCCATGTCAACGTCACGAATACGAGACTCAGCAGCTGTTAAGTTTTCACCAGAAGCACCAAGGTTGTTGATTGTGTGCTCTAGACGGTTTTGGACTGCTCCAAGTTTAGAACGTTGGTTAGATACTTGTTTGATCGCTCCATCAACGATATCTAATTGGTCATCAAAAGAAATTGCGTCAGCATCAGTTGGATCAGCAAATTGTCTTACATCGATGTCGGCAACTGCACGGTCTGCAATAAGAGCGCCATCATCACCAACCGCACCAAGTGCTGTAGAAGACATTGCTTCGATGTTCACATCTAATTTTTGTGCTTTATTTGCACCGATTTGGAAAGTTAATGATTTTGCATTAGCACCAGTCGCGCTAAAAGAACCGTCAAGTAGTTTCTTTCCGTTAAATTCTGTACGATCAGAGATACCGTTTTTGCCAGAACCGTTACCAATTTCTTGAACTAGGTTAGCGATTTCTTCTTGGATAGCACCAAGGTCTGTATCGTCTTGTGTTCCCGTGTTTCCAGCTTGAACAACAAGCTCACGTACACGTTGAAGGATTGAGTGAGTTTCAGTCAATGCACCCTCAGCTGTTTGGATAAGAGAGATACCGTCTTGTGCGTTTTTAGTAGCCATTTCTAATCCGCGGATTTGTCCACGCATTTTTTCAGAGATCGCAAGACCTGCTGCGTCATCTCCTGCACGGTTAATTTTAAGACCAGAAGAAAGTTTCTCCATGTTCTTTTGGCTCGCACCGTTGTTTGCAGACAAACGGTTTAATGTGTTAAGTGCTGCGATATTGTGGTTAATTCTCATTTCCTATTACCTCCATGTATGTGGGACCTGACAGACGTCCTTGTCTGAAAAAAGTCCTTTATTCTAGGGCTTATCAACCCTGACAATTCTATTATCGGACGTGGTTATGGGATGTTTAGCAGATTTTTAAAAAAATATCTTGTTTTTTTATGATGTTCATCCTAATTTTAACAATAATGCAAAATATAAAAAGCTGCTAATCTATTATCAGCAGCTTTCATTTTATTAATATTGCTTGATATCAAACATTAAGATATTTTGGTACACGACATAATCTTTCTTACTTGTGAAAGGTCCTTTATTGTGTTCATTATTGATCTCATAAAAGTTCATTCCGATTCCAAAGCTTCTTTCTTTACACCAGTTAAGAAAATCGTTGATTTCTTTCATTGAGAGCAGTAATCCTTTTGTAACCCATTGATTCATGGTAATGGAAAGTATACCTTTCGCAGTTTCTTCTCCTGGAATTGTTCCATCTTGGTCTTTCGGCTCTTCTGTTGTGCCATCACCTGGCTTTGTCCCATCTTGATCCTTTGGGTCTTCTGCTATCCCATCATCCGGCTTTGTTTCATCCTCAGTCACTTGTAAGTCTTTTAATGAAATAGAAATCACTGATCTGTAATCACTTTTTACAGAAAGATTTCTCATACTATAAGAGTAGTCACGTCCGCCAATGACATATAATTGATCATCAACAATTGTTGCAACAGCTGATACTCTTCCTTCTGGCAATTCATAAGCTGAATTTTTAAATTGACCATCCTGTGGATTGAAAATCTGAACTTTGTTTACCATATTTTTTCCTAATTATCACCATATAATTGCCCATCAATAATAAAGAACTTACCGTTGTAAGTTTCATAGGAGGGTTCATATGTATAAGATGTCAATTGAACATCGATAAGCCTCTTCCAAGTATCTGTTGCAATATCATACTGAAACAAATTCTTTTCTCTACTATGACCAAACGAATTTTCGCCACCTGCAACATATATTTTTCCGTCAATTTCAGAAATGGCTCTCCCATTTCGAGAAGGCAAAACTGATGAATTCAGATTCTTCCATTCACCAGTAGTTTTATTGTAACAATAGACATTATTCGTATAAGTATTTCTTGAAGATACAATATATATATTCTCTTCCACCGCAACTGCGTGCAAAGTTCCCTTATTGTATAATTTAGGTACAGTATCCCTAGGTATTTGAATTGGTTCTTCAGCCCACTGATCAAGTTCTGTATCATATATATCAATTGTGTTATAAGCTGTTTTTGTCTCTTCGTTTTTTCCACCTATTAGATATATTTTCTTACCTACTGTAGCATATGTACCGCCTGTTCTATTTCTCGGCATGCTCGTTTTTTCTTCCCAGATATCTTTCTTAGGGTCATACATAAATGTTTGATTATTTAACTTATTTTTTTCACTTGCTCCACCAAATAAATAAATCTTTCCATCAACTACTCCTACCCCAGCATTAATACATTCTTCCGGTAAGTCCGCTCGCTTCGTCCAACCATTTGTCTCAGCTGCATGAGCTTTTAACGGATAAATTGTGACCATCATAAATTCAGAGTGCACTTATTTCTATTAATATCATTCTACATATATCACTTTTATATGACATTACCTTTTCATAATCGTTTCTTCATCTTTCAACTGAATCATAAGTGAGGATTGAATATATAATAAATTGATAATACGTCGTGCCATTTCTGAGGGAGATGCATTGTAGTCATTTCTGATCCATTCAATGATAAAACCAAAGATGCCGTATGAACGATACTGGACAAAATAACTGTCGTTGATTTCTGCATACTGATCACTCACAAACGACATTCTATTTTGGAAAATATATTGTATTTTTTTAAGCAATTTTTCTTGTATGTGGGGAATTCGGTCTTCCATCACTAATAAATCATAATAGTCGCGATTTTCAACGATATATTGAAATACATCAGTGCCTTCTGGTTTCATGCGAGTTAAATCCAACAGTGGATTTTCACGAGTCGGCTTACAAAATTCATATTCGAAATCGACCATTTCCCGGTGAATAACATCTGCTGCTAATTCATCTTTACTTTCATAATGCACATAAAACGTCGTCCGATTATAGTTTGCCTTTTCCACAATATCCTTCACTTTTACGTGCGAATATCCTTTTTCTTTTACTAGTATTTTGAATGTTTGACGAAGTGTTTCTTTTGTTCGCTCAACACGGCGATCCTCTTTTTTGATCATGGGCCCCTCCTTTAGACACTTTTTAAAAAATGTTGATTAGAGATACATAAATTCATTTGTGTTGAAAACCTATACAAAAAAGATTTTTTGCTGATTGAAACGGAAAATCTTTCGTCCTACAATCAACTTAGTCATAAAGAAATGAATTTTTTGTGACATTTGATCTAACCTTTCTTCAGAATATCATACTATACAAAAAGTGAGGGCACATGATATGGAAATTCAAGCGATGGTTACAACAAATGAAAAAGATTTCGAGAAACAAACACTATTACTAGATGATCCAAAAGCAGATGAAGTGCTTGTCAAAATCGTTGCATCTGGCGTTTGTCATACGGATGCCACTGTATTAGATGGCACGCTCCCTGTCCCGCGTCCTGCTCTATTAGGACATGAAGGCTCTGGCATTGTCGTGAAAGCAGGTTCTAATGTCACAACCGTTCAAGAAGGAGACCACGTTGTACTAGGTTTCGCTTATTGCGGTCATTGCCATAATTGTCTTGACGGGAACGCTGGTGGATGTGAAAACATGATTCCACTGAATTTTTCTGGTCGTAATAAACATAATGAAACGCCTATCCATACACATGATCATCAAGATGTATCACAATTTTTTGGTCAATCGTCATTTGGTACATATGCAACGGTTGATGAGAAAAATGTGGTAAAAGTAGACAAAGAAACTGATTTACGTTATTTAGGACCATTCGGCTGCGGCTTAATGACTGGGAGCGGTACTGTCTTAAATTCACTTGCTCCAGCTCCAGGTACAAGCTTTGTTGTGTTCGGTACAGGCGCTGTTGGTTTAAGTGGGTTAATGGCAGCAAAAATTGCAGGCTGTGATCCGATTATTGCCGTTGATATCCATGATAGCCGCCTTGAGCTAGCAAAAGAATTAGGTGCAACACATGTCATCAACAGTAAACATGAGAATCCAGCTGAAAAAGTGAAGGAAATCACAGAAGGAAAAGGAGCACATTACTCATTTGAAACAACTGGAGTACCAGAAGTCACGTTAGCTGCTCTTCACTGCCTGCGTGTCAAAGGAACTTGTGCAACAGTAGCAGTAGGAAAGCGCGATTTAACGTTTAATGTGACAAATGATCTCATGCTCAATGCGCTCACGTTAAAAGGTGTGATAGAAGGAGATGCCGTTCCTCAACTATTCATTCCTAAACTAGTCAAGTTCTTTAAAAATGGACAATTCCCAGTTGAGAAACTAGCAAAATTCTACGAATTAGAAGAGATTGAACAAGCTTTTGAAGATTCTAAAAATGGATCTACGATTAAACCCATTCTTATTTTAGATAAAGAGTATCGAGCTTAAGCCGAAATAAGACGTGAAACTCAAATCCATCATCATTACGATGAAAATAAAAAAGATTGTAGAAAAATATGAGTTTCTCTACAATCTGAATCCCCCTTTATAAAGGGGGATTTTTGCAATTTCATGCTGTCCTTACTTTCACACATACATCACCGGCGTCGATATTTTAATAATCTTCCCGCCTCGACGATAAAACCTTGGAACACGGCGGCTTAATGTTGCAATGACTTCATAGTTAATCGTATTGAGCATTTCAGCAATTTCATCAACAGAAATTTCTCCGCCCTTTTGACGGCCATAAATGACGACTTCCTCGCCTTGCTTTGCTTTCATCTCTCCTAAGCTGATCATCGTCATATCCATTGTGACTCGGCCAGCAATCGGCATTCTTTCTCCGCGGAAAAGCATAAACCCTCGATTGGATAAAGCACGTGAGTACCCATCTGCATAACCAATCGGTATGGTTGCAATGACTTCGTCAGGCTTTGCCACATAGGTTGCCCCATAGCTGACGGTTCTTGGCTTTGTCACCATTTTCTTCACGAACGCAATTCTTGCTTTTAAACTGAGAGCGGGCTCTAGCTGAACAGCGTCTAAGCTTTCAATGTATTGCGAGGGATACAATCCATAAAGTCCGATACCAAGCCGGATCATATCGGCACTAAATTCAGGAAACGCAATCGAAGCAGCTGTATTGTTCATATGTACGGTCGGCAGTTTGATCCCTTCTTCTTTCAAAAACCGAAGAAAATCAATGAAGATGCTGTGCTGCAGCAACGTGAAATCAGGGTCAGGCTCATCCGCAGTGGAGAAATGCGTAAATATTCCATCCCACCTCAGGTTTTCACTCTTTTCAAGCGCCTTCACCACCGCTAACAGCTCTTCCTTTGTCCGTACACCTAATCGCCCCATCCCCGTGTCAACATTGACATGAATCCCAAGCCGTCGCTTGCTTTCTTCTTCCGCTAAGATCTCATTTGCTTGAGCAATCCAGTCTTCTCGAAGGCCGGAGAGATCAATTCTCCAGGCTGCGGCCCTTTTCACACAATCGAGCGGTGTAAATCCAAGCACAAGAATAGGTGCTTCTATTTTTGCTCTTCGCAATACAATCCCTTCTTCTAAGCTAGCAACTGCGAGCTCCGTCGCACCGCTTTCTAGTGCCTGCCGCGCTACCTCCACTGAACCGTGTCCATAAGCATTCGCCTTCACGACAGCCATGATCTTACTCTTCTTTGGAATATGCGCTTGAATGGCTTCGATATTTCTTTTAATTGCATCAAGATTAACTTCGATCCAGACTTCCCGGCAAAGTTTTTTCATAATCGTTCCTCCTTTTAACATAAGTTTCTTCTGTAATTTGTGTTCGTTTTAACATATAGTCTATCTTTATTCATTTATACAAAAAACATTCAATAAGAACCAAGACCTGTTAATTCTTGAAAAAGCCTATATAGACTTGAATACTTACATTCACACTGAAATGACATTAATGATAGGACCTTACAAAACTGAAATAATTATGATGCTCTTGATAAAGCTTGGCTTTCACAATCTAGTTCAAAATAGAGTCCCGCAAACGGTCAATGCCGTGTCACTTCTTTAGTTGTAAATGATCTTTTAAGCGGCGAATGAATGAAGATAGAATTAGGAAATGGCTAGATTTTTTTCAATATCATCCATGGGAAAAGATTAGACTTTTCCTCTTCACAATTCTCTGAGGAAATTTCTTAAAATAGGTAGATATTCAAATCGAGAAGGAGCTTTAGCAATACGAGTAATGAGCAATATTCTTACTAAAAAATAATGTTTTAAATTTTTAATAGATAGATATTAAGTCGTTTTCTTCACAGAAAATTTCAATTCATCCCGAAAGGAAAATGTTCACAATTAATTAACACTTTTTAACAGGAATATCTCGATTTAATATCGAATTAATGACTTGTAAACTAATTTAAAAGGAGTGCTTTAGAATGAAAATGAAGAAATCTATGTATTCTCTTATTGCTGTTTCTGCATTGACTTTTACTATTGGAGGGGTTGCTTCTGCTCAAGAATCCGTTCAAACTAATCATCTTTCATCTATGCCTATTACGCTAAAATCTTTATCCGCGGATGCTCCAATTAAAACAAATGCAAGAAATATCACAATTAACGTAGGATCTAGTTATCCTATTGATGACATTGCCTCATATGCTGTTGTTGTGAAAGGATCACAGTATGTCTCTGTATCCGGTAGAGATATTAAAGGGTTAAAAGATTCAGGTAGTAACCAAGTAGAAGTATGGATGTATAAATCAAATGGCGCTCTATTAGGCGCTCTTTATATAACGGTTAGAAAGTAAATTAAAAAGCCTCTATTATGGAGGCTTTTTTTAAGCAGGATCACCAATACCTAACGTGTGAGTCACATTAGATTATTTTACAATTTTATCCTTATTCATAAGCAAGCACCCAGTACTTCGCCCCAGGCTCCCCTTCCTCTACAACAGCCTTCCATCCTCTTTTTTGATAAAAAGACAAAGCTTTGTGATTTTCGGATACACATTTGAGGGTGACTGGTGTTCCGAGCACTTTGATCGCATGTTTCAGCAACAGATCGCCAGCCCCTTGACCAGCAGCTTCTGGATGTACAAACAAGAGATGAATAAAACGATCTGGTACATATAATGAGATGAATCCAAGGATTTTATTGTTCTCCTCAGTTAAGAAAATTTGCTCTTCCTGCGTATCTTGATCAAAATCTTGCAGTTTGATTTCTTCTGTATTGAGCCAGTGAAAGCTCTGACGTCGGGATTCTAAATAGATTTGTCTTAATTGTGGATAATCTTCTATGCTTGCTTCTCTAATCAACATCGCAACATCCCCTATGTTTTTTAATTTGAATTTAAAATGTGTTTTGCCTGTGTTCTACCTGCCATTAACAATTGATCACTGAACTGCGAATCATTGACAGCTCGTGCAAGAGCAATTGTACCAATCATGCTGCTTACTAGTGCGTAACTGGTAGAGAGATCTATGTTTCCCGTATCAGCTGTAAACGCCATAAACCGTTTCAATTCATCTGTATAGGTTTTACGTACCTCTTGCGATAATTGAGCAATCTCCCCTGCCAGTGCAGGCAATATACAGCCGATCTCCGTCTGATCACGGTGAACGGAACTTAAATAAAAGTCAATGATCGTCTGAATTCGAGGCTGGTCTGTTTTCTTGTCTGCAACACTTTGCAGCAGCTTGATCGTATCAGTAATAGCAAAATGAAAAGTCTCTATCACCAACTGATCCTTGTTCTTAAAGTGAGCGTAAAACCCTCCATGAGTTAGACCTGCCCCTTTCATAATGTATGGCAAACTGATACTACGGACGCCATTTGTTCGAAATGCTCGTGCAGCACTAGCGATGATCTGCTCTCTCACTTTTGACTTATGACCTTTCGGATAAGGCATCCTCTTTTCTCCTTCCTTTTAACTCATCTAAGTGTATTTATTAAAATATTATAATTATCATATTATCTTGTGTCAATTGACTAAAATCCATCTTTCCTCACTCAGATGGGATTGACTTCGCCAAAATATGATGACTATAATATATTATGATCATCATATTTTGAAATTGGAGGTGTAAGAAATGATTCATTTAGAAACAGTAGATACATTGGTGATTGGATCAGGTCCGGGAGGCTACGTGGCGGCGTTACGTTCAGCTCATCTCGGCATGAAGACTGCGATTGTAGAACGTGATCAGTTAGGTGGCGTATGCACCCATGTAGGCTGTATCCCTTCTAAAGCGCTAATAGCAGAAGCAGAGCGGTTCAAACTCCGCACACAATGGGGTGGTTTTCAAGAAAGCGGTTCTTTCAATGAAGCTCAAGCGTTCAAAAAAGCTGTTGTGGAAAAACAAGCTGGAGGCGTCCAATTTTTGTTAAAGTCAGCTGGAGTTACCATTTTGGAAGGCGATGCAAGCTTGTTCGATCAGCATACAGCGGTGATTCAACATGCCGAAAAAGGTGAAAAACGAATCAACTTCAAACACCTTATATTAGCAACCGGCTCTCGTCCAATTGAAATTAAATCACTCCCTTTCGGAGGTCGTATATTGTCTTCCACTGAAGCACTATCCCTTCCCGAAATCCCTAAAAGCCTTGTCGTAGTTGGGGGTGGATATATTGGTGTTGAACTCGGACAGATGTTTGCAAGGTTTGGATCAAAAGTCACCATTCTAGAAGGCGGCAATCAAGTATTGCCTGGTTTTGAAAGTGAACTTGTCTCACCTGTTGTTCGACAATTGAAAGAAGATAACATCACCGTGATTACAGGAGCAAACGTCATAGGTGCCGAGCAGCATATGAGCGGAATTGATCTTCATTATGAGAAACAGAAAGAAAGTTACACGGTGCAAGCGGAATATGCACTGATTACTGTCGGAAGAAAACCGAATACAGATGGAACATTAGGTCTCCATTCTATCGGTTTGTCCATTACCCCTAACGGACTAGTTAAAATTGATGAACAATGCAGAACTTCCATTCCGCACATTTATGCAATTGGTGATATCACCGAGGGTCCTGCTCTGGCTCATAAAGCTTCCTATGAAGCGAAGGTGGCAGCAGAGGCAATCGCCGGGAAACCTTCGATGATCGATTATAAAGCGATCCCACTTGTTGTGTTTTCTAGCCCAGAATTGACGAGTGTTGGACTGAGCGAAACGGATTGCAAGCAACAATCCATTCCGACTGTTACTGGAAAAACAATGTTCTCTATTAATGGTCGAGCACTGGCATTAAAAGAACCAGAAGGATTTGTGAAGATTGTGGCCCATGCTGAATCTGGCCTTATTTTAGGAGCACAAATCGTAGGTGCAGAGGCATCTACTCTTATATCAGAACTTTCTCTCTCTATTGAAATTGGTGCTACAGTAGAAGATTTAGCCATGACGATTCATCCTCACCCAACATTAGGTGAAATGATCATGGAGGCTGCAGAAATGGCCACTCGTAAAGTTGAAAAATTTCTTTCACGATAATTCATTCAGGTGCATCTTTTAAAGATTGAGCAAAATAATCGCCATAGCCTACTTAGGAATAGGCTATGGCGATTTAAATTGAGTCATGATATAAAAGCAGCGGTATATTGATCTTTAATTGGATACCTCTTCACGTTTTTTTCCTAACTTCATCGATAACTGAACGCCAATCATCAGCATCACGATGGCGAGCATTGCGACAATAGCAGCTTGAAAATGTCCGCTGATATCGAAAATCAAACCGATTAAAAATGGACCAAATCCTCCCATGATGTACCCGCCCATCTGTGACATCGCGGACCATGTACCGGCTTCTTCTGGTGTACGCGTTTCAATAATAGGCAGCATAAGCGCCAAAGGAAATAATCCACCTGCTCCAATCCCTAGAAAAATAACAGCTGGCAGGATCGGCATTGGCAGTAGAAGGAATATGAGGCCAATCAGCTCTGACAAACTGCATAAGATCAGAAATAATTTCGGCTTTCCTAGACGATTAACGATTGCTGGAACAAGTAATGCCACCGGAATCTGAATGAGCGTAAATATCGTAAGCAGCATGGCGGCATACTGCGGACTATTCCCAAAATCAAGCGCAATGGGTGAAATCCACGCTGTTAACGAATAGAACATGCTAGACATAAAGCCAAAGAACAAGGTGAATTGAATGGCTTTTTTGTTTCGCAGCGGTAATCTCAGCGGCACATCTGCATGATCTGCTTGTTGGTTTTTACGAGCTAGACCGAGCCATAAAATCAGTGCAATCACGCCTAAAACCGCCCAACAGGCTAACGCAAGTGGAAGGTTATGCTCACTGCGAAGGTAAATCGGAATGGTCAAGCCCGAAGCAAGTGCAGCGCCAACTGTCATCGATATAGAGTACACACTGACAATCCCAGGACTTTTCGGAAAATACTTTTTAATAAAACTAGACAACAATGGTCCGGCAAAACTAATTCCAACTCCTCCTGCAAAAGCAGTCATGAGAAGGATGGTAACCGTTTGACTTGTACCACGCAGTCCAGTCGCAATTGTGATAAGAAAAATCGAGAAAAAAAGAGTTCTCTCTAATCCAAACCGGCGGCTTAGTTTCGTTGCTACAGGGGCAAACACTCCCATGCACAAGACCGGCAAAGTGGTTAAAAGACTTGCCGTGAGTGCACTAACGCCAAGGTCTGATTGAATCATGCTCATCATAGAAGCCACGGATGTAATGATTGGGCGCAAGTTTAAGGCAGCTAAAAATAAAGCAGCTAAATAAAATATTTTTTTTATCAATACTCTTCTTCCTCTCTCATCTTGTTGAGGTTACTATGAGTATAAATCCGCTTCATTCATTGATCAATACAATAATTCGTATTATGATGATAGGAAAATACTATCATTAATGAAAGGATGGCATATGGATACTCGTCACATTACCTATTTTATGGCTGTATTCGATCATTTACATTTCACAAAGGCTGCAGAGCAACTAGGTATATCACAGCCTACATTAAGCCAACAGATTCAGCTGCTTGAGGCTGAAGTTGGGATGCCGCTCTTTGACCGAATCGGTAAAAAAGTAGTTGCAACTGAAGCTGGTACGCTTCTTTATCAATATGGCATGAAAATGCTTCAGGCTGAACGAGATGCAAAAAATGCCATGAAAGAACTGTTATCTGAACAGCGGGGTACCGTTCGGCTTGCCGTCCTTCCCTCTGATCTTGACTTTCAGCTTGTTCCGCTTTTTGTAGAATTTAAAACGCTGTATCCAGAGATCAACCTAAAGGCTTTTTCGACCATCTTTGTTCGTGACGAGGTGCTCTCACATAAAGTCGATATCGGAATTGGGCTGCGCGGGCCTGCGGATAAACGACTGATTCAAATACCACTTGGCGATGAGCCCTACGAATTGTTTGTTCATTCAGACAGTGAACTGGCAAAAAGGCGTGAAGTGACGCTAAAAGAGCTGACAAAGCATGCACTGGTCATGTATCCAAAAGGCTATCTAGGAAGAGATTTGGTCGATGACGTATGTAAAGAACACGGTTTTGAATTGGACACGGTCATGGATGTTGGGTCTGCCACTTCACTATTGCAGTTGGTTGAAGCCGGGATCGGCGCCACCATCCAGCCAAGAGGGCTGTTAAAGCAACATTCAGCATGGCCTAATATTGTCTCTATCCCTATTTCTGCCCCTGCTCCTGTTCGGCATCTTGAATTAACGTATTATGCCGATCGATTTGTGACCAAAGCGCAAAAACAGCTATCTGAATGGCTAATAGACTTTTTCAAATCAAGAACAAACTAAAAAGTGAGGGTAACACATGAAGAATGCAAACAGCATATTTACAAGAACAAACCGGGTCGTGATTCGTCAGTTTGATCAGCAGGATATTGAAGCATTTTATCAATACCGATCAAACCCCTCTATTGCCACATTTCAATCCTGGGAAAACTACACGCACGAAGACGCTGAATCATTTGTTCAACACCAAATGACGCAACAACCTAATCAACCAGGGACGTGGTTTCAATACGCGATTGCCTTATCTGAATCCAATCAGCTGATAGGAGATTGCGCCATTCATACACTCGGCAGCGAGCCTAGAATCGTTGAAATAGGATTTACACTCGCGCCTGAATTTCAAGGAAAGGGCTATATTCATGAAGCCTTGAATTCAATGATCGAATATATTTTCACTACACTGAACAAGCATAAAATCATTGCCTTTACAGATGTACGCAACGAAAAATCCATTCGAGTGCTGGAACGTTTAGACATGAGACGCGAAGGACATTTGCTGCAAAATTATATGTCGAAGGGACATTGGGTCGATGAATATCAATATGCCATTCTTCAATCTGAGTGGGCCGCGAAGCGTCATTAAACATTTATTTCCTATTCAAAATCCCTAAATAAGCGCTCCACGGACCCACATCGGTTCGATATCGTTCCGCCATGACCCGAACAATTTGGGAGATATGGGTGAAATCATGGACAACCCACGCAGAAAGTAATTCGCTCACTTGCACGACGCCGAATTCTGGATGGACGCCCTTTTTCTCTAGATCAAGACTTGAATGTGTCATACGCTGAATGTATGCCACATTCTCCATCCGCACATGATGAAACTCCGCTAGTGCTTGTTCTATCTGTCTTTCAGTTTGATTCAAATGGGAGTAGCGGTCAAATGCAGGAAATGGGGCATTCTCTCCATCAGCAAGAATGACATTTAATCGAGGAATCCAGTTGAATTTCTCTGCTTCAATCAAATGTTCAATGACTTCAACGGGATTCCACGTTCCCTCCCCTTCACGACTGTGAAGCCAATCCTTCGATAAACCTGACAAAAGACTTTCTACTGTACGAGGAGTTCGACTCAACATATCTAAAGCTTCATCCAAATTGAAATTCATATGGTTGCTCCTTTATCAATTTTTCTTTATTCTAATGTTTTTTGATTAGATTGCAACTCATACCGCAAAACAGATAAAGAAGAAAATAAAAGGTGCTTTTAATCAACCTTCTATATACAAATAGAACTTTTCTATAACACTCACCATCCTTTCTTTTTTTATAATAGAAAAAAATGAAATGTGGTGATATGCATGTCTACAACAATTGGTATTATGGGTGGTATGGGCCCTTTAGCGACGATTGATCTGATGAAAAAAATCATTTCTCATACACCAGCGATAAAAGATCAGGATCATCTCCATGTGATTGCTGATAATGATCCGCAAATCCCTGATAGAACCAATGCCATATTTGGGAAAGGCGAAGATCCTACAGAATATATGATTGCATCAGCTAAAAGATTAGAGCGCGCAGGAGCGGACTTTATTCTGATTGCATGCAATACCGCTCACTTCTTTTTAGAAAACGTACAACAATCCACTCATATCCCTATCATGAATATGCCATTAGAAACCGCAAAGCACCTGAACAAACATCACTATACGTCTGTGGGCTTACTATGTACTGATGGCACATTAAAAACCCAGCTCTATCAAAAAGCTTGTGCCCATCACAAGATTGATGTCATGACTCCTAGTGAAAATCTTCAGAAAAGTGTGATGAATGGGATTTATGCCGTGAAAGCAGGGAAATTGAGTAAAGGCGAAAGTGAACTGGCGTTAGCTGCAGAAATTTTAATCAATCAAGGAGCAGAAGCCATCATTGCCGGCTGTACAGAAATTCCTTTAGTTCTAAGGTCAACCAAAGCTGTGAAAGTGATTGACCCTACTGTCATTTTGGCGAAAGAAGCTGTAAAATTAGTGTATGAGCTTGAAAAACTAAACATTTAAAGAACGTCATATAAGGGGATAACATGAATATTGAGAATATAGAAGCGTTTATTTATGTATGCCAGCTAGGCAGTATCAATAAAGCTGCAGAAGCATTGTATTTAACCCAGCCTTCTGTATCGGCACGTATTCAATCGTTAGAAAAAGAATTAGACCTGAAATTATTTGATAGACAGAGAAATAAACTATCTCTGACGGAAAAAGATGAACAGTTTTACCCGCATGCCAAAAAGATTCTCCATTCTTATCAAGAAGCAAAGCATAGTCTCAAACAAACGATGCTCCCTTATGAATTGACGATTGGATGCGCATCCTCTATTTCCAATAATCTATTGCCTAACATATTGCCCGCCCTAAAAGAAAAATACGAAAATCTGAAAGTGAAAATTGTAACAGGACATTCAAAGGATGTTGTCCAAAAAGTGATTAACAACCAAGTAGACTTTGGCATTGTCAGGACTGAAACACATCCTCAAATTGAATCAATCCCGATTTTCAGCGATCCAATCGGGCTGTTCGTCCCAACTCATCACCCGCTTGCCAGCCTAGGCAACATCAATATGAATGAACTAGAAGAACAACCTTTTA
The DNA here is from genome assembly GCF_052045575.1 of Bacillus sp. 22190. Lineage (NCBI taxonomy): Bacteria > Bacillati > Bacillota > Bacilli > Caryophanales > Bacillaceae > Bacillus > Bacillus sp. 22190. Next base: position 9,602 of record NZ_JBQEPF010000017.1, on the reverse strand, counting down.
TTTTCTTTGACTATGGGTCATTTGATTGGTTGATGCTCCACCGATTATTTCAAAAAAACAACATCACACCGAACATTTCCATTGAGGTTGATCATATGGAAACTGCAAAAAATTTAGTGCTACAAGGAATGGGACTATCGTTTCTTCCTCATCATTGTGTTAGAAATGAAGTAGAACAAGGAACACTAAAACAAATTTCAATTGAGCCATCTATCAATTTCAACATCAATATTGAGTTCATTTATAAAAAAGGAAAATCCAAATCCGTTTTCATTGATCAACTCAAACAGTTTTTTCATGAATTAGATTAAAAAAAGCCCTTTTTAGGGGCTTTTTTTGGATTTGTTCTGATTGATTAGCTTTCGTTTGCCAACATGTATGCTGCCGTTTCATACATATCTTTCAATCCTGATCTCTGTGCGTACTCGGCCACAGTGATCGCACTTGTCGTCAGAAGTTCTATTATATGTTCATCCATTCCTGACCAAGTTCTCCCGCCTGCTTTTTCATACGCATGGATAAGTTTCGTTAATCCTTCTTTCCCAAAGAGAAGTTGATGCGACAAAAAGTCTGCAGATACATCACCAACCCCCACTTCAGACCAATCAATCACACCGGTAACACATTGATTTTCATCAATCAGAATGTGACCAGGATGCAAATCTCCATGCTTCACTCCTACAAAAGGCGGCCATAAAGAATCTTTAGCTAGCCATTCTTGCCAGCGCTCCCATAAACCGCTGTTAATGGTGTATTGCGATTTGACACGTTCCATTCGCTGTTTCATTGATCCTCTTAATTCATGAGCACTGAGCATGTCCACACCGATCGTTTTAAAAGGCTGTTGATCTAAGGAATGTACATTCGCTCAAACTCTTCCTAATGATTCATAATAAGCTTGCGGTACATTCGTTTGGTCAAATCTCCACTCATAAGATTGCTGTTCCACATCAATACTAGCCGCCGGTACCCCCTCTAATTGTTTATAAGCAATCAGACTTTCTGTAAAGATAGACCACTTAGGAACCTGAAAGTGAACCTGATTACTAATGTAATCTAATGTCTTTTTTTCTTGTAAGGTATGTTTCATTGATTCAGGTCTGCGAGGCATTCTTATTATCCATTGATCACCATGTAAATCTTCGACGTGAGCGACACGGAAATCCACACCTGATTCATTTATTTTGATGGTATTCTCTAAAATCTCTAATCCGTGATGTTTGACTAACTGCTTTAATTCCAGTCTATTCATATCCAATCCTCCAATTGTTCATTTAGTCATGATCAATAGGCATCAAGAATATCATCACAAAACCCACAAACAGGCTACTTTATGTGGTCAGAGTAAACAAAGCTAGACATATGCCTTTCTTTGCATCATAAAAAACATACAAAAAAAGACAGACCGATTAGCTGCCTCTTTTCTAGTGAAATTGCATACTTTCCCGCTGAAGATCATTAAAAATGTGCAGACTACCCCGTTTACTCCGTTTGATGAAAACAGAGCCTTTGAACATATGAAATTACTGATTCAAAGTTTTCTGGCGTAATCTTCCTGCATGCATCATTTTTAACCATCCTCCTCTATATCATATAAATTTACTATACTTTATTTAAATATGACTTTCAATAAGATGACAAAAAGAAAGATTTAAAATCATCAAAAACCCTTTAAATTACATAAAATGAAATAATTTCATTTTTATGTGTTATGATATGGTTATTGATTCTTCTGTCTAATATAATTTATTAAACTCAAAAACCCGATGTACTATGAATTTTGAGTGTAAGAGAGACAATGAGAACAAATCAAATGTAGCTAAGTCATTTAAAAGGAGAATGGATATGACTCATTTAGAATTCGCATTCGGCTTGCTTCCAGTCAGTATGATCATCGCTTCTTTTATCGTCACATTGTTTGTACAAAAGGTTTATTTCATGCCAATTGTGAGCTTTATCATTTTGCTCATTCTGACATTTACACTTTTCAATGTCTCTTTCTTTGGCTGGGCTGTTGTTTACACTTTAGGCTCATTCATTGCTTCATATATAGCATTATTCATTATGAAAATTTTAAATAAAAAGAGATCATAAACTACTTTCGAAAAGCCCTAGAAAGGGCTTTTCATCTTTCACTATCGTTTTTTCACTGGATGAATGTCCTCTCCCAAAAAGGCGGTATTCGGATCTTCACTATTTTCTAGAAATTCAGCAATTTCTTGCAGCTCTTGATTAATACGGTCATTCCTTGGCATATCTGGGTTTAACAGAAGGTTGGAGTGAATAGCAGTAGCTGTTTCATACAAGACATGTTGATCTTTTATCTGTTTGATGCACTGTTTCATGCGCAAGAAAAACCATGCGATCTCTTCAATGTCTTCCATCGGATAATGTGCCATTTTGAAGAGATTCTGCTGACGAAGGTCTCCTCTCTCAAAAATGTGTTCAAGCTCTTCTTTACTGATATATAAATCCGAAGCTTCCTCCTCAATCTCTATTACTTCAACCATGGCGTCGCCAGCTGTATATAACCGCTTAACAAATTCATCGAAACTATCTGCCAGCTTAAAATCTACTTCCAGCTCTAAATCGAAATAGTGAATAGGAGGATGTTCCTTCGTTTCTCGATAATCCATGGCAATCCATGTATCTTCTTCCCCGCTGATGAAAACAAATCCCTCTGGTAGCTCCAATTCATCACTTAACTGAACACTATTCATAATTCCATCATCTTTAGCGATTCCTCTTAGATGATCGAATTGAACATGATCCTCTGCCCATGAATTCGGCCGTTCGGTTGGAAAAGCATTACGAACTGTAAAACCACCATTCCATTCTAAAATGAGTTTTTTGTATGTATCGGGTAAAGTGACTCCAAGTGTTCCCTCTGCTTCACGAATTTGTTCCTCATCTATCTTTTCTAACGTAAAAGGACTCTCTTCATCTTTCTCCCAGAATGATTTCAAATTCAAAATGGATGCCTCCCAGTATTTATTGAGATAAGTATATCATTCATATTTTTAAAATGACCACCAGATCCTCCGGCCATTGGCGGTCAAAGTATTAAACACCTTTTTTGTACTCTTAAAGCGTTTCATGGTCATAAATTCGACCATTAAAACAAATGATAAAACATCTTCATATTCCCCTTTACAGTTGACCGTCAGTCATTTATAATTGACCATAAGTCAAATATAATTGACCAAAGGTCATCAAAAGGAGGAAGAACGAATGAGTAAAAAAGTTGCTCTTATCACAGGTGCATCAGCAGGTATTGGAAAGTCCACAGCAATTGAATTAAATAAGAAAGGTTTTATTGTTTATGGTGCTGCTCGTCGAAAAGAAATGATGGAGGATCTCATCTCTCAAGGAATTCACACCATTTCACTTGATGTCACTGATGAAGAGTCTATGGTAAACTGTGTACGTGAGATTTTGGACAAAGAAGGAAGAATCGACGTGCTTGTCAATAATGCGGGCTATGGCTCATATGGTGCGGTGGAGGATGTATCTATGGAAGAAGCTCGAAGACAAGTAGAAGTCAACCTGTTTGGACTGGCCAGAATGACGCAGCTTGTTCTGCCTAATATGAGACAAAACAACTATGGAAAGATCGTCAATATTTCTTCTATGGGTGGTAAAGTGTGGACATCATTTGGCGCATGGTATCACGCTACAAAATTTGCAGTAGAAGGTTTTTCTGATTGCTTACGGTTAGAAGTTGAACCATTTGGTATTGATGTGATTGTTGTGGAACCTGGCGGGATCGCAACCGATTGGGGCGTCATTGCAGCAGAAAAACTTAAAACTGCTTCAGCAAAAGGAGCTTATAAAGAAGCTGCCAACAAATCAGCAGATAATATGGTAAAAACGTATTCAGGAAGTAATTTAACAAAACCAGATGTCATTGCAAATACAATTGTGAAAGCTGTCACTGTAACGAAACCTAAAACGCGCTATTTGGTTGGGTTTGGTGCTAAACCTATGGTGTTTATGAAAAATCTCCTGGGTGATCGTACGTTTGACAAAATCATTAAAAGATTCAGCTAATCACTTGCTCCCCTAAATATCTCTTTGTCTGACTCCAAATCAAAATTACCTTTGAAATGGAGGTTGAAAATAATGAAACGAGCGATGACAGATGAAGCGAAGGCTCTAAGAGCTCAAGCGATTTTAGATAAAGCAGCAGCGCTTTTTGAGACACATGAATATAACCAAATCAAAATGTCAGATATCGCCAAAGAAACGAAGCTATCAAAGGGCATACTATTTGTTTATTTCAAAACAAAAGAAGCTCTTTTCTTCCAACTATTATGCCGGGAATATGTAAAGAGACTAGAACGCTTCATTGAAATTATTTCTGAAACACAGATCAAAAACCTTCAGGATATCAAACAACTTTTTCTGAAAGAATTGGAAGAAATCATTGATAAAAATCCTATGTACATTAGATTAGAAGCCATTCGCACGTCTGTTTTGGAAAGAAACATCGACTCTGATACCATGCTTCAATCAAAACTGTTATTATTTCAAAAGCTAACGGAAATGACAGACTTACTTTGTTCAAATGATGTGATCAATGAGGCGCAAGTGATGGATATTTTTCAAGCTGAAGCAGCGATTATCACTGGATGCAAACTCACTGCCACTTTACCAGATGAAGTCATTACTATTATTGAAAATCATAATTTGCATGAATTTAAACGAGATTTTAAAACAGATGTGATGAATACAATGTCTTTTTATCTTGATGGTTATTTACACAACCTTGAGGCTTGACATAAAATGTTGTGCACAACAAAAGTGCATACAACACTTACATCTTCCTCATGTTCATGATGATTTTGACTGAAGCCAATATGAAAACAGACCTCCTTAAGGTCTGTTTTCATATGTTTTATACATTTTGAGATGCTGTGCGTCGAGCAATCATCGTCGTGTTTCGACATGTTTTTTGTTGTTCTTTGATTGTTGTATTCCGCATTGATTTTGTTTTAATAATTTCAAAATTTTATTTAACCTTTTGTTGGGCTGTTATTTAATTTGTTAATCTTTTTTACGTTGTCATAAACCATAACTTGTTTAATATTTATCAAAATCGAAACCATATTTCCTGTAAACCCTAGCAGCATAATGAATTGCTATGGTTGAATTAACGTTCTATATTCCATTACTACGTAGTTTATCACCTATCTTTAATTGACTTAGAAGCTTAAATATACTCAGAATCATCACAAATCACTTTTCAGGCCTACTCTTGAAAACAGTTTCAAGCTGAAATTTTCTACATCCCCTACTCACAATTCATTAAGTTCCCTTATATTCCATTTATTATCACATGATAGAATTTACAAAACACCGAAAAGAAACCGCAAAAATAAATGAGAAACAAATCTTTATTGCCATTAATAGCTACTTGTCACGTTTAAATTTTCATCAAAAAACAAAAAAGCAGACTCATTTAAGTCTGCTTTAAGCTATCTTTTAAATTCCACGGGAACACCTCTTGCAAATCACTCCTGACATTCAGGACATATCCAATGAATCTAACCACTCTTCACAATGTTCTATAAGCCATCTCAAATATTCAACATATTGACCGACATGATAGCCATCACAAACAGCATGATGTACTTGAATCGCAACGGGCAGAATGATTTTTCCTTCTTCCACCTTAAACTTGCCTATCGTAAATATTGGCAGTAAATAAGTTATATCTGTAGATACATTAAGGTTAAAAGAAGTAAAATCAATCCACGGCAGGCTTGAAATATTGAACATGTTTTCTGGCATATGAGGTTTCGGAAATAGGCTGCTGCTTTTGCTGTAAGTGTCCATGTCCGCTACACAGCTTTTATAAAACCGAGCAAAGTTTTCATCATAAGGCGTCCAAATACTTGAAAACGTCTTTGTTTCTTTATTTAAAATCGTATAACTAGGATGGAGAATCTCCCAGTAACCAAGTTCATCGTTCACTTGATCCATCCGAAATTCCGGTAATTTTTGCACAGCTCTTGCTAACAAATAAATTTGCACAGGATATACTTTTAGCCTTTTTTCTTTTAATATTGCATACAATTTTGTGATGTCTAGATCGATCACCAGACTATATGAGCATCGGGTTACCGTCATATAATGATGAAAGTGCTCTTTTCTCGGATAATTTTCATCTATTTGTTTAAACATTTTTTATCTCCTCCTGAATGTTATTTCATGTATTCAGGAGGAGACTTTATCTGTTTTCACCACCACAATCATCCTTTCAAGAGTTATGTCATGTTTCTGTCCATTCAAAGTCTACCATGAGCTTTGTTTATGATAAAGCCTCCAGCAACTCTTCGTAAGTAATCTTCCCTAACGTGAAGGGTTCTAGTGCCATATATATTTCTCCACTGTCAATATAGAATTTGTCATTTTGAGTGCTATCCTCTATTCACTTCTACCCTTACTGCTGCTGAAGCTTTTCCATTGTTTTATCGTACCCAGCCAAATCATCAATTTGATAATAACCGACGGTTAACAATAGGCATGAAAAAGTGAAGAATGATGCCTCCGAAACAAATAGTTAATATGGTTCCAACACCGATAGGTCCTTTGCATATAAAAGCTAATATGAAGAAAAATGCATATAATATTGTTCTCGAAAATGCGATGGTTCTTTTTGAAATATCTCGAAGAATGAGTGTTAAATGATCAATTGGTGTTGATGCGAATTTTGTTTGAAGATATACGGCTGTTCCAAGACCAATGAATATCAAACCAGCTCCAAAGCAAGTCAGTTTGCTAAACCACGTGCTTGTATCAATGACATATTTGATGAGGAGTAACCACAGATCAATACCGATTCCAGTCACGAACGCTGTAATCAAACCTAAAAAAACAGGTTTTTTTCTCACTAATATAGAATTGCAAATTAAGATGATGATAGAAATCAAGACCTCCCAGCTCCCTACGGTAAGACCAAATTCTTTGGAAAGGCCAACTAAAAGGGCATCAAATGGGGAAGCACCTAGTCCTGATTGTATTGTTAATGAAATTCCTAAACTTAATACGAGTACACCTAAACCGTAAGAAACATACTTTTTTTTATTAGACATGATCTCTACTTAAAGATAATTCTTTTATCATTAAAACGTGCAGAATCCCGTCTTCCATAAATTCATCTGAAGCAGTTTGAAAACCAAGTTTTTTATAAAAACCTTCTGCTTGTGTTTGTCCATGCAGCTTTATCTTTGTAATTCCTTTTTCTTGCATGATTTTTTCCAGTTCTCTGATAATCACTTTGCCTAAACCGTACTTACGATAAGGTTTTAGGATGCAAATTCGTTCCAATTTACCTGTACCATCCACAATACGCACCCGACCTGTGCCGACAGGTTCATTGTCATGGCATACCAAGACATGCTGACATTGTTCCTGAAGAGTGTCAAATTGATCAAATTCTTCAGACTCAGGTACTTGCTGTTCATCAATAAAGACCGACTTTCTAATATTAAGAGCAACTTGTAAGTCATTTTCAGTTGTTATTTTTTTTATATGCATTGTTTATCAATCCTTTTCTGATATTAGTCTGAACCAGGTGAAGCATTTATAAGGTCTTATACTAGTAAGAATAAAATATTTTTATTGCAATTACAACAAAAATGCAGGTTTTTTTAAGATAGTGGGCATTTTGCAAGAGAAAGAAATTGAGAAAGCTGGTTTTAGTAGTGAATGTCGAAGCGGAATTAATGCGAACTATTACGCCACTTATCAGTTTGGTATCTCTTGGCGTTACACTTCTCACTTGTGGTGCCTTTGTTTTTTTGTGATTAACATTTGAAGAAAGTTCTCAGAAAAAATCCCCTAGCCATAAAAGTCAGGGGTTTTACTTTGTTCTTCCCTGAAAAAGACTGATTTAATAAGGTTCTATGATGAGCCATTCTGATAAAAAATGTGTGTTTACTGAAAAGGTTCGTCCCCAATCTGTCCCCATAAAAAAACAGACCCTGTATGGTCTGTTTTAATTTTGCCTATACGTTTTGAGAAATTGTATTTCGATTGATCATTGTCGTGTTTCGATCGATTTTTTGTGGAATGAAAGTTGTATTTCTATTCGACTCCTCCATTGTTGTATTCCGATTTGATGCTGGTTTAATCAAGCTAGATGCTTCATATACACCTGCACCTAGAAGGATAATAGAGCTTATAACAATCATTTTTTTAACACTCATAAAGACACTCTCCTTTTTGAATATTATGTTGGGCTTGAAATGCCTTCCTGTAATATTCTGTTGCTTTCTCAAACTTTCCTCTTTTTTCATGAATCACTGCAAGGTTTTTAGTGAATTCTTCTACGAAAACAAACAACTGCTTTTCTTCAAATGCCTGTAGCATAGCTTGAATCTCTTCCTCATCATTACTTTCATATGTTGTTCTTATAGAACGTATTAATAAAATTTCGTGCGGGTTCTCTTTATGAGAGACAAGTTCCAAAGCTTTATCCACTAATTTGGATGCTTCATCATTTTCTCCTGTCTTATATAGTGCCCAACAGAGGTTAACATATATGACCGATTTTACATCGTCCACACCATCTTCTGATATTTCAAGAGACTCTTGATAATATTGGATAGCCTTTGCATAATCTTGTTTTTTTTCATAATTGTTTCCTATATTTAAAAGTGCCTTGGCAATCAACCTTTTATCCGCTATTTCTTCAGCGATGGAATAGGCTTTATTCAGATGTATTAATGATTTTTCATACTGCTTAAAATCATCATAATTTCCTGCTATTACAAATAAGCATTGAACTTTTCTAATCTTGTATAACTCATACTGATCGTATATTTCAAGCGCCTTTATGATGTGATGCATAGAAACATGAGTTTGTTTCATAATATAGTAGGCTTCAGCCACCTTGAAGTGAAACTCCGCTTGCTCAATATCATCGACAACCAGTGCGAGCTGCCGCTCAGCGATCTTGTAATATTGAATGGCCTGTACATATTCTTTTATACTGAACTCATACATTCCACGAAAAAACGCGTTGTAATACTGCAGCATGCCGGACAATTTATGGTTGGAGTTTTCTATTTTATCTACTAAGTCTGCTATGGATAAAGAGCGCTGCTCTGAGGGTTTAATATAATCAAGCATAAGCTGATGACGAAAGCACATCAATTGATAGTAAATCAGTAAATCCTGGTCTTCTTCCATTCGTTCAATTTCTTGTTCTACCTCAGCTTTCAAAATCTCTGCATCTGAAACACTAAATTAACGAATCATTTTATACCATTCATTTATTTTCACACCAACATGTGAAGAAAGGACCTTCTCCATCCCCTTACTCCCCTTCCACAAGATTGCCTTATATTACATTTATTATGACATACAGAAATTTACAAGACACCGAAAAGAAACCGCAAAAAGAACCATTGTACATCAATAAACCTTTGGCACATGTCTTTATCATCACAAAACTAAAAGGCAGACTCATTTCAGTCTGCCTTCACCTTCTAGATTTCCATGAGAATACCTTTTGTCTTCAGGTAATTTGCATTGAATCTAGCCTTTTTTCTTTTAATATTGCATACAATTTCGTGATGTCTAGATCGATCACC
>NZ_JBQEPF010000016.1:0-67215 GCF_052045575.1 Bacillus sp. 22190 | reverse complement strand
GGGAGGTCTTTTTCATGTTTTTCCTTCAATCTCATCTATCATAATGATGGTGAAAATAAAAAAGATTGTAGAAAAACATGAGTTTCTCTACAATCTGAAGGGCTAAACTCGGTTTAGCCCTTTTTGGTGTATCATCACTTATTCTGTTTTGGAGAACGTTAGGCCGATATGAGCAAGTGCCTGCGGTAAATCCTTACGAATGGTGATGTCTTTAAATGAAATATTCGATTGAATCGCATTTAGCGCAAGGTCTTGCTTTATTCCTGTTAAAACAGCTGAAATGCCTAAAAGTCTTAACGTTTGCGCATAGCTGACCAAGTATTGAATGCTTTGTTCATTGAGTCGTTTTGTCCCTGAAACATCAATGACCAAATGAGAGAGCGACAGCCTGTAGCTTTCCTGCAAAATGGTTTCTAAAATATGCTGCGCACGTGTCTCTTCGATATCACCAAGAAGAGGGAGCACGGCGACACCGTCAACAACAGGTACGATCGGTACAGATAATTGCTGAATCTGCCGATTGGCCTGGTCGAGTTCTAAGACGTAACTCAACAAAGATGCCATCGTTTCAAACATATGAACATGCTCTTCTGTAAATTGCTGCGGCCTTAGATCAAGTCCACAAATGGTTCCATAGTTCGTACCATCAGTAAAATCGATGGGAACCCCAATAAATGAGCCACCTTGCAGCTGTTTCGTGACGTCTAAGTTTTTTGAACGCTCGTCCAAGCGGATATCAGGGATCAACAGCGTATCGCGATGATCGACCGCCAGCTTGCAAAATGTCTTCTCGTAAGGATTTTCTTCCCCTTCTTCAAGAAGCTGCTCGTCATGATTTAGCACCTTCACAATCTGATTGGTGTTTTGATCATTTTTAGCAATAAACAGTGTATTCACATGAATGAATTGACTCATCATGTTTAAAATACTTGTAGAAGCATCATGAAAATTGCGAAACTGTTTTAATAGTTGTTGACGAGGCATGGATTAGGACTCCTTGTAGCTCCGATCAATGGCCGGAACAATAGTTGATTTGTCTCTATCATACAAAATCAAACGAGAAATAGATATACTTTAATGCGCAAATCGTGCGAGATCAAAAAGACTGCCGATCCGGAGATCTGACAGTCTGCTGATTAAATGGAGACAGGCACCGTGGACATAGAGAAAAATTCCTCATATAAGGCTTGAACGGCTTCTTTTTCTTGAGCCGCTTTGACGCCAAACATCATGCTCACCTCTGAAGAGCCTTGGTTGATCATTTCAATATTCACTTTGGCTTTTGACAGCGCTTTTGCCGCTCTTGCTGTTGTACCAACATTATGACGCATCGCTTCTCCTACGACCATAATAAGCGAGAGGTTCCGCTCTAGAACCACTTCATCTGCATCAAGTACAAGCTTTAATCGGTCTAAAAGCTCTTGTTCAATCTGCTGCTCCTCCAGCTGATCCTGCCTTAAAATAATGGTCATATCATCAATGCCAGAAGGCACGTGTTCATACGTAAGTCCATATTCCTCTAACGTTTGCAACACCTTACGTCCAAAGCCCACTTCTCGGTTCATCAAATACTTGGAGATATAAATACTGCAAAATCCATTGTCTGATGCGATTCCCACAACAGGGCCATTCGTATGATCCCGTTGATTTACAATTTTCGTACCTTTGGCCGTTGGATTATTGGTGTTCTTAATCTGAACAGGAATGCCTGCCCGAAAGGCTGGAATAAGTGCCTCATCATGAAATACAGAAAAACCCGCATAGGACAATTCACGCATTTCACGATATGTCAGCTCTGTGATTTCCTTTGGTTCATGAACGATCGTTGGATTGACGGCGTAGACTGCATCCACATCCGTAAAGTTTTCATACACATCTGCCTTCAGTCCATTTGCCAAAATGGAACCGGTAATGTCTGATCCACTGCGGGAAAAAGTGACGATATCACCCGCTAGACTAAAACCGAAAAAGCCAGGGAACACAATGATGCCAGAGCGTTCTCTTAATTTGTACAAATGATCATACGATTCTGGAAGGACTTGCGCTTGACCAGGCTCGTCGCTGACAAATAGACCGGCTTCTTTTGGATTCACATAGTGCGCTTCGACGCCTTGATGCTGAAAGTAGGCTGCAATCAGCTTTGCGTTATTATCTTCACCGCTTGCTTTAATCGCATCAAGATAACGCTCAGGATGAGAAGAATCAGCCTGTAATAACGTGTTTACATCTTGCCGGATGGTGTCAATAATGTCATGACCTAACCCCAGCTCATCCGCAATCGATGCATATCGCTCGATGACAGCTTCTTGTAAATCGTGTGCTTCACCTAAACGTAAATATTGTTCACCGCAGCTAATTAATAGATCGGTGACCTTCGTATCCGTTGAATGCCGTTTTCCTGGTGCGGAAACAACGACTGCTTTTCGAGCTGGATCTGCTGTGACAATGTCAAATACCTTTTGCAGCTGCTTGCCAGAAGCAAGAGAACTGCCACCAAATTTAACGACCTTCAATGCATACATCTCCTATAGTAAAAATTTTCTCACAAATTGAATAGTTTCTATTATCAACTCTTTTCTTCAAATTATCAAGGTTTTTCTTCTCTGAATGAACAAATGTATTCTTGGGGAGGACGTTATGTGTGAATAGATGAAAAAAGAGCCGGCGATATGCCGAGCTCTTTGTCTTTATGAAGAAGAGGACGAAGAAGATAGCTCCTGCTTCATCACTTTGTTTTTACGTTTTTCTTTTAAGAAGAACGAGAGAACGAGTCCAATGACCGCAATAGCACCAGACACGATAAATGACGTATTCATACCATGAACGGCTGACTTCATTGGATCGGATAATGCTGCATTGGCAGCAGAGCTGCTCATAATGGAGACAAGCACAGCCGTCCCGATAGAGCCGCCCATTTGTCTCATCGTATTATTCATTGCTGTCCCGTGCGGAATCAAATGCGGTGGTAACGAGTTAATACCGGCTGTTGTCAGCGGCATCATGATCATCCCAACCCCGATTAAGCGAAGTGTGTATGCCACTGTAATGAGGGCAATCGATGAATCAAGGCTCAGCATCATAAATGGCAGGGAAGTGACAGCTAATATCGTAAACCCGCCTAGAGCCAGCCCTTTACCGCCTACTTTGTCAAAAATTCGTCCGATAATCGGTGATAGGAATCCCATAAAGAGAGCCCCTGGCAATAAGATCAGCCCTGTATCAAGGGCAGATAACCCTCTGACATTCTGCGTATAGAGCGGCAGAATCGTCTCTGTTCCAATCAGTAAGGCAAAGACGAGCATACCGAGGAAGGTCGTTAAGCTAAAGATCGCAAACTTAAAGACGCCAAACTCAAGCATCGGTCTTTTCAAATTCGACTGACGCAGGATAAAGAAGAACAAGCTCACAGCGCCGACAATGAGTGAAATCAGAACGGTCGCACTCGTCCAACCATACGTTCCGACACTTGAAAATCCGTACAGCAGTCCACCAAATCCGAAGGAAGACAGGATCACCGATAAGACATCGATACGAGTGTCTCTTTGCTGTGTGACATTTTTCATTAAGAAGAAAGCAAGAATGAGATCAATGATACCGATTGGTAGAACAATATAGAATAAGAACTTCCAGCTAAAGGAATCGACAATCCAGCCGCCAAGTGTTGGTCCAAGCGCCGGTGCGAATGAAATCACTAGTCCGACCATACCCATGGCTTGCCCGCGTTTTTCTTTTGGGAAAATGGTTAAAAAGATCGTTTGCATGAGCGGCATTAAAATCCCTGCGCCAGCTGCCTGCACGATACGTGCTGCAAGTAGCACCGGGAAATTCGTGGCGAACGAAGCAAGAATGGTACCTGCTGTAAAAATGCTAAGAGCCGTTAAGACTAAAGAACGGCTTGAAAATTTCTCAATTAAAAAGGCCGTAATTGGGATGAGAATCCCGTTTGTCAGCATAAAGGCTGTGGTCAGCCATTGACCTTTACTGACATCAATATTGAACTCTTCCATGATATGCGGGATCGCTGGAATGAGAAGCGTTTGGTTTAAGATCGCAACGAACGCCCCAACGAGGAAAATCCCAACAATCACAGACCGGTTATACGATGTTGTTGATTGGTTCATATTATCCCTTCTTTATCTATAAAATAATGCTTTTCAGCTGTGACACGTTTTGTGATAAAACGCTGTGTTTGCCTAAATAATCAAGCAATGAGCTAATTAAAAAGGTTCTCGGTTGGTCCTTTGACAGTTCTTGACTCAGCAGTTCAAACGCAGAGAGGAGATCGTCCTTTTCTTCTCCGTTTGATAGTGTGTGAAGCTCTTGTTTCATCTTTGTTAAGTACGAGATGACAAGCTTTTCTTCATCATATTCTTCCTGTGTGGAAAGCAAATAAGAGTCCATCAGCTGATCTGTTAGCACAGGCTCAATGGAGCAAGGCTTTATTGATACACGGTCCATCACACCGATGATCATTTCGGCGGCATTTTCTAATTGGATGTTCTTGTGCTCAATCGCCAACATCAAGATGAATTCTCTCATTAATCCGTTGAGGACAATCACAAGATCCCACACATAAGGCGCAACAGATTCACCATATGTGCTTAAAATGATGTCTCTGTGCCGCTGCATGATAATGGAGCGTGTCTCACGTAAATGCTTAATGACGATGGGCGAATGCTGTGAAAAAGCTTCAAAGGACAGCATATTCAAAAATTTATGATTCTCTTTAAACTCTTCAAGCTCAAGCTTAATCTTTTTTGTGAATTTTTCCTTTTTAGACAGCGTCGTTTCGGAATGAATGATCTGAGAAATCTCTCTCATTTTGCGCTGATTGTATTTAATCAGTTCCAATAGAAGAGCTTCCTTTGAATCAAACAGTTTATAAATAGACGCTTTTGATATTTTACAGGCATCAGCAATTGACTGCATGGAGACACTCATATAGCCTTTTTGAGAAAATAATTTCTTCGATACCCGCAAAATCTCTTCTTGCTTTTCGTTCATCTTCATAAGTCCTTTCCGAATCGGCAAAACCATATGGTCACAATGGAAACCGAGTGGTCACTTTTGCTATGATAACAAAACCAATGGCACATGACAAGAAAATGAACTTAAAAAAATACCTGCCCCAATGACAGGTATTTATCCTTCCGCATGTGCGGCATATATGTGGATTTGTCCGTTACGTTCGATGATCAAAAGGTCTTTCCGCTCCTTGACAGAGTAAATAGGTGTTCCTTTTTTCAACCGAGAAGCTGTTCCATGTTCAAAATGTTTGGCAGCTGTTTTCTGAATGACACCTACTTGCTGGTGTTTTGTTACATTTAATGATTTTGTCCAATCTATGTTTGTTTCATAGATCGTTTCTTCCCATTGAAATAAATCTGCCTGTGGATCGAGAGTTAATAACTCTTCTGCACTAGGTGGTTTTGACTCAAATTGCTGAACAGATTGGCAGGCGCATAAGCTCGTTGCCAATAAGAGCATGAATAAGCAAGTCCATATTGTCCGTGTCAAATAAGGTTCTTCCCCTCAAAATAGTGTCTATGAGTCATAGTCGTTTCCATAGGTTGTCGCGTTACAATGTCATAGGCGAGTAACGAGATTGTATGTTAGAACAAAATACGATACATTTATCGTATGAATAATCCAAATCATCCAACCCAAGAAAACATGAGACTCATTTCTGTGCTGCAAGCATTGGCTGACCCTGTTCGGCTGGAGATTGTCCGCTGCTTAGCGGAAGCGGGTGAGAGAACATGCGGTACGTATCATATGAACATTGCCAAGTCCACGCTGTCGCATCACTTTAAAGTACTAAGAGAAGCAGGCATCGTGAAAGTGAGAATTGACGGGAAGCACCGTTACTACTCTCTCAGAAAGGATGACATTGATTCCGCTTTTCCAGGCCTCTTGTCATCCGTATTAGCTGTAGACAAGGAGCGGTGGTAAGAGAATCTTGCATCAACAAATGACAAATCCCCAAGGCATTTTAACCTTGGGGATTTGTCATGCGTCTCGTGTAAAACGGAATTAGGCCATTGAATGATCCATAGACAGATGGACAATGTCATAAATGTGAATCTGCTGCTCTATATTCTCTGGTAATGAGTCCAGAAAAGAATATTTGACGCATTTCCATTTATCGGGGTTATATACGATGACTTCACCCTTATTGTCGTAAAAATGAGAAAAGAGATGGGCGATATCTAGGTTTTCCAGGCAATCAGTAGGATGAATCGTCACATACTCTTCAAGAACGAATGTGCTACGATGAAAATCATCTGTTAAATGAACGGAATATGTGATGCCAATATTAATTTGTTTCCAGCCAAAAGAACGTAAAATATGATCAAATGACCCCTTAAACACAAAATCCGTCATGCCCTCCGATTGTTTCCAAATATACAATGGGCAATAGCCATTGTTTAAACTTCTATTTTTGTCTTTTTCAGTGATCAAATAAGCTTTAAATAATAAATCCTGATATCCATCTGTTTTCCATCCATTGTTTCGTACTCTTTTTCTAATGATATTCATATCATAATCCGCAGGCAGATCCACATGATATTGCATGGCATGCATAGAAACACTCCCTTTCAATAGCCATCATAATCGACTTCAAACCAGTTGAATAATACATATTTGTGTTATTGTTATCACAAAAAGTGATAGGTGATCATGATGAATATAAATGATTTGATTATTTTTATAGAGGTGTATCAAAAAGAATCGATTAATCAAGCGGCTAAAGCTTTAGGGTATGCGCAATCCAATATTTCTCAAAGAATCAAAGCGCTTGAAACTTTATATGATGCAACATTTTTTATCCGGCATCATCATGGAATCAGTTCAACAGGACAGGGGGATTTATTTTATCAATACGCTCAAAAAATCGTAAAAGAAACGAAGGACATTCAACAAAAATTGACTTCACAGAAAAAGACCGTTTTATGCTCTGAACTTCTATTTAACGTTTTATACGAGCAGCATGTTTTAGAGGATATTCAAGCCACTGATTTTATCATTGCTTCATCAAGTACGATCAACAAAAAGTTAACAGAGGATGTGTATGATCAAATTATTTCTTTTCATCAAATGGAAAAAGCGGAATATCAATTAAAAGAGGTAAAGAGCTTGGCATTGAACGTGTATGGAAAATCTAAAGAAATATACGATGATGATATTTCATTGGTCGTGAATCGTGATCAGCTTTGCCCATTAAGACATGAGGCCACGCGTATGCTGGGTGATCGAACCCTATTTGAGTTAGATTCGTTTGAAGGAATGATCAAAATCGTTGAACAGGGAGATGGTATTGCGTTACTGCCAACAAACTTAAAAAGCCTTCAAACACTCGTGAAATTGCTAGAAAAAAATATTCACATCAACTATTACGTTTATGAAAGAATGTGATCGTAACACTCCTCTATGGGGATAGTCCCGTCAAAGGAGTGCCACGATTCATCTACATGAGCTGTTTTATTTCCCATAAATCGAGTCATACAGGCGTTTCACCGCTGGCTTAATATCCTCTGGCCGCATATGAGAGAAACCGAGGACAAGCGGGACAAAGCCTTCTTTGTGACCAGGCACATGCTCATCAAGGGTAAAACGGTCCATCCCGTACATTTTCAGCTTTCGGTCTTTGGCACGCTGTAAAATCTCATGCTGCGTCCGATCTGAGCGGAATTCTGCGATAAAATGCAGCCCTGCATTTTCCCCGATAATCCGTACGTTGTCACAAAAGACAGTGTCGAGCTCTCCAATGAGCTGTTTTCGTTTTTCCTCGTATAGCCCATTCATTCTTTTAATATGCCGCTGATAGGCGCCATCTTTTATAAAATAAAGAAGGGTGTATTGTGTAAAAAGGTTGGCCGTTTGGATGAAAAAGTGCTGTTCTTCCTTATAGCGTCTTAATAAATGCTGCGGTAGCACCATGTAACTGATCCTTAAGCCGGGCAGCAATGATTTCGAAAAGGTCCCCATATAAATGACTTTGTCATAGCGGTCAAGGCTTTGCAGCGCCGGTATGCTGTCTGTGCCGTACTTAAATTCACTGTCATAATCGTCCTCAATGATATAGCGGTCTGGCTGATCAGCTGCCCAGTTTAACAGTTGTATCCGCCGGGAAATTGGCATGATCACACCTGTTGGGAACTGATGAGAAGGCGTAATGATCAAGACATTCGGCTTTTTTTTGTGAATGTCGCTCATCCGCACCCCTTTTTGATCAATGCCAATCGTTTCAATGCGGTGATGATTGTTTTTCAGCATTTGATACAGTCTGCGGTAGCCGGGGTTTTCTAATCCGTATATTTGATCAGCTGGAAGAATGCTTGATAGCGAATGAATGAGCGACTGTGTACCCGCACTTAAAATAAGCTGCTCAGGGTAGCATTTGACCCCTCGTGCAAGTCCAATCAGCCGGGCAATCGTTTCCCGCAGCTCATAGACGCCTTGTGGGTGCGGCAGCTCACCAAAGGCTTCTTGGTGGAGGTGAATCGCTTTTTGCTCACTTTTCAGCCAGCTTTTAAAAGGAAAATTGGCTGTATCAACAGAAATATGTGAAAAGGAATACCAGTCATTTCGCTCAATCGAATTCTCTTTTAAATCCGCTGGAAGGGAAGAGGGTTTCAGTTGACCTGATTCATGAAATGTTTCAAGTGATTCCACAAAAAAACCTTTCCGTTCAACTGAATATAAATATCCTTCGGCAAGCAGCTGCTGATAGGCGCCATTTACTGAATTGACGCTGACATTTAAGGTATCTGCTAACTCTCGTTTAGACGGTAATTGATCGTGCGGTTGCAGGTTGCGGTTTAAAATTTCCTCTTTAATTTTTGTATAAATTTGATGATAAATAAATCCGTTTTCCCCTGTTTGATCTAGTTGAATTGTCAGCATCTCGTCATTCCATCCTCTCTGGTACCATGAAAAAAATGATATTGGTACTTTCTATCATACCAAAAAATATTCAGAATAATAAAAAAGACATAAAGGGGATGGATGACAATGAGTCAAACGACAACAAACCGTTTTTCAACAGAGGAATGGCAGGGGAAAAGAGATCAATACGTCGCAAGAGGCGTAAGTAATGGCAACCGTCATCTTGCAGCGAAAGGGAAGGGAGCCGAGCTTTTCGATATTGATGGCAATCGTTTTATCGATTTTGCAGGCGCCATCGGTACATTAAATGTAGGACACTCCCATCCAAAGGTTGTGGAAGCAGTCAAAGCACAGGCAGACAGCCTGATTCACCCAGGATTTAATGTCATGATGTACGAATCCTATATCGAATTGGCAGAAAAGTTATGCCACCTCACACCAGGCGACCACGACAAAAAAGCCATTTTCTTAAATTCAGGTGCCGAAGCAGTTGAAAACGCAGTGAAAATTGCCCGTAAATATACGAAAAGACAAGCGGTTGTTTCTTTTACACGAGGGTTCCACGGAAGAACGAATATGACGATGAGCATGACAAGTAAGGTCAAGCCTTATAAATTTGGATTCGGACCATTTGCATCAGAGGTGTATCAAGCGCCGTATCCTTATTACTATCAAAAACCTGAAGGATTAAGCGATGCAGCTTACGACGAATACATCATCGATCAGTTCAATCAATTCTTTGTCGCAACCGTTGCACCAGAAACAGTCGCTTGTGTGGTGATGGAGCCAGTCCAAGGGGAGGGCGGATTCATTGTACCATCGAAGCGTTTTGTCCAGCATGTCGCTTCATTCTGTCAGCAGCATGGGATCGTATTCGTGGCAGATGAGATCCAAACAGGATTCGCAAGAACAGGGAAATACTTTGCGATTGAACACTTCGATGTGGTGCCAGACTTAATCACTGTGTCAAAATCACTTGCAGCTGGCCTGCCGCTGAGCGGTGTCGTTGGCAGAAAAGAATTACTTGATGCAGCGGACCCAGGGGAGCTAGGGGGGACGTATGCTGGCAGTCCATTAGGCTGTGTGGCGGCTTTGGCTGTACTTGATATTATTGAAACAGAACAACTGAATGAACGATCTGAACACATTGGACAAGTCATTGAGGACAAAGCGAATGAGTGGAGAAGTAAGTATTCATTCATCGGGGAAGTCCGGCGATTAGGGGCAATGGCGGCCATTGAAATTGTGGAAGATCAAAAAACGCGTACACCAGATAAGAAGACAGCCGCAGCGATTGCAGCCTATGCAAACAAGCACGGACTACTCTTATTAACGGCAGGGATCAATGGGAATATTATTCGCTTTTTAACACCAATTGTCATCACAGATGAGCTGCTGCAAGAAGGACTAGGGATCATCGAAGACGCCTTCACAGCACGCTAAACAACAAAGGGGGATGGTTGTATGCAAAAACAACAAATGGCTAAAACCATGTCGCAGTCAGACGTACTGTTTTTATCCATTGGTGCAATGCTTGGCTGGGGCTGGGTTGTACTTTCGGGAGATTGGATTTTAACAGCTGGATTTTTAGGAAGTGTGATTGCCTTTGTCATAGGGGGCATTCTCGTCATCTTTATTGGACTAACGTATGCAGAGCTTTCCTCTGCGATTCCAGAAACAGGCGGAGGACTCGTCTTTGTCCAGCGGGCATTTGGGATCAAATCAGCGTTTGTCTCCGCATGGGGCGTATTGTTCGGTTATGTGTCCGTGATTACGTTTGAAGCGGTCGCACTTCCGACAGTCATTGACTATGTCATTCCAACACAGCATGTTGGTTTCCTATGGAATATAGGAGGATGGGATGTTTACTTTACATGGGTATTGATTGGATCTGGCGGTGCACTGTTTTTAACAGCTCTGAACTACATTGGCGCAAAGCCTGCTGCCATTTTTCAATCGGTGTTCACAGTGGCCATTATCCTGACAGGTTTTCTTCTATTAGGCGGAGCTACATTTAATGGAGATTTTGCAAACCTTGAGCCGATGTTTCAAGGCGGGGTTGGCGGTCTGATGGCTGTGTTAGTGATGATTCCCTTTTTATTCGTTGGGTTTGATGTCATCCCGCAGGTAGCGGCGGAGATTAACGCACCGAAGAAGATCATCGGGAGAATTTTGATTATTTCCATTGTGAGTGCGGTTGTATTTTATCTGCTCATAGTCTTTGGAGTAGCGGCAGGGTTGTCAAAAGGTCAACTTGAGGCTTCATCACTGGCAACAGCAGATGCCATGGTACAGCTTCTTGGTCATCAGGCGTTTGGGACTGTGCTTGTCATTGGTGGTGTAGCAGGCATTGTGACGAGCTGGAATGCTTTTATCATTGGTGCAAGCCGTATCCTCTACGCAATGGCGGAAAGAGGCATGATTTCCAAATGGTTTGCGTATATTCATCCGAAGTATAAAACACCGACAAATGCCATTTTGTTCTTAGGTGCATTGGCCTTTTTTGCACCATTACTTGGCCGTCCTGCCCTCGTGTGGATTGTTAATGCAGGCGGTGTGGGTATCATCGTTGGGTATTTGATTGTGTCCATTGCCTTTATGAAACTTCGCAAGACAGAACCTGAGCTTGAGCGTCCATACCGCATTAAATATTGGCGGACGACCGGCGTTTTTGCCATTGGACTCAGTCTCCTTTTTCTGTCATTTTATTTTCCAGGGATGCCGGCTTCCTTATCATGGCCAGCTGAATGGATTTTGCTTTTAGGTTGGGCACTCATTGGGTATATACTATATGTAATGAATCCAAGAACGAAGGAGAAGGTAGAGCATGACAAACGAACTCAAAGTGTATAATCCTGCAACCGGAGAAGAAATTGCCTCAGTTGCTCAGCATACAAAAGAACAGATTGAAGATGCGATCACTCGCTCACACAAAGCATTCAAAACATGGGCAAAAACGTCAGCCCATGAACGTGCAAATATCATTCGCAAATGGTTTGATCTCATGATCGAGCATAAAGAAAGGCTTGCAAAAATCATCACAGAAGAAAACGGGAAGCCGTATCAAGAAGCATTAGGGGAAATCGTCTATGCCGCTGGATATATTGAATGGTACGCAGAGGAAGCAAAGCGGATTTACGGCAGAACGATCCCGTCTCATACGACAAACAAACGCCTATTTGTCACAAAACAGCCAGTTGGTCCTGTTGCGGCGATTACACCGTGGAATTTCCCTGCGGCGATGATTACAAGGAAGGCGGCACCAGCGCTTGCAGCGGGCTGTACGTTTATCGTGAAACCTGCTGAAGACACGCCGCTTACGGCCATTGAGCTTGTCAAATTAGGCCATGAAGCCGGAATTCCAGAGGATGCCTTGCAATGGGTGATTGGAGATGGAAAAGAAGTGGGGGAAATCTTCACAGATAGTCCATTGATCCGCAAGATCACGTTTACTGGCTCAACACCAGTTGGAAAACATCTCATCAAAAACAGTGCGAGCACGGTTAAACACGTTTCTATGGAACTTGGCGGTCATGCCCCGCTGATCGTAGATAAGGACGCCAACCTTGAATTGGCTGTGAAACAAGCAGTGGCATCTAAATTCCGTAATGCAGGTCAGACGTGTGTTTGTGCCAATCGCTTAATCGTCCATGAAGAAATTCATGAAGCATTTGCGCAAAGCTTCAGCAAAGAAGTGGAAAAGCTGAAAGTAGGAAATGGGTTTGAGGAAGGCACGTCCATCGGACCGATTATCAATAAACGAGGCTTCGATAAAATTGTCGACCAAATTCAAGATGCCGTGGATAAAGGGGCGAAAGTTCTTGTCGGCGGCGATACACATTTTGACGATGAGAAGTCGTATTATTTTGTTCAGCCGACGGTGCTAACTCATGTCGACCCTTCAATGAACATTATGCATGAAGAGACGTTTGGTCCAGTTGCACCCATTACGACATTTAGCACATTAGATGAAGCCATTGAATTAGCGAACGATACACCTTTTGGACTTGCGGCTTATTTCTTTACAGAGAATTACCGCAATGGTCTCTATATATCTGAGAATCTAGATTACGGGATTATTGGCTGGAATGACGGGGGACCATCCGCTGTGCAGGCACCTTTCGGCGGTATGAAAGAGAGCGGTATTGGCCGTGAAGGCGGCATCGAAGGCATCGAGCCTTATTTAGAAACAAAATATGTGTCAATTGGTTTAGACGAATAACATGTGAAAAAGACTGTCCGAGAAACCTCGGCAGTCTCAGCGTGTAGGCAAACCCTCGCATTCTTTGTCAGTCCTGCGTGCTGGTGCTCACGAATGTCAAATTCGCTCCGCGCCAGTACTCGTCCTTCCTAGACTGCAAAGGTTTTCTATCACGCTGAAAAGGAAGACAAAGGGCTAAAATCAAGTTCATTTTAGCCCTTTGTCAACAATCTGTGACTGTCCGAGAAGACTCGGCAGTCTTTTTTATGTTAAACAGCCGGTGGGAAAAGTTGATCCACCGTTTCTTTTGTTTCTTTGAGAATCTCGTGGATGTCGTCTGCAGATGCTTGTTCCATGCTGCTGAATAAGAGCCGTTCGACTGGCTGAACGCCGATCAGATCGAAGGCGGCTGTATCTGTCGTCATGTGATGGCTGGGGGTGATGATCATATTTGAATCAAGAAAGGTCCTCGGTGCATCATGCGTATTAATAATGACCCCTTTTTTGTCTCGAAGCAGATTTTTCACCACTCCGTTTTCATTGATCTCATACGCAAACCCCTCTGAAAAAACGCGCTCCACATAACCCTTTAGCATCGCCGGCAAGCCTGTCCACCATATTGGAAAGATAAACGTGAGGACATCAGCTTGTTGAATCAGCTTCTGCTCTCTTTGAACCGGTACCGGCACATGTCCGTTTCTCATGGCAACCTTTTCTGCTGTTGTCAGCTCTGGCGGAAAGCCAATGCTATACACATCACGAACCGTCACATCATGACCATTGTTCAAAAGAGTGCTTACAACAAGATCTAATAGGGTTTGATTTAAGCTTTGCTGGGGATGAGCAAATATGATTAGATGGTTCATCTCATAGCCTCCTAGGTGGTCATGTGTCTCATTATGGCATGCACGAGTATCCTATTCAATCCTATATTGGAAATGATAGGTTGGGAAAATAAAAAGCGACCGCTTGAAAAAACGATCGCTCATGTAAGGTTTATTTCTTTCTAAAAGCAAGTCCAAGTGCAATCAATGCCACAACTAAGGCTGCAATGGACAGACCAAGAACAAGTGGTGAAGAAGAAGCAGAGGCTGTTTCAGATGCCTTTTCTTCTTTTGGTTTTTCTTGCCCATGTGAATCCGTTACGGTATTAGACGCAACAATATTTGTGATTGAATGAGGCTTATCAGCGTCCTTGTCGCCAGTCCATTCAACTACTGTTCCATCCTTATAATATTGATACGCATCCCATGCCGCTTCGCCGGCTTTTTCAGGGTTTTTTGCGACAAACACGAATTGCTGGAACTGCCCAGCAAGGACACCATCGCCAGTTGCTTCCCAAGTGACTCTTGTGACTTTTCCGTTTTTCTCTTCAGTTGTTGTTTTCCAGCCAGGCACGGGCTCGTATTGCTGGAATTCTACGCCTTTAGGCATCGTGATGACAACCTTTGTTGTCGGACTGTCGCTTTCAGAAGGTACTTTTAACGTATAGGTTTCCCAAGCATTCGTTGCAGATGTATCAGGTTTGACTGTCACGTGTGCACTTACAGGAATCGCCAGTAAAAATGAAGCGAGAAGCATTGGTAATAAAGCTTTAACGTATTTTTTCATATGATATGAACTCCTTTTAGTTTCTTCTAATGAATGTCGTATCGATGTTGTCAAAAGAACCAGTTAATGCATGAATCTCAATTTTCCAAGTGCCTTTTTCATTTAGTAAGAGGTTTTCAGCCGAGAAGTGTCCATTCTTTAATCGTTTCAGCTGAAATTCGTTTGGTGTTTCATCACCGAACAAGGAGACTTTGTGGATCTTAACTGTCACTGATTGAATGTCTGTGATCGTTTGTCCATCCTTCTTCGTAAATGCCACCTCGAACGTGTTTTTACCTGGAGCATTCGGGGTAATGCTCAAAGACACAAGGTCACGATGCTCCACCTGATTGGCTCCAAAGAATGGCTCTGGTGCAGGCGGCGGAGGGCTTGGGATATTGGTGAATACGGCTGTTAATAGTAAAATAGCGATCCCAATGATCCACTCTGCTCGTAAAGATACGTTTCGTTTCTGCTTCTTTTCCCATCTCAGCATCAAATAATGGACGAGCCCAAGAAGACCCATGATGATAAATAAACCAAGTTTGATTAAGAAGGTGCGTCCATAAGCTGATTGGAAAAGGGCATCAAATGATTGCAGAATAAAAATCGCATTCACAAACCCAGAAAACACAATCAGTCCAACTGAGAGCAGTGCCCACGGATGAAAAGCTGTCAGGGTGCTGCGTATGAGCGGCTGATCTTCATTTGGCAGTTTCTTCATCAAAAGAAGGACAATGGCTGTTAAACCGCCGACCCAAATAGATGCAGAAACGAGATGAATGAAGTCAAGTGACGTTGTCAGTATTTTATTATCTGTAGCGGCTGGATGACCGATTTGTGCTTTCAGCCAAAGGAGCACAGTGAAAATGAGCAGCGGGAACAGCCATACCCGGAAGGAAGTGAAGTTTCCTTTTTTCATCGCCACAATCGTCCAGATCGTCAGTAGAACAAATGACGCCATTAGCATCATCCACAGACTCCCGCCCGAAGTCGACGCAATGGTTTCTTGTAAAAGCGATGGTTGAAATGCTCCTAAAAAGGAAACGTCTGCCGCTGATTTAGTTTGAATCGGCAGCTGGAACAAGAGTGCTCCGCCCATCATGATCAGTGAAACAGTTAAGAGTCGCTTCATTCGCCGAGCTAAAACGTCGGTTATGACCGCTTTAAACCATAGAAGCCCAAATAAAATGGTTCCAAGAAATAAGCTAAATGACGTATACAGAAAGGCTTTGTCAATGGTTGGAGCCATGTCGATGGATTCACTTGATTGTCCTTGATCTAATTGATCAAATCCTCCATCCGCTTTTCCGATACTAAACGGAATCATGCCAGACACAGAGTGCCCATCGGCTGATACCGCATTCCACTGAATGGTGTAAATGCCTTTAGGTAAATTCTTTTTTAAAGCTGCTTCCATGATCTTTTGCTCTTTGATGACCGTATCTCCTCGATCTACACGATCCCCTTTTGCATTGAACACCTTAATGGCATGAAATCCACTTTCGATTCCTTCACTAAAGGTGATCGAGACTGCAGGAGGCTGCTGATCCAGCTCTTCATTTGCTACTGGATTTGAGCTCACCACATATGCATGAGCAAATGCTTCTTTTGGAATGAAAAATGAGAACATGAAGAGAAGCAGCAGAAGCCACTTACGATATTTCAACAATGTGAATAACCGCCTTTCTACCTATGAAAATGTCTCATGTATCAGAAAGAAAGCGGCAGTAAACTGTGAGTCACAGAAAAAACCGCTCTTTCTATTGTACCGCCCACTCTAAAAGGTAAACGAAACAAATAGCAAGATGGTTCACTTTTTCTGTGTCATGTCTTGTCTGCGCAGACGTTTCTTGAATGTTTGATCAATATAAGCCTATTCGATTTAAGTAGAGGAAACAAGAAGTGACCATTTGAAAGTTGTGAAATTCCAATGAATTTTGCGCCAAAACAACAGTAGATTCAACTTTTACCCCGCTATCATCTATGGTATGCCGAGAAGTGTCACATCATTTTTCAATTTTGTCACACACTAAGTGACAAAGTGACATTTAGTTTCAATTGAAGGGAAAGTGAAAGCGTTTTACGATAGGTATAAGGGCTTCACTGACTCTTGTTCTTATATCTTTTGACCTATAAAGCCCGAAATAAAGGGAGAGAAGAAAGGGGTTTTCACAGATGCAGGAAAAAAGCGGATTCCGCGTGAAAGTACAGCGCTTTGGAAGCTATTTAAGCGGCATGATTATGCCGAATATTGGTGCATTTATTGCATGGGGACTGATTACAGCTTTGTTCATTCCAAGTGGTTATCTTCCGAATGAGCAATTAGCTACACTCGTTGGACCGATGATTAACTACTTACTGCCGCTCTTAATTGGTTACACAGGCGGTAAACTCGTCTATGACCATCGAGGCGGAGTGCTCGGTGCTACAGCTACGATTGGGGTCATTGTTGGCTCAGACATTCCAATGTTTTTAGGTGCCATGATCATGGGGCCGCTGGGCGGTTATCTTATTAAGAAAATCGACCAGCTGTTCAAAGACCGAATCAGATCAGGTTTTGAAATGCTTGTGAATAACTTTACGGCAGGTATCCTCGGTGCCATTCTTGTTGCCATTGCATTCTATGCTATCGGCCCAGTGGTACTAGGTCTGAATAAAGCCCTTGCGGCAGGTGTAGATATCATTGTCAATGCTCATTTACTACCGCTGGCAAGTATCTTCATTGAACCTGCAAAAGTATTATTCTTAAACAACGCGATTAACCAAGGTATTTTAGGTCCGTTAGGGGTCGAGCAAGCAGCGAAGACAGGGCAATCTGTTCTGTTCTTGCTTGAAACAAACCCAGGTCCAGGCTTAGGTGTTCTTCTTGCGTACATGTTCTTTGGAAGAGGAAATGCGAAACAGTCTGCACCAGGTGCCATTGTCATTCAGTTCTTAGGAGGAATCCATGAAATTTACTTCCCGTACATCTTAATGAAACCAAAACTCATTTTGGCTGTCATTGCAGGGGGAGCAAGTGGTGTCCTGACGTTCACATTATTAAATGCAGGATTAAAAGCAGTGCCGTCACCAGGAAGTATTATTGCGCTTATGCTGATGTCTCCAAAAGGCGGTCACCTTGCCGTTTTAGCAGGGGTTGTCGTAGCAGCTATCGTATCGTTCCTTGTTGCATCGGTCATTTTGAAAGCGTCTAAAGAAGTTGACGAAGATTTAACAGCAGCAACAGAAAAGATGCAGGACATGAAAGGCAAGAAAAGTGCAGCAGCCGCTGCTCTTACGGCACAAAAAGAAGACGCTCAAGCAAACGAGCAAGCAGCATCTCCAAGTGACGTCAATCCAGATGACGTGAACAAAATCATCTTTGCCTGCGACGCAGGGATGGGTTCAAGTGCAATGGGTGCGTCCATTCTGAAAAACAAAGTGAAAAAGGCAGAGCTTGATATCGATGTGACAAACACATCTATCAGCAACATCCCAGACGATGCGGATGTGGTCTTTACTCATAAAGATTTAACAGACAGAGCCAAGGCAAAGCTGCCAGGCGCTGTGCATATCTCAGTGGATAATTTCTTAAACAGCCCGAAATATGACGAGCTGATTGAGAAATTGAAAAAATAACATGACGAAACGGGTTGAGTCCAATTTTTCCTAATTGAACTCCCCGTTTTGGTTGTTTTCCTGATTTTTATTCTAAAAAAGGTGTGTGATCATGTATGAAACAAGTACTTTCTAAAGACAATATCTTTCTAAACGAACAAGCAGGTTCTAAAGAAGAAGCCATCAAAAAAGCAGGCGAAGTCCTCGTAGCAAACGGCTATGTCACAAGTGATTATGTCGACAAAATGTTTGAAAGAGAAGAGATCTCTTCTACATTTATGGGGAACGGCATTGCAATCCCTCATGGAACAGAGGATGCGAAAGCGGCTGTCCTTCATTCAGGGATTTCGATTATCCAAATTCCAGATGGTGTTAAATATGGTGAAGGAAATGTGGCGAAAGTCGTCTTTGGGATCGCTGGGAAAAACAACGAGCATCTTGATATTCTGTCTCAAATTGCGATTGTCTGTTCAGAAGAAGAAAATGTAGAACGGATCATTCATGCAAAGGATCAGGATGAACTGATCGCCATCTTTAATGAGGTGAACTAACATGAAGGCACTTCATTTTGGAGCAGGGAATATTGGCAGAGGGTTTATCGGATCTTTGTTAAAGGCATCAGGCTTTGAGCTTGTCTTTACCGATGTGAATGAAGCGGTCATCAATGAGCTGAATGAAAGAGGAGAATACACGGTTGAACTCGCAGCACCAGGGCAGAAGCAAGAAATCGTCGGGCCCGTATCAGCGATCAATTCTTCGCAAAATCCAGCAGCATTAACAGAGGCGATTGCCACAGCCAATTTGATTACAACAGCTGTTGGGCCAGCCGTATTGAAGATCATTGCCTCATCGATTGCTGAAGGATTAAAACAAAAAAAGCCGGACCATATCATCAACATCGTGGCATGTGAAAATATGATTGGGGGAAGTGCTCATTTAAAAGAAGCGGTGTTCTCTCATTTAACAGCAGATGAGCAAGCAGCGATATCACAAACCGTGGGCTTTCCAAACGCTGCGGTTGATCGCATTGTTCCGATTCAGCACCATGAGGACATTCTCAAAGTGTCGGTTGAACCATTTTTCGAGTGGGTCATTGATGAGACGGGCTTTATTGGAGATGTTCCGCAAATTGACGGAGCGATCTTTGTCCAAGATTTGACGCCGTATATTGAACGGAAGCTCTTCACCGTCAATACAGGACATGCACTAGCGGCTTATGTCGGGTATCAGCAAGGCGTAAAAACCATTAAAGAAGCTGTTGATACACCAGACATTCGTCAAGTGGTCGAAGGTGCCCTTCATGAAACGGGCAGTTATTTAATTGACGCGTATGGCTTCCGAAAAGAAGAACATGATGCGTACATTCAAAAAATCATCAAACGATTTGAAAATGCGTTTATTTCCGATGAAGTGACTCGTGTCGCACGCTCTCCTCTTAGAAAGCTGGGAGCAGATGACCGTTTAATCGGTCCAGCGAAAAAGATCAAGCAGCCAGTGTACTTAATCAAAGGTATCGCTGCCGCTTTGGCTTACGACTTTGCAGAAGACGAAGAAGCGGTTCGCTTGCAGGCATTAAGGAAAGAAAAAGGCATTGAAGGTGTGCTTCAAGAGGTATGTGGACTCAAACCTGAAGACGATCTCTATCAAGACATCCTCAAAGAAACCGAGCGATAATCAAAAAATCCCTTTCTAACGTGAAAGGGATTTTCAGCGTATAGACAAACCCTCGCATTCGGTGTCAGTCCTGTGTGTCGGTGCTCACGAATCTCTCATTCGCTCCGCTCCGATACTCGTCCTTCCTAGACTGCAAAGGTTTTCTATCACGCTGAAAAGAAGACAAAGGGCTAAAATCAATTTTAGCCCTTTGTCAACAATCTGAGATCCCTTTCTCTAACGTGAAAGGGATTTTTCTATGACTTTTTTAATACTTTCCCCTGCATGACGATATATGTAGTAAGGGGGAATTAGAACATGAAAAAGAAAGCGTTTGCTTCAAGGAGTGTCTTTTTTCAATTGATGTCAGCCATTATCGTTATTACAATTTTAACAGGCGGACTTGTAGGAACAACGGGGTATTTTTTAGCGAAAAATGTCTTAATTGATGCAGGGAAAGCAGATTTAAAACACATCGTAAATGGAGCGATGGCCACTCTTGAACAATTGAACGACCGTGTGGAGAAAAAAGAACTGACGCTTGAACAGGCGCAGGAACAAGCCCGTATATACTTGAGCGGGCCGAAGAATGACAACGGGAAAGGGTATCAATTTCAAAAATCAGATTTCATCTATAAAAATAAAGGCTACCTTGTCGCATATGGAGCCGATTATTCATCACAGGTTCATCCAGTTAACGACATCGGCGTCATCCCAGATAACACGACAAATCGTCAAAAAATGGTCGCTGGCGCCACAGCAAAAGGCGAGGATGCACACTATATCACCTATTTGGATAAAGACGATGCCACGGGGGAAGAAAAGCAAAAACTCGCTTATATGAACCAGTTTACACCGTGGAATTGGAGTATAGGAATCGCCGTATTTCAGGATGAATTTTATAAAGAACTAGAGCAGATGAAGCTCTATATTATTCTCATTACAGCAGGTGTCGCTCTTTTAAGTATGGGTGTCTTTTATTTGGCAGCCCGAGGAAAAGTGAGACTGCTCAAGCAAGTTACGGCTGCTTCAAAAGAAATTGCGGCGGGCAATATTGAACGCACCAGCTTAAAAGAAACCTCGGATGAAATTGGACAGCTGGCAAAAGGCTTTAATCATATGTCAGGAGAGCTTAGAGCACTTGTGAGCGGTTTGCAGGAAACGAGCAGCCAGCTCGTCGAATCTGCGACAGATCTATCCGCCATCTCTGAAGAAACATCCGCTAGCAGTGAAGAAATTGGCCGAGCGATTGGAGATATCTCAACTGGGACCCTTCATCAAGCATCAGACCTTGAGGTAGCCAATCAACAAATGACTCAGTTCAATCAATCCATTGAAAATGTCAAAGAACAAAGCGACCAGATCAAACGAATTTCAGACCAGTCGAACCAATCTTCCCAGCAGGGTCAGCAAATTGTCCAGCAATTAAAACAATCAAATGAACAATCCATTCAGGCATCTCAAGGCATTCGATCAGGGATTGAGCAGTTAAGTACAAAAGTACAAGATATTTCTCAAATCACAGATACCATTGAAAGCATTTCAAATGAAACGAACTTATTGGCCCTGAATGCGAGCATTGAAGCAGCTCGTGCAGGAGAGCATGGCAAAGGATTCTCGGTTGTGGCAAGTGAAGTGCGGAATTTAGCTGAACAGACAAAGCAATCAGCCGTTCAAATACAGCAGATGATTCAAGGCATTAAAGAAGAAACGACGGCTACAGCTGGCATGATGTCCAAAACAATGGATCGTTTTGCCGAGCTTGATGAAGCGGTTCACGCAACAGAACAAGAATTCAATTCCATCTCTACATCGATTTCACAAACCATCGTTGAAACGAATGCGATGGCAAAAGAGCTGAATACCTTACTAGAACAAAACGACCTCATCACAAAAGCGATGCATGGTGCAGCGCATATTTCTCAAGAAAATGCCGCAGCGATTGAAGAAATCACTGCATCTACTGACGAACAAGTCACCGCCATCTCCAATGTGGCGAAGGCAGCAGAAAGGCTCAATGAGCTAAGCATGCGATTGAATCAAGATATTGCACGTTATCGTTTATAAGGTATGGCCAAACGGACGTCGAAAAGTCGATGCCCGTTTTTTTATTTAGACGACTTTCGTCCTTTTTGCCCGTCGCTTTTGATTTGTTTGGTACGTTCGATAGGCTTTCCAAGCATTGGCACATAAAAGCCCTGTGAGTAAGTAAGATAAGCTATTAAATAAATAGAAGTCCACACACGAAACGACAGCACAGAGGATACCAAAGATGATTTGATCACGATTCTTTGCTGGTGAAGTAGGTGGATCAGTCAACATAAAGAATGCAAGGAACAAGACGGCATTTAAGTAGGGCGTCATAAAAGCAGATGAAGCATCCGTTAGGCCGATGAATCCCAATATGAGGTGGATCAGGCCGTATGCTGCTAGAAAGGCGAAAACTTGCGGGAACTTTTGTACGCGGCTTGTCACCAAATAACCGCCGACCACCACTAGGAATAGGGTCCACCAAGGTAGAAGAGACATACCGCCCCACCAGCTTTGATTGGAAGAAAATAAAATGACTGAGAGCCACAAACCAAATGCGGCTGGATTCAAAATTGGTTTCTTTTGATAAGTGATGACATGCTTAGATAAAATGGCTACTGCGGCTGTGAAAGCAGATACAGCAAAAGAAGTGGCTGGACTGAGAACAATGCCAATAATCAGCCCTGTGAGCAGAGCTCCATCAGGGAATGTGTGTTTATTGTTTTTCCAAATCACTCTTGAGATGAAAGAGTCAATAATTAGTGCTGTCCCGATGCTGGTAGCAACTGTAGCGAGACCACTAAGAAAACCAGCGTGCAGACTCCCGGCGGCTAAAAGGACCAAAAGAATGGCGATGACATACCGTTTTGGTGTCCGAATGTAGGTTTTTAGTGAGGGTGATGGTTTCAAAAATGTTTGGTTTGTGATAGGTGCTGGTTGTGATTCCATGAGTGAACCTCCTTCATCTCCGGTGTTACGATCATATCAGCGGTTTGATCTACCATCACGGCAGGTATTTCATGTTCGGCTAAAAAAGAATAACCTCCTTCTCTACCTAATAAAAAAGCAGCTGTAGAGAGACTATCTGCGAGCATACCGAGTGGTGCAATGACGGTACAGCTTAACAAACTTTGTTCAGACTGTTTCGTTTGAGGGTGTATCAAATGGTGCGTATGAGGATCATAACGACTGATCCGTTCATAGCTTCCAGATGTACAAATCGCAAAATTAGTCGTTTGAATGACCGAGATGTTGGTCTGTTTGTGAATGGGATGCCGAATCCCAATTGTCCACTCTTCTTGTTGTTCGTTAAATCCAGATACCAACACATCCCCACCAGCATTTATCATAAAGCCTTCCCATGCTTCAAGCTCTTTTGCGGCAAGATCGCACGCAAATCCCTTTGCAATAGAACCGAAATCCAAAATAAGCGGTTTGTTCAAATAAATCGTCCGATTCGTCTCGTTTAACTGGACGTCACGGTAATGAACGGCTGTGTGTGGAACGTCATCTGATGAAAAAGTCTGTCCTGTCGTGTATAACCGATTGAATCCTTTTTGTTCCATGATTTTTCCGATGGTTGGATCATACTTGCCATTTGTTAACTCGGCTAACTCTAGCGCATAGGCTGTTAAATCGAAAAGCATTTCACTGACTAATACCTCTTGCTTTGAACGATTGGCTAACTTCATGACTTCAGAATCAGAACGGAAACGGCTAAAACGATGCTCGATATCGTAAAAAATGGAAAAGGCACGGTCGATGTCTTCTAAAACAGCCCGTCGATCTTCTTCATAGGCAACCACTTGAATATTGATAACAGTTCCCATAGCCAGCATGGATTTTTGAAAAGTAATGAGTTTTTGTTGTCCTAACCATTTCATCATAGTGTCTCCTCTCTATGCCATTGCCTGCTCTAAAGCCTGAGCAACGGCTGTTTCAAAATCCTGAGTACTTAATGTTGCACCGCTCACCGTATCTACATCAGCACTTTGTCTGATAACCACTTCATTAGGTAATGATGAAATGGAGCTTTGCCCGTATCTCGTGTTATCACTCGTAATCTCGACAGAAGTGATATTTCCTTGTTTGATGGTAACAGATACACTGATAGAGCCAATCTCATTTGATCCAGTACCAGAAAAAGTACCATCCTTGAGTTCAGTTTCTGAAGTGGTATCTTCTGTTTGAGTGGCGGTAGTATCTGATGTGAGAGATGTATTGTTTGAAGAAGCGTCTACTTGTGTATTTGATTGTGCTGTTTGAACGGCTTGAGCGTGATGGGTAGTTGCATAACCAGTGATGTATAAGCTGCTGATGGCTGCGGTGCAAAGACTAATCATTTTCTTATTTATTTTTGCCATGATGTATCCTACCTCCTATTACGATCTACTATATAGAAGAAATTTGAACAAACCATGAACAAGAAAAGAACGATTTTAGATAATGGGCAATAAGAATCAAGATGTTACACGTTATCATTTATTTTTGACTGTGGTTCATTTATCAGGTAGGATGAAATAAATCTAAACCTTGCTCACGCAATCAAAAAGGAGTGTTTCGTCCATGAAAAAGAAAATATTGATGTTCTTACCTTGTGGCTACGGATACTCCACTGCTGTTTTCTTTTAGGATAGACAAAAATTGGTGAAGTCTGTCTACAGGAGGAAAAACACGCAGAAAAATCATAGTGAGTGAGGGATGGAAAAAATCACGAGAAAAAACCCAGAAAGTATGCCGAAACCCGTTGGCAACTACAGTCATATCACAAGGGTGCCAAAGGGTGCGGGGTTATTTGTGACATCAGGTCAAGTAGGGACAGGAGCGGATGGACAGATCCCATCAAGCTTAAACGACCAAGTCACCAATACGTTTGAAAATATAAAGAGAATCCTTGCATCAGAAGGATTGAATGAAGAACACGTCATCAAAGTCAATATTTGGGCAACAGAAGAAATTGATTGGGATCATCTATATCCACAGTGGGATGCAATCTTCAAAACGGCATATCCATCAATGACCGTTGCCTATGTGACTGCATTAGGGTGGCCAGAGCTGAAAATCGAAATAGAGCTATGGTGTGCGGATATTTAATCAAAAA
Organism: Bacillus sp. 22190; assembly: GCF_052045575.1. Classification (NCBI taxonomy): domain Bacteria; kingdom Bacillati; phylum Bacillota; class Bacilli; order Caryophanales; family Bacillaceae; genus Bacillus; species Bacillus sp. 22190. The sequence goes on along the minus strand of NZ_JBQEPF010000016.1, from coordinate 42,151 downwards.
AAGAACAGTGCAAACTGTTCTTTCAGCGTGTAGCCAAACCCTCGCATTCTTTGTCAGTCCTGCGTGCTGGTGCTCACGAATGTCAAATTCGCTCCAGTACTCGTCCTTCCTAGGGCTGCAAAGGTTTTCTATCACGCTGAAAAGAAGACAAAGGGCTAAAATAAAGAATCATTTTAGCCCTTTGTCAACAATCTGAAAGAACAGTGCAAACTGTTCTTTTTTTGATGAGTATTTATGAAACAGCTTTGAATCGCTTTGTAATGAATGCACCGAGAAATGCACAGACTGTGTAGACGATGACCCAAATGAGAAAGGTTTTATTTCCACCAATAGAGGTGAACATCAGAATCACACTCGCTACCAGCACAATCAAGATGGGAAACCAAATGTTCTTTAAAAACAATGTGCCGAAAATACCAATCAGCACAGAGATCACGGGTAAACCAACTACAACGAATAAGACAAAAACAGCCATATTAATTACTCCTTTGAACCAAATCAACTATTTACATAAAAACATATAACAGTGCTGCACCCATATGCGGAAGAGCAAAGATGATGAAAAGAAACGCCGTATCAAGACGAAACATCCGGTGTTCTTTTGTTTCAGAGTGATAGGCCGCTCGTGCCTCTTCCCCGTTGGTCCATGCACCCATAAGAAATCCAGATGCAACGAACGCAATAATAGAGATTCCACCACTGACGAATCCAATCCATTCATGGTGCTGTAATATGAGCGCCGCACTGCAAATCACCAGCATGGAGCAAACACCAGCAAAAACAGCATGTTTCTTTCTCATTACGCTTCACTCCTTCGGACAGCTATTAGGAGACCACATCACATATTTCAATGAAATGTCCATCAGGATCAGACACGTAACTAACCGTTTGTCCCCACGGCTTCTTGGCAGGTTCCTTGATGACAGGTACTCCTTTTTCCTTCAAGGCCGCAATGGTTTCATTCACATCATCCACAACAAAGCCAATCTCAAACGTTTGTGACGAGCTAACTGCCTCTGGAACAGGCAGACCAAGTGCCTCTTTCACATCTTGGCGTGAATTAATCGATAAGGTCACTTCTCCTGTATCAAACTCAACATAGGATTCAACTCTCAATTTAATCGGGAAACCGAGGATATGATGGTAGAACTGAATACTTGCTTCAACATCGTTTACATATAGAATGGTATATTTCATTTTCATATGGAAAGCTCCTCTCTTCATATACGTGTCAAAACCGGAAAGGTTTCCCACTCATTTTAACATATAGGTCATAAGAATTATTAAATTCCAAAAAAACCAATATTTTCACCTCAATCGTCTTGAAAAACAAAATGTGGTGACATATGATAAAAATGTAAAATGAGAAATAATAGGGGGGACTTACATTTTAAAAAAAATCATGGTCGCTGTCTTGTCTTTCGGTCTTTTACTTAGCTTTACACAAGTTGACACTCACACAGCGGATGCAAAAACAGTCAAGTACAAAAACTGCAAAGCACTCAACAAAGTGTATAAAGGCGGCGTAGCAAAAAGCAAAAATACGAAAAACAAAGGTGGAAAAACGAAGTACAAGCCTTATGTATCAAAAGCACTTTACTTAAAAAATAAACACCTTGACCGTGATAAAGACGGCATCGCATGTGAACGTTAAGAAGAAGAAAAAGACCTGTCACAAGGTCTTTTTTCTTTGGGATCAAACTCGTCCCTTTGTGCCATCTTCATCTTTATATTAAAATAAAGATAGATTCAAAAAATGATACAAAGTGGGGTACTCAATTTGTCAACACAAGCTGATAAGAAAGACATCCAATTGATTGCCATTGATATGGATGGCACGCTGTTAAATAGTGAGCACGTCATTCCTGAGGAAAATAAACAAGCCATTAAAGAAGCAGAAGCCAAAGGGGTCCATGTGGTGATTAGTACAGGACGTACGCTGATGACATGCCGAGAGCTGGTCGAGCCGCTGAAACTCTCTTCCTATCTTGTCACAGCGAACGGAAGTGAAATTTGGGATTCAAACTTCCAGTTGATTGAACGGGAACTGCTGCATCCCGATCACGTTCAGATGATGTGGGATCTAAAAAACAGATACGAGACCGATTACTGGGCATCTACTGTGGATAAGGTGTGGAGAGGGGAATTCCCTGAACGCATTCATGACCACGAATGGTTGAAATTTGGTTTTGATATTCATGACGATGCTGTTCGTGAGGAAGTCCTCCATACATTGAAAACAAATGGACAGCTAGAAATCACGAATTCCAGTCCAACCAATATCGAAGTCAATGCAGCAGGCATTAACAAAGCGGCAGCTCTTGCAAAAGTCGCAGAACGCATTGGCTGTACAATGGACAACGTCATGTCACTTGGCGACAGTCTGAATGATATGGCGATGATTCAAGAAGCCGGATTAGGCATTGCAATGGGCAATGCACAAGAAGTTGTGAAAGAAGCGGCTGATTGGATTACGGCTCCTAATACAGAACACGGGGTAGCAAAAGCCATCCAGCATTGGGTGCTGTCTAAATAAACGAGTAGAAAAACAGATTGTTGACAAAGGGCTAAAATGAACTTGATTTTAGTCCTTTGTCTTCTTTTGCGTGATAGAAAACCTTTGAAGTCTAGGAAGAACAGCTACTTTTGAGGAGCGAATTTGACATTTGTGAGTACCAGCGCGCAGGATTGACAAAGAAAGCGAGGGTTTGTCTACACGCTGAAAGTGAGAGGACATGACCTCTCACTTTTTTGTTTTCTCCTAGTTCTAATGTTGTTATATGAGCTTGAAATACACTGGTATAAAGGGGTTTTTAGGGTATTTATTTTAAACCTCTCCAAAAACCTCCCCTAGTTTATAAATTGAGTGCATCTTCAAAGGCGTCTGCATGAAAATTAAACCATCCTGAAAAGATGGTTTAACCTCTAACTTTTAAATTTTTCAATAGTAGCTGACACAAAGCTCTTTACAGATGATATCTTCATTTGTTTCTCTTTTTGATGAATTTTTTCATCGAGTATTAATTCGATTGCAAGTTGTACTTTTGGAAATAGATCAAGACATTCTTGTTCTGTTAACTCATGTATACCTTTGCTTAAAATTGCATATAGCTTTCTATTTTCAACAAGTATGCTTGGTAAATAATCTTTAAGTAGCTTAATTTTTTGATCTATTTTTGATCCTTCAAAAACGCTATTGTCCCAGTCAGTATTTTGTTCTAATGCGATTTGTCTGGTTTCTTCAATTAAGTTTTCAAAGATTCTACGAAGATATACAAAAGAACCTGCACCAATTTCTTGAGAATTCAGTCGAATTGCCTTAGAAAAATCTCTATAGTCGTTCTTTAAAATGGATTGATACTTTTTAATCTTGTGTAATTGAAGATCAGCAATAGATGGATAGGCCCAGGTAAACACATTAACAGAAACTTTATACCTTGCCTTCTCAATGGTCTTTACGTTAGTAACAACCCTTGTCGCATGGTTCAAAAACAACTATGTGACAAGTCGAGGGAAAGCCCAAAAAGAAGCGCTGCAACAAAAAGGATTAACAAAATAAAGGGCTGCCCAAGGCAGTTCTTTTTTAATACCTAAAACAATTTTAAGGGAGTAGATGAACAATGGTAAAAATCAATCAAGACTATATTTCAAAGAGTAACCGCAACAGACCAGGCAACTATATGAAGCCTTTATATATTACGGTTCACAATACAGCCAATACAGCCAATACAGCCAAAGGAGCAGACGCAGCGAGTCACGCAGCATTCGTTAAACGATCTAGTACAGCGGTAAGCTGGCACTACACTGTAGACGAAAATGTGATCTATCAGCATTTACCGTTAAACGAAAACGGATGGCACGCAGGGGATGGCAGAGGCACGGGAAATATGAAGTCGATCGGCATTGAAATTTGTGAAAATAGTGATGGTAATTTTGAGAAAGCAGTCGAGAACGCTCAATGGTTAATTCGCCAGTTAATGCAGGATCAAGGGATTCCGTTGGCAAACGTTGTGCCGCATAAGCATTGGAGCGGGAAAGAATGTCCCCGCAAGCTGCTTAATCGTTGGGACAGCTTCAAAGGCGGTATCGCCGTTGCTCACACAAATAAAAAGCCGACTGTTAAACCAACAACAGCAGCACCATCCAAAACAGCAGCTTCAAAGCCCGCTAAAAAGTCATATAGCTTGCCAACAGGTATTTTAAAAGTTACAAAGCCTCTTACAAAGGGATCAGCAGTAAAAGCCGTACAAGAAGCCCTGGCGGCGGTTTACTATTACCCGGACAAAGGGGCGAAAAATAACGGCGTCGATGGATATTACGGACCAAAAACAGCGGATGCAGTCAAACGATTCCAATTGATGCATGGTCTTGCTGCTGATGGGATCTATGGACCGAAGACTAAAGCAGCGCTAGAAAAAGCATTGAAATGAGTAAAACCCCTGTCCTTTTTAGGATGGGGGTTTTTTTGTATGTTGATTAGTAACATCTAATAAGTAAACTTTCTGAAGTATAGTTAAATATCTAAAGTATTTGCACCTATATAAAACATACATATTCCCATATCCCTTTTGATTAATTCGATCTAAGTAATATATTGTATTCAATACCATAATATTCTATAATTAACACTTGAAAAGATCGTTAAAGTGTTGATTATCAAATTACGAGTCTAGTCGTAATTTTTTAATAATACAATTCAAAGGGGAAACAAAATGAAGAGATTTATAACAAGTTTGAAAATCTTTGTTGCTGTCCTATTATTGTTTGCGATCACACCCATTGTAGCAACCGCAGAAGAAACTAACGATCAGTATTTAACGTTTGAAAAAGCAACGGATATTGTAACAAATGAAGACATAGAAAACTACAAGGCTCTAAGTGAAGAAGATATTATTGATCAAAAGACAGCAATTAGTGAGGGTTATGATGAAGGTGATGTTTTATCAAAAGAAGATACCTTATTTTTATTAACTCAAGCAGTTGTTGAACGTCAGGAACAAAACGAAGAAATTTCCACTAAAGGGATTAAATCATCAAAAAGTTTCACTGTTTCTAAAAAGAAATATGGAACAAAAGTGACTGTAAAAGGTACAATGTATCAAAATATTGCATTCCTTGCAGGTACATCATCGTATCGCGGGAATATAATAGCGACTCGAAACAGTGGAAAACTAAAACAAGTCTCCCTTAAAACGTATCATGATTCATTCGGTATTATAGGGTGGGGTGGAGGCTTTCCATCTATCGGTAAAGTATATGGTGGAAAAGTGAGTCATAAAAAGGTTGCTAATGCCAAAAAATATGCAATGGATAAAACACACCGTTACAATTCTATTATTCCAGCATATACAACTATGTGGACAAAAGCATCTGTGGTGACGAAGTCAAACAATGCGTATGATGTAGCTTCTAAAACATGGTCTAAATGGCATTAAATCTTTATGAAAGGAGATAGTAAATATGCCTTGGAATACGATTATTGGGGTTAGTCTATTTGTGGTTATACCTGTAGTCATAATCGCAGCAGTAATTTATTTTATTAAAAGAAAGAACACGAAAACATCTAATAGCTGATGACTTAAAAAAGAGCCGTTTATTTTAATTAGGCTCTTTTTTTATATTAGTTAGTCAAAATTGCTCTGAATAAGACTTTACCCTATCAAACACCCTAACTTTTGCGGTTTCTTTTCGGTGTGGAATTATTCGGAAAATGATAATATATGTCATTATAGGGAATAGCAAGGGAGGGGTAGGGTCTTATGGAGATAGTTCTATCTTCTCATGTCGGTATGAAAATCAATGAATGGTATTATCATATTCAAAGATTTAACGTACCGGACGCCGAAGCATATAAAGAAGAAATAAAATCTTTGCTCGATGATATGGAAGAAAATCAAGATTTATTATTGTATTTCTCACTCATGGAGTTCCGACATAAATTAATGTTGGATTATTTGAACCCATTGGAAAATGGGAAAGAGCGCGCCAACTTTAGAGAGTTAGCAATGAAAATAAAAAAGGATCAAGAGAAATTAACAGGCTTGCTAGATTATTATTTTAACTTTTTCTACGGCATGTACGAATTTGAAAACTATGAATACCTCAACGCTATTACCTTCTACAAACGAGCAGAAAAAAAGCTATCTCTTGTAAGTGATGATATTGAACGTGCCGAGTTTAATTTCAAGATAGCGGAAATCTATTACCACATGAAACAAAACCACATGTCTATGCACCATATAGCCCAAGCAATAGATTGTTACAAAGAAAAAAACACTTATACTGTTAGGCAGATACAGTGTTCTTTTGTTATTGGATTAAATTATATTGATATGGGTTGCCCTGAAAAAGCAATGCCTCATTTTGAATACGCACTAAAAAAAGCTTCTGACAACTCAACAAAAAGACTAAAAGGATCTTCGCTTTATAATATAGGATTAAGTTATTTCCACAATGATGAACTATTAATGGCTATCAAATACTTTAACGAATCAATCCATTCATTTAAAGAACAAGGATACGAACATTTAAATAAAATTCTTGATCCGATGGTTATGTTGACAAAGTCATACTTTAAAACTGATCAAAATGATTTAGGGTTATACGCTTTAAACGAGGGAATAGAATTGGCTGGAAAATTGAAAGACGACATATTTTTAAATACATTCATTCTATTGAGATCATTGTATTTAGAAAACAATGTTAGTCGTTTAAAAGAAGCAATGTCTTATTTGGAGTCAAAATTTCTTTATGCGAATCTTGAAGATTTATCGAAAGATGCGGCGAAGCATTATAATAAGGCAGGAGATAAAGAGCGTGCAAACGAATTTTATGAGAAGATTCTTTATTTCCAACTCCAAATTAAGAGAGGGGATTGTCTTTATGAAATTTAAGTCAGTAGCAGCCGTATTAATTATTGTCAGTGTGTTAGGTGCTTTTAGTTATGTTTCATCTAACGATATCCATAATGAAGCCCAACGGGGACATACAACAAGTATCGGTTATTTTGCTTAATTAAAAAAGCCCTTTTCGGGGCTTCTTTTTTATTTGAATCTCCATTCCTGCTTCTCCTTATCCCACGCCAGTTCATTTCTAGACATAAGGTTTCTAACGGTTTTTCTAATGGACTGTTCGTCTTTTCCTGATCATATTATATATGATCCTGTATAGCTTCCTCTCAAGATCATTCATAAAATCACCACCCTGGACGGACTATCTTATTTGAATATCTTTTTCATTAGCTTGCCGGTTGTTTTACCCGCAGCACGTCGCATGATACGTTTTCCGATAGTACCTTTTTGAACGGCATTGACGTCACCCAGGTATTTTGATGTCTTATAAAAGAGTGATCTTATTTTGTTTATGTTCATTTTACGCTCCTTTTACGTCTGTCAATTATTAAAAAACTCCCCCAATACTCCCCCAAATGAATGCTTTTGTCTGCATTTGTTTTCAAACGTTTGTTCTTATTTAATGTTCAAAAAGGTTGATAGAATAACCTTTTTGAGAATGAGACCAAAAGTTTGCAAGAGACACAATTTCCTAGTTCTATTGTTATATTTTCTGACAATTTCATGTGCAGTCTATCCAAAGTTGGTATAATCAATATAAATTCGAATATTCGGACTTTCTATTCCGTAATTCGGAACGACAAGGAGGGGTTCTATGTATCAAGTGGATATTAACTGTGATTTGGGAGAAAGTTTTGGTCAATACACCATCGGTTCAGATGAACAAATTCTTGAATATGTCACCTCAGCCAATATTGCATGCGGTTTTCATGCGGGAGATCCAACTGTGATGAGAAAGACGGTTAAAATGGCACTGGATAAAGGGGTCCAAATTGGTGCACATCCAGGTCTGCAAGATTTAGTCGGTTTTGGCAGACGTCCAATCGCTATCTCAGCAGAGGAGGCCTATGATCTTGTGATCTATCAAATTGGTGCACTATCAGCCTTTCTGAAAGCAGAAGGCGGTACGATGCAGCACGTCAAACCACACGGCGCCCTTTACAACATGGCGGCTAAAAATACTGAATTATCTGAATCAATTGCGAAGGCTGTGTATGATATTGATCCTAACCTTGTGTTATTTGCGCTGTCAGGCAGTGAACTTGCGTCAGCAGGGGAAAGAATCGGTCTTCAAGTGGCACATGAAGTTTTTTCTGATCGGACGTATCAACCAGACGGGACATTGACATCCCGCCGTGAACCTCATGCATTCATTGAAGAGGATGAAAGGGCAGTTCAGCAGGTCATCCGTATGGTAAGAGAGGGGAAAGTGCGGACAGTGCAAGGGGAAGATGTTCAGCTCAAAGCAGATACGGTGTGCATCCACGGGGATGGCAGTCACGCGCTTCAATTTGCAAAAACCATTACAGCGAAGCTAAAAGAAGCCACTATTCAACTCAAGGCATTTCGATAAATCGTCATCAAAGGGGGAAACAGCATGAAAAGAGAGAAAGCCAAACAGATGAAAGCTCCAAAAGGGAACCGTTCTATGCTGATGGGCGCAGCCTTTTTAATGGCAACGTCCGCCATTGGACCGGGATTTTTAACACAAACAACGGTGTTCACACAGCAGCTCGCAGCTAGCTTTGGGTTTGTCATTTTGATTTCCATTTTGCTAGACATTTTTGCGCAAACAAATGTATGGCGTATCATTGCCGTCTCGGAAAAAAGAGGACAGGACATTGCCAATATGGTTCTGCCGGGTCTTGGATATGTGTTAGCCTGTTTGATTGTTATTGGGGGTCTTGCCTTTAATATTGGAAATATCGCCGGTGCGGGTCTCGGTTTTCAGGTCATATTCGGCGTCGATCCCCGCATAGGGGCTGGGGTCAGTGCAGTCATTGCCATTCTCATTTTTGTCATCAAAGAGGCAGGAAAAGCGATGGACCGATTCACACAAATCGCTGGTTTTGTCATGATTGGTCTGATGCTGTATGTGGCTATTTCCACAGCACCGCCAGTTGGAGAAGCGGTCATGAGAACTTTCGTGCCAGAGAAAATTGACATGTTATCAATTGTCACACTGGTCGGCGGGACAGTTGGTGGCTATATCGTTTTTGCTGGTGGTCATCGTCTGCTGGATGCTGGCATTAAGGGGAAGGATGCATTGCCACAAGTGACGAAAAGTTCCATTTTCGGTATTTTGATCACATCCGTGATGCGTGTGGCTTTATTTTTAGCCGTTCTAGGAGTTGTCTCAAAAGGCTTACAGATTGATCCATCGAACCCGCCTGCGTCTGTTTTTCAATTAGCATCTGGAAATGTTGGATATAAAATGTTCGGGATTATTATGTGGGCTGCCGCCATTACCTCAGTCATTGGAGCAGCATACACCTCCGTTTCCTTCTTTAAAACCTTCTCACCAAAAATCGAGAAAAATCAACGAGGCATTATCGTTGGATTCATTGCGCTCTCGACCATTTGTTTTATCACGATTGGAAGACCTGTGAACATATTGATTTTGGTTGGGGCCATCAATGCATTGATCTTGCCGCTTGCACTCGGAACATTGCTGATTGCTGCCTATAAAAAAGAAATTGTCGGTGATTATCGCCATCCATTCTTTTTGACAGCAACAGGTGCGTTTGTTGTTGTCATCATGGCAATCATGGGCGGATATACCATCATGAATGAAATTCCAAAACTATGGAGCTGATCACATGAAAGCATATCAAACCTATGAGCCGTCACAAATCAGAGAATTGATTCGTAAGCAGAAGATCACAGGACCAACGGCTGGCTTTGCTGAGGGATTTGCGCAAGCCAACTTAATGATCGTCAAAAAAGAGCTGGCCTTCGATTTTCTTTTATTTTGTCAGCGGAATCCGGCTTCGTGTCCTTTGCTTGATGTGCTCGACCCAGGTGATCCAGTGCCAAGGCGTTCAGCACCTGATGCGGATATTCGAACGGATTTCCCTAAATACCGTGTTTACAAAAAAGGGGTTCTTCAAGAAGAGGTAACAGATATTTCTTCCTATTGGGAGGATGATATGGTGGGCTTTCTCATCGGATGCAGTTTTACATTTGAGCATGCACTCATGCTGAATGACATTCCTGTCCGCCATATTGAAGACGGTCATAATGTACCAATGTATCAAACGAACATTCCATGTGAAAGGGCAGGTGTATTCCATGGTCCGATGGTTGTCAGCATGAGGCCGATCCCAGCACATCAAGTCACAAGAAGTGTTCAGGTGACGTCTAGATTCCCATCTGTACATGGCGGTCCTATCCATATAGGTGATCCAGCTGTGATTGGCATTGAACATGTAGATCAACCAGACTTTGGAGAACCATCTGTGATCAAAGAAGGGGAAGTCCTGGTGTTTTGGGCATGTGGTGTGACGCCGCAAGCCATCGTCATGCACACTAAGCCAGATATTGCGATCACCCATGCACCCGGTCATATGTTTATCACAGATGTAAGAGATCAAAAGCTCGGTGTCCTGTAGAAAGAGAGGTGTCATAAAAGTGGCATTTTCAACGATAAAAGATACGATCACGTTCCACCCGCTAGGAGACGCAGCCATTGTCATCCAAGCCGGGACTGACATAAGTGAAGACATTCATGAGCGTGTGAAGCAGCTGTTTTCATGTATTGAACAGCATCCATTTGAAGGATATGTGGAAGCTGTTCAAGCTTTTACAAACGTGACCGTCTTTTATGAGCCCTATACGGTCTATCAATCTGCTCAGCTTAAGCAACGTGCGATCTCTCCGTATGAATGGGTCAAAGACTATATTGAAAACCTCCTTGAAGACAACTGGCAGGAGGGGAATCAGGCAAAGCGCCGGATCGTCGACATTCCTGTATGTTATGGAGGAGAGCTCGGTCCTGACTTAGAAGAAGTCGCCCGTATCAATGGTTTGACGCCTGAAGAAGTTGTACGTATTCACACATCCGGGACGTATCTTGTCTATATGATTGGGTTTGCTCCTGGGTTCCCGTTTTTAGGCGGACTTTCTGAAAAAATTGCAGCTCCGCGTAGAGAAACACCAAGAATGTCGATTCCGAAAGGGTCTGTGGGTATTGCGGGGAAGCAGACAGGGGTTTATCCGATATCTACACCCGGAGGCTGGCAGCTCATTGGACAAACCCCTTTGTCCTTATTTCGGCCGAATGCTGAGAGACCTAGTCTACTAAAGGCAGGGGACGAGGTTCGATTTGTTCAACTGTCTGAAAAGGAATTTTTCAGCATGAAGGAGGAAGATCGTTGAGTATGCATGTCATCAAGCCAGGAATGTTCACCACCATTCAAGATAAAGGGAGAATAGGCTATCAGAAGTACGGTGTTTTAACGAGCGGCGGCATGGACCCGCTCTCGCTCCGAATCGCCAACATCCTCACTGGGAATCAAGAAAACGAAGCGGTGCTGGAAATCACATTAATGGGGCCCGGTCCAGTGTTGACATGTCAGAAGGATCAGCTGATCGCCGTGACCGGTGCTGATGTGGAGGTTGAGATTGACGGGGAACAAGTGCCTCTATGGAAACCGCTCTTCATTCGAGCAGGAAGCACGATCACCTTTGGCCCTTGTAAGAGGGGATGCCGCTCCTACCTCGCTGTAGCCGGTGGATTTGATGTTGAGCCGGTGATGAAAAGTAAAAGTACGTACGTCAGAGCGAAGATAGGCGGGGTAGAAGGGCGTCCGCTAGAAAAAGGAGACGTCCTGCCGATTGGAGAACCGTCACCACTGGCGGTGAGCCTCGTTCACATGTTAAAAAGCAAAGGGGAACGTGCGCCAGACTGGACAGTCAATCATGCTCATTTTTTGCCTCTCGGGAAATCACCAGTCATTCGGGTGCTGGCAGGGAGACATCTGTCTCATTTTCAGGAAGAATCGCAGCAAGCTTTTTTCGAACGGTCTTATCAGGTCACTCCCCAATCTGATCGTATGGGATGCAGATTGAAAGGAGAACCGATACGTTTAAAGCAAAAGCTTGAATTGATTTCAGAAGCGGTTGCTTTTGGCTCTATTCAAATTCCTCCTGACGGCCAGCCGATTATTCTGCTCGCAGATCGCCAGACGACAGGTGGATATCCCCGTATTGGTGAGGTGGCAACAGTCGATTTGCCGCTCATTGCGCAGGCGATGCCTGGAGCGAATCTCACGTTTCAACAAATTGACCGCCAAGAAGCAGAGCAAGCCTTATTCACACAAGAAGCAGAAATGAAGGACCTGACGGCAAGATTAAAACTCGAAGCATTTTCGTTTTAGAAAAGGTGAGAAACATGCAGAACACAAATAAAACCGTTGTGAAATCAATGGAGATATTACGGCTTTTTATCACACACGAACAATTAACGTTAAATGACATGATTGAGCTCTCGAGCATGCCCAAAACATCTGTACACCGAATGGCCAACTCGTTAGCCGATATGGGATTATTAGAAAAGCATCCTTCAGGTGTTTACCGATTAGGATTGATGTTCCTTGAATACGGTCAGCTTGTCGCCGATCGCCTCGATATCCGTAGAATTGCAAGGCCCTTTATGGAAAACTTGCGTGATGAGGTAGGTGAGGCTGTTCAGCTCATTATTCGTGAAGGAGATGAAGCCATTTATGTGGAGAAAATGGAAGGAACGCAGCCTGTCCGGCTCTATACCGCTGTCGGAAGAAGATCCCCATTATATGCGGGAGCTTGTGCGAGAAGTATTCTTTCCTTTTTGCCAGAGGAAGAGAGACTTGCCTATATTGATTCGGTAGAGCTCGGGAAAATCGGGATCGGAACCATTACCGATAAAGATGTCCTGCGAAATATGATTGAAGAATCAAACAGGCGCGGATATACGTTAAGCTATTCAGAGCTTGAAAACTATACTGCGGCTATTGGAGCGCCCATTTTCAATCATCACGGAGAAGTGGCAGCAGGCATTAGTATTGCGGGGTTTGAGGCAGGCTATCAAAAGGAACGGCTTCCTTATTTAATTGAGCAGGTCAAAAAAGCGGCCAGCGGCATTTCAAAAGAATTAGGTTTTGCATCTGAACAAATAAAAAGCCAATGACCGTTAAGATCATTGGCTTTTTGCGTGTTAATAATTAGAAAGTTTTACCTAAAGCTTTTGCACGTTCGATCGCATCTGCTTTAATTTGTTCTGCTTTTGCAGGCTCAGCATTGTGACCTTCAACAATAAGACCTTCGAAAGAAGGAATACCGAAGAAGTTTGCAATTGTTCCAAGGTAACGGTGACCTGCTTCTAGTTCAGCAGCAGGACCTTCAGTGTAGTATCCGCCACGTGCTTGGATGTGTAGCGCTTTTTTGTCTGTTAGTAATCCAACAGGACCTTGCTCAGTGTATTTGAATGTTTTACCAGCTACAGCAACAGAGTCGATGTATGCTTTAAGAACTGGTGGGAATGAGAAGTTCCAAAGTGGTGAAACAAATACGTATTTGTCAGCAGAAACGAATTGATCGCTTAATTCGTTTAGGCGAGCAACTTTCGCTTGCTCTTCAGCTGAAAGTGTATCGAAGCCAGCACCAGATTGAAGCTTGCCCCATCCAGCGAATACATCTGCATCAATGTGAGGAATGTTTTCTTTGTACAAATCGATATGTACAACCTCGTCACTTGGATTTGCTTCCTTATAAGATTCGATAAATGCTTTAGCAGTAGCCATACTGTAAGAAACTGTTTCATCATGCGGATGTGCAGTGATGTATAAAACTTTTGCCATGTTTATTCAATCCTTCCTGTTTCAATGATTTTTTTAGCGTACCCCAAAGATACACTGAATATGTGGCATCTTTAATCATATTGGAATGCTATGAAAAAGATGTAACAAGCACAGTTACATAAAAACTGATATTTTCATTGTAATCACTATATAGTTTGAAGTCAAGGTATAAAGTCTTGAAATCAAGATAAAAAGTTTGTAAATTTTTCTGAAACGCTTCAAAGCTGCGATTTAAGCAAAAAAACCCTACTCCCATTGAACAAAAAATGGATCGATATCGCAAGTAAAGTGTTTGTAAATGCGCCCATCCTGCGTTTTTGAAAAAAAGGTGGATGCCTTTAAGCCATCTGCTACAAGCATTTGTTCTTCTTTTTCGTATATATAAGAGAAGGCAGGAGAGAGTGAGGGATAAGAGTGGGACGATCCTATGTTGCGATTGGAGATTCCTTAACGGTTGGGGTGGGGGCACGTTTATTTGGCGGCGGTTTTACGGAGCGATATGCGGCGAAGCTTGAAAAGAAGCTGCATATACCGGTGAAACTGTCCGTATTTGCGAAATCAGGGTTAACAACGGAAGAGATCTTGCAGCTTTTTCAGCGGTCTGATGTAAGTTTGGCGATTGCTCATGCTGACATCATCACCATCACAGGCTGCGGGAATGATCTTGTTCAAGCTGTTCTGCAGTATGAAAAAGGTGAAGATGAAAAGACACTGCTGCAAGCGTCTATGCATTGTCAGGCGAATTTTAGCAAAATGGTTCAAGAAATCGCTCTGATAAAAAGAGGGCAGCATCATCCATACTGCGTATATTTATTGAATTTATATAATCCTTTTCCTGAGATTCCGATCGCAGAGAGATGGCTGAAGCAATACAACCATCACCTTCGCCAGCTTGCTGCGAATCCACATGTAGAAGTGGTGGATATTTACGGTGTATTTGAAGGACATCAAAGCGCATACTTATCGATTGATCAATTTCATCCAAACCACAAAGGATATGAAGCAATGGCAGAAGCGCTGTTTCAACAATCCGCTAAGCAACTGTGATCCCTCGGGATTGCAGTTTTTTCATTCTTTTAAATGAAGGGCTGTTTCGATATGATAAAAGAAACAAAGACAAAAGAGGTGGATGCATGCAGGAGATGAGCGCGTATTTTCATGAATTGAAAGGAACAGCTTATGAGGTAGGAAAGCAGCAGGCTGTCTGGCTGAAGGAGCACCCTTTGCTTAAAAAACAATACATTCAATCAGAACCGTTATCAAAAGAGGCTGTGAAGGAAACAAAGCAGCTGATTCGACCGTTTCTTCCTCAGTTAGAAGAAGAGCTCTCGGGATTTTGTGATGAAATGCAAATAGATGAAAGCGATTTGACCTTTTTCTATTCTTCGCATCTTCAGCCGGGCTGTTCCCATTGTGTGATGCAGGGGAATGAGGCTGCCAATCAACAGACGGTGATGCTGCGCAACTATGATTTTTCTCCGCTGTTTGATGATATGCGTCTTGTATCTACACATGTAAAGGGCTCATCAGTCCATACAGGCTCATCATTAATCTTATTTGGCAGATCGGATGGGATGAATGAGCATGGTCTATCGGTGACATTTTCTGCATGCGGTCCGCCTATTGGCAACGAACCAGGCTTAAAGCCGCCGGCTGTTGCTGGCTTGCAAGTATATCATGTCATTCGTGCTGTGCTAGAGTCCTGTAAAACGGTGGAGGATGCCGTCCGTTTTGTACAGGAAATGCCCGTCGCGTCAAATGTTCACCTAATGCTTGCTGACCGGAAGGGAGAGGCGGCTGTGATTGAAATGATTGATGGGCAAAAAAAGGTGAGAAGGCCGGAGCGTGGATTTATTGCGGCTACGAACCATCCGCTTGCTGATCACACGGCAAAAGGGTTGACGAAACATCATTCTGTTGTCAGGTACGACATGTTAATTCAAGCTTTAGAAGAACAGCCGTCAAGCGAGTCTCTTACGGAACTATTTCAGGCAGAATACCCTGCTGGTCTGACTGTGCACAATTATGAAGAGCTGTTTGGGACGATGCGAACCGTCATGTTTCGGCCGGAGGAAGGGACGATGGAGTATTGCTTTGGCTCTCCCGTCTATAATCCTACCTATTCATTAAAGGTCGGGGGCGCACTGCCATTTCATGAACAAACGATTCAATTTCATCAAAAGGATTATGGACCTTCATTTTGGAGAAACGTTTGAGTCTTTCATTTTGTCACAGCCTGTGTGCCAAATTTAGATCAACTTCAGGTTGCATCGATCAGTGAAAGCGTTTTATATTAAAGTGTGACAATAGACCTATTTAAGCAGAAGGAGGCATTTCATGTACATAACGGCACGAGAACAGAAAGTGATCAAATATATGATTCAGCAAAATCGTTATGTCACCATTCGTGAGATCGCCGATTCTGTTCAAGTAAGTACAAGAACCATTCATAGAGAACTTAAATCCATTAAACCTATTTTAAAGAATTACAACCTATCACTTGATAAACAGCCGGGGAAGGGCTTGAAGGCGGTCGGTGAACAGGAAGACAAACAGCGGCTTCTGTCTCATATTTCAAATGAAGACCAAATTGAATATAGTTCTGATGAACGGAAGCTCTTAATCCTGTGTGCCCTACTTGAAGCAAAAGAACCGGTGAAATTATATACACTTGCAGCCGACTTGCAGGTTACAAATGCGACCATCAGCTACGACTTAGATGAACTGACGGACTGGATCGCTCCTTACGGTTTACTGCTTATCCGCAAGCGTGGGTACGGCATTGAATTAAAAGGGCCTGAGGAAGCCAAACGAAAAATTGTCGGCAACCTGATCGTTGACCGTCTCGACATTCAATTATTTCTCGAAACGATTGAGATGAATATTAAACATCGAACGAAAGCGACTGAAAAGGTGTTTGGGGTAGTCAGTCGAGGACAGCTGCTCAAGGTAGAAAGGCTGCTCTTTCATTTGAAAAACAGACTCTCTCTCTCGTTGTCAGATAGTGCCTATATTGCACTTGTCGTTCACTTAACCTATGCCATTGAACGCATTCAAATCGGTGAAACCATTCGGATGGAAGAGGAAGAATTGCTTGAATTAAAGCGGACGAAGGAATTTGAATCTTCACTCAGAATCGCGCGAGCATTAGAACGCATGTTTAATGTAGAGATTCCTGAAGCGGAGGTCGGCTACATGACCATCCATTTGCGCAGTGCAAATCGAAGCTTTACGGCAGAATACCGCATTGATGAGATTGAGTTAGATATCGCGCTGAGAACGAAGAAACTCATTGACTTTATTTCTCATAAAACAGGCTATCATTTAAATGAAAACGATTCATTGTATGAGGGACTCGTGTCTCATCTTGAACCAGCTATGAACCGATTAAAAGAAAAGATGCGGATTTACAATCCGCTCACACAACAAATAAAAAAAGACTACTTCTTGCTGTTCATGGCGATTGAAGAAGGTGTGGAGCGCTTCTTTCCTGAGATCGAATTTCCAGAGGATGAAATTGCCTTTATCGTGCTTCATTTTGGTTCGGTGCTTGAAATTAAAAAAGAAGAAACCAAGATTCATGCATTGGTCGTTTGCTCAAGCGGCATCGGTTCGTCCAAAATGCTCGCATCACGATTGAAAAAAGAATTGCCTGAGATCGCCAAATTCGATCTATCTTCCTTAATGGAGTTAAAGGAAATCGACGCTGCGAGCTATGACATGATCGTATCAACCGTTCCGATCCCATATGAGCATATTGATTACATTATGGTCAGCCCGCTCTTAAACGAGGATGACGCAGTGCGGGTCAAGTCACATATTAAACGAAAAATTCCTTATCTGATTGAGAAAAAAAGAGCACAGGAATCTGCAAAAGAATCGGTGGAGGAAACGGTTGATATGATAGGGATGGCAGAGCAAATCACGAATTATATGTCAGTGATTCGCAGCATCTTGTCCCATTTTACAATCGAAAAAAAGAAGACGACGGAGCAGCATGAGTCAACAATGAGAGCGCTGATGCGTCAGGTTGAAAGTCAAGGCTATTTAGAACGTGTAGACGAAGTGACAGCCGGTTTACTTGAGCGTGAGCAGCAAGGTGGTTTAGGCATTCCAGGAACCGAGTTTGCTCTTTTTCACTTAAAGCATGATCTCATTAAGAAACCGGTCTTTCATATCTATGATCTTGATGAGGCATACGAGATCAAAAGCATGGATGGCGGGCAGCAGCTCATGTCCAGAATGCTCCTCATGCTGGCGCCGCTAGAGCTTGGCAAAGAAGGGTCTGAAATGTTTAGCCTGATCAGTTCATCCATCATTGAAAGTGAAGAAAGCATGGCGCTTTATGGACAAGGAACAAAGGAAGAGATTGAACAGAAATTACATCAACTTTTTTATCAATTTGTCAAAGAGGCAAAATGGTAAGAAAAAGCCGAGAGCTTATTCGCTTCTCGGCTTTTTTGCTGTGACACAGACAGCGAGGGTGGGACGAATCTCCTCATATTCAACAGAAAACTGATCAAATCCAGCAAATTCTAAGTCATTGAGGATGCTTTCGCCCATTTCTTTTGTTCGATTGGCGTCCGCTCCTTTTTCTCTTGGTTGCATCACAATGACGAGTGTTCCGCCCGGTTTCAAGGTGTGATAAAGGTTGAGTGCGCCAGCCTTTGGGTCATCCCAAATCGTATAATTGTTAACAGAAAGTACTTTGTCATACTGATCTGCCGGGAGGCGCGTTTTTTCAATTTTCCCGACATACAGCCGGACCTGCTTCTCTTTGGATCGTTTCTTTATACGCGAATGCGCCTGTTCCTTCATAGTTGAAGAAGCATCTAGTCCATCAATGTGAAGATCGTCATAATGCTTGAGCATATGTTTGATGCTATAGCCGGGGCCGTAGCCTATTTCCAAAATGTTTTCACCATCTGATAAATCTAAATGCTGGATCGCCCATTGATTCAGTGCCTTATTTTCATTTGCCATAATAAAACCTGCGATGCTTCCGAGCCAGCCTTTTGGTCTGCTAAAGGTTTTAGAAATGGTTGATAGCATGTGAGAACGCTCCTTTTTTATGTTTATGTAACCGATTTTTCCCATCCTGAAACCTGTCAGTTTTCAAAACGCATTGATGACGCATAGGGATGTTTGAGTAAAAAAATGAAGTGGTAATGAAAGGATACATCAACAAATCAAGGAGGAGCTTACACATGGATTTACGTGAATACTTAACAAATGGCATTCCGCGCCAAACGCAGGATCAGCAGCCGGGCAGTGAAAGAGAAATGAATCCTGCGCCGATCTATGAGGATGAATCGTATAAAGGGTCTGGTAAGCTAAAAGGAAAAGTAGCGCTGATTACAGGTGGAGACAGCGGAATTGGACGTGCCGTTTCTGTTGCGTATGCCAAAGAAGGAGCTCATGTCGCGATCGTATACTTAAATGAACATGAGGATGCAGAAGATACGCAAAAACGTGTAGAACAGGAAGGCGTCAAATGTTTAACGATTGCAGGGGATGTCGGGGACGAAGCCTTTTGTGAGAAAGCGGTAGAAAAGACAGTTGAAGCCTTTGGGAAGCTGGACATCTTAGTCAATAATGCGGCCGAACAGCATCCGAAAGAACGTATTCAAGATATTTCTAGTGAACAGCTTCACCAAACCTTTAGAACCAATTTCTATTCTTATTTTTATTTTACGAAGAAGGCACTCGATTACTTAAAACCGGGAAGTTCCATTATTAATACAACATCTATTAACCCGTATCGAGGCAACAAAGTGCTCATTGATTATACGGCGACAAAAGGGGCCATCAACGGCTTTACTCGTTCTATGGCACAGTCGCTTGTGAAAGATGGAATTCGGGTCAACGGTGTAGCACCCGGTCCAATTTGGACGCCGCTCATTCCATCTACATTTGATGAAGACAGTGTCGAAAACTTCGGGGCCGAGACCCCAATGGGAAGACCAGGACAGCCTGTGGAGCATGTAGGCTGCTATGTACTGCTTGCTTCGGACGAATCGTCTTATATGACGGGACAGACACTTCACGTCAACGGTGGTTCCTTTATGAATACATGATCAATAGCACGCCGCCCAGCTTTGATTGGGCGGTGTATTTAGTATTTCTTCCGATTCTTCTGTACAGATGAGACAGACCATATGATAATGCCCACAACAACCGCTGCAATTACAACTGAACTCAAATGGAACATCGTTTCATGATGCATGTTCAACTTCCCCTTTCAATGTGTCCGTTTTTTATAGCATCAGCTAGAAGATGTCTTTTTATGAAAAACACATTTCTTTGTTTAATGAATGGATTGTCGTGGAAACCTAAGAGTACGGATGACATTTTGAAGGAGTGAAGATACATGTCACAAGAAGAGTTAAAGCAAAAGGTAATGAACTTATTAGACGAACAAAAAGTTGGAACATTGGCGACTGTTGAACAAGATAAGCCGCATACCCGCTATATGACTTTTTTTCATGAAGGGCTGACATTATATACACCAACAAGCAAAGAAACACATAAAGCTGATGAGATTGAAAAAAATCCGAATGTTCATATTCTCATTGGTTATTCAGGTGAAGGATTTGGGGACACATATGCAGAAATTGCAGGTAAAGCCACATTAACTGATGATCCAGAACTGATCGACCGCCTTTGGTCTGATGAGATGGAGAAATGGTTTAAAGGAAAAGATGATCCAAACCTAGTGATCCTTAAGATTGACCCAACCTCCATTCGTTATATGAACGAAGGAAACCGGACACCAGCAGAATTATCACTTTAACACTTGCGTAAGTTGGGGGAACGTGTTATAGTTTTATATTAAGTGTTGAAATAGCAAATAAATAAAGAAAGTAAACTTTCTTTTTTCTATGACATAATGAGAAGCAATAGAGCTTCTACTTGATAAGAACGAGACGCTGTCAAAGCGAACAAACTTATTCTTTTCCTTCTGCAACCGCCCCCTATAAAAGCGGAAGAATGGAAAAAAGACGTTTTGATTTACAATTCACACTGGCACGGCTTCGGAGCCGTAAGGACGAATGAGAGGTAGGGCTTTCGTTGTCTTGTTATCCAGAACTTCCATGGCGTTTACTTTCAAACGTAGGTTCACTCGGAACACATATGACACACTGATATGATCGAATCTTAATTCATACACTCCGTGACGGAGATTAAACATTGATTATTTATTTGCATGAAAAGAGTAAGAAACGGGCTGCCATCTATTTGGCAGCCTTTTTACGTTTTAAACAATAAAATAGGAAAAAGGAAGAAAAAAAGCGGACACCGTCCGCATGACATCCCCTTCAAAAAGATTCGCCGCCAACATTAGAACAACGAACACTCATCGACAGAAAGAGGAAATGCTTCATCATCACTCACTTCGCCCTTTCTTCTGATACCTCCAAATCCGGCCAATAAAAAAGAACATCACCGTAAACAAAATAGAGAAGATCAACATGTCCAGCAGTGTCACGCCTCTATCTGGATGCACAACCCCAAACCAAACCCATTGAAGAACAAAAGAGATAGCAAAATAAAAGATGGATTCTTTCATGAAATTCTCCTTTTTACTTGTTTTTTTGACTGTTTAGCCACACCATCCAGATGAGAAAGGAACAAATGGCGCATGCGAGCAAAGTGACAGGCGGCAAGGTGTACCAGCTAGTCAGCCCCTTTACAAAGCACATATAAAAAAAGAAAATGGTAATAGATACGAGCACCCCTTGCTTGAACCAACGGGGAACACGCAGCCAAGCCGCTAGAATGATCGATGATAGCTTATCCATTGAGATAACATCCTTTTTTTGAATCTGATTGGATTTTATCGTAAATAATCAAATATGTAAAATATGGATTTAGAAAGTTGGAATGGTATTCTGCTAGCATGAAACATTCTCGCTGCACTGACGTATAAGAAAAAGGAACTCCATGAAAGGAAGCGATCAAGTGAAAAGAATACCAGTGATTTTCCTCAGGTATATTGTCTTCTTTATTCCAGCAATCATTCTTAGTGTCTTGGTGTGGAACCATTACCAAGATGATTTATCCACAGGGAAAGTAACAGAGTATGACATCAAACGAATGTTTACATTCGATGAAGGAAAACGAGTGGTGAGTGCTGTATCAAAAAACCAGCAGCTCCATTTTGCAATGTATGATCCTCAATCAGGAAAAAGAATCAGTGAATGGACCACAGCAAGCGATTCGTTTAATGAAATGCTGCCATCCATTCAAGGGAACCATCTCTTAGTTGCTTTAAAAAATAAAGACGAGCAGCTGTTGATCGAAAAACTGTCTCCAAGCGGAGCAAAGAAAGAACTCGTCAAGCAAAACTTACA
Source organism: Bacillus sp. 22190 (assembly GCF_052045575.1). NCBI lineage: Bacteria > Bacillati > Bacillota > Bacilli > Caryophanales > Bacillaceae > Bacillus > Bacillus sp. 22190. Next base: position 20,110 of record NZ_JBQEPF010000016.1, on the reverse strand, counting down.
GATTCCCTCATTTTTAAAAACGAATACATATCAATGGAATGGACGTCTCGTGTTTACAGGAGAAATGGAAGGCGCTGCTGCGGTCCTCGGTGAGCTAAAGAATGGTCAGTTTCATGTCCACAATCTCAGCGAGCTGAAGCTGCCAGCAAGACCTGTTTCCATCGATGTCGTCATGAATTCTTTTAGAGGGCAGACCCCATTCCCTATGTTTGAATTGACTTTGAAAAATGACCAGAAGGCGTATGTCAGCGGAATCTCAAACGAGAAGCATCAGCTTGGGGTCTATGTCTCCAAAAGTGCAGAACCGTTTAGCCTCATTGAAGATAAAGTCGTGCAGCAACTGAAAAAAACGATCGGATCATCACAAAACGTTGCTGTCGCTGTCGAATCCAACTATCCAAAAAGACCAAGGAAAGTGGATGCAGAGGGAAGGCTTGGGGAAGTCGTCCCAACACCAAAACCGATGTACCAAACCTTTATCTACCAGCTGAATGAAGAAGAAGTTCTTCTTTTAGGCTCTACAGCAAAGGACGAAGCAAAAGGCAAGCTGACTGGTTATATTTATAATCATCGCACGAATAAGGCGACGTCTGCCAGCAAGCTGTCTCAGTCGTTGTCATATGAATCTTTACAAAAAGAAGATCTCTCTTTTCATAAAAATGTGAAGAGCGATTGGCTCTATTATTCACTTGGCAACCAATTAACGGGGGCATTTGAGGCGAAAAGCAAACAGCTAAAGGAATTTCCTTTGCAAAAGGTTATCTCAATCGAAAATGCCAGTCCAGCCCACCAAACGTCTGTTGACACCTTTATGCAATATGTCATGAAGGGCGGACCACTTATTCTCAACTGGGCGATATGGCTCTTTATCCCACTGTTGTTATTTGTGCTAGCGATCTTCCTGCCACCGATTTTGAGGCTTGTGAGAAAGAACAAGATAAAAGACAGTGTCACATTAGAAGCCAATATTGTATCAGTCAAAGAAACGGGTACCTACATCAACGAACAGCCGCTGGTCAACATGCAGCTTCAATTTCAATATGATGGGAGAAATATTGAGAAGGCGGTTAAAACGGTTGTATCCTATACTCAGATACCGCAGCCGGGTCAGCGTATCGCTATTCTTTACAATCCGAAAAAGAAAAAGGCGATGCTCTTAAAAGAGGATGACTTCTCGCAGCCAAGCGAGCCAAAGTTCATCAAAGGCGCTATTTTAAGAAACATAGAATCATATGGAACCGTAGGACGAGGCACCGTCTTATCACTTACATTTGAAGCAGATCAGAAAAGGTATACCATTCCGATGATTCAAGCCGCTGGTTTTGAGTTTAGAACAGGAGAAAAAGCCGATCTCGTTGACATAAGCGGTCAGTTGAAAATGGCAGCCTATGGGCATGAAGTGCGGAATCGTTCGGGGAAAGACGTGACATTAACAGGAACGATCCAACGGGTGAAGCAATATCCAGTCACAATTCATGATCAGAAGCCTATTATGCTGGATGTGACGGTTTCTAGCGGAGATCAATCCATCACAAAAACGGTCAGTCAATTCATCCCTGACCATATGGAGGTCGCGCCAGGAACTCAAATCACGATGCAGACAAAACAAGAAGAGCTGGATAAAGAAATCAGTCTTATGCAAGAGAAACAAGGAAGTGCAAAAGTGACCCATGTCACATTTTCCGGTGTCATCGGCAACCAGCCGTTAGCGATCATTCAGATTGAGAGAGATGGCGTGATGTATGAAGTGAAACAGCCAATCGATCCGATCACTAGCGTACTGCCAGGTGATGAATTATGGGTGGCATATCACGAAATGACACGTCAAGCAGCCATTGTGAAATATGCATCGATTTAAAAAATACGTCAGCGTGTAGAAAAAGGGCTAAAACGAATGTCGTTTTAGCCCTTTTGATTAAGCTTTTGTATCATACTGGCGAAGCACCTTATCATAGGCGAAGTTGCCGAAAGGAATGAATGCCGCAAAGAATCCGGCGATGGACCATTTCAAGTGCCAGCGAACTTTAAATGTCACATATGCCAAAATGAGCATATAGATCACAAACAATGCGCCATGAAGAGAGCCCACAATGGTGACCGCCATCGGAATATCCGCAAAATATTTTAGAGGCATGGCAATTAAAAGAAGGGTTAAAAGAGACATACCCTCAATAAAACCCGCCTGTCTCAGACGGCTGATACTTGTATGCATATACAAATCCTCCTGTATAAAAGCTAGTTTCTCATCTTCTAATATAAACGAAAGATCGCCTGGACATGCGGAAATCTACGAAAAATTCAAAATATGTTCAACGAATGCTTAAAAAATGGGAAATGACACGCGTTACTTTTCGGTTGTTTCAGAGAGTACTTGCTTTAAATGCGCCACATCATGTAATAAATGCTCCGTCATTGCTTGAACGGCTTCTGTGGAGTGGCGCTTTTTTATTTTAGAATAGATGGCTGCATGCTCTCTTTGAATGGTTTCAGCACGAGCCCCGCCGCTAAAATGAAAGATGCGGCAATAATGAATGAGCGCATTCACGTGATTTAATTGTTTAGATAAACGGTGATTGTGACTGGCTTGTATGATTGTTTGATGAAACGCTTCGTGTAACTGAACGATATCCTGAGATGGCAGCTGCTGTTTGATCGCTTCGTCTGCCTTCGTGAGCACCTGTTCAATGTCATCTATTTCTCTATCTGTGGCTTCTTTGCAGGCAAGCTTAACGGCAAGCGTTTCTAAAGCCATTCGGACTTGATAGAGTTCCTCGACATCTCGCTCTGTTAACGTATAGACGGAATAGCCTGATCGATGATCCGCGATTAAAAGTTCGTCTTTTTCTAACAGCCTCATCGCCTCTCTGACCGGTGATCGGCTTACGCCAAATTGTTTGGCAAGCTGTGTTTCATTGATGCGCTCTCCTGGCTGAAACTGGCCATCAAAAATCATTTGCTTCAACTGTTCATAAAATTGCATGTGATACGGTGCTGGTCTTTCCATCTCGAATGAATTCATCCCATCATTCCCTCTTTTGTACATCATCTTTTGTCTCATGTTATCCAAGTTCTTCCCTCTAGGCAAGCCTGCATCGAAAAGTCAATATCGTACAATCCAAGAGAAAAAGGGTGTGCTACACTAATGATCAGCTCAGTGAAAAGAGGGGATCGACATGAGAATACTAGAGGAACGAACAGTCCATTTTGATAAGGACTTGCAAATAGAGGCGTATCGCTTTCATGCCATCATCAAAAAGTTCCCAAAACATTTTCATCCATACTATGTGATTGGATTTATTGAAGGCGGTCAAAGACGTATGTTCTGCCAAAATCAAGAATACATCATTGAAAAAGGAGATATCCTTCTTTTCAATCCGTACGATAACCACGCATGTGAACAATTTGATCACATGCCGCTAGATTATCGCAGCTTAAATATTGAACCAGAGGTGCTGGAGAAGGTCTTTCAGCACAAGCCGCATTTTAAAGCCCCTGTGGTTTCACAAAGTGAACTAGCAAAGCAATTATATGATCTTCATCAAATGATCACAGAAGAAGCTCCTGCTTTGAATAAACAGGAAGCCTTTTACTTTTTGATGAAGCAGTTGATCGAAACCTATTCTGATACACCAGAGGAAAAAGTATCAGCAGCCAATGCCAATGAACAAAAAGTCCAAGACGTACAGCAATATATTGAAACACATCTCACGGAAAATATATCGTTAGATGACTTAGGTGAGCTTGTGTCCATGAACAAATATTCATTGCTGCGTGCTTTTACAAAGTTCAGAGGAATTACGCCGTATCGTTATTTACAGACAATCAGGGTGAACTATGCGAAGGAACTTCTCGCCCAAGGAATGAAGCCAATAGATGTAGCTGCTGCCGCTGGATTTTCTGATCAAAGTCATTTGACTCATTTCTTTTCGGAATTTATTGGGCTTACGCCAGGGCAGTATCAGCAAATTTTTGCAAAGCAGGTAACAGCAAAATGAAAAATAAACAGCTTCTTGGTCATCTAGCAGCCATGCTCACCATTTTTTTATGGGGATCTACCTTTATATCAACCAAAATATTATTAACGGCTTTTTCTCCAACAGAGATTTTATTTTTTCGTTTTTTCCTTGGGTACCTTGCCCTGATGATCATTTATCCAGTCACCATGAAGGTGCAACATAGAAAGCATGAAGGGATGTTTGCGCTCGCAGGGTTATGCGGTGTGGTCTTATACTATTTTTTAGAAAATGTTGCACTTACCTATACGTTCGCTTCGAATGCAGGTGTTATCAGCTCCGTTGTCCCATTTTTCTCTTTTCTATTGTCTTATTTTTTATTAAAAGATGAGCCGCTACATAGCCGGTTTTTTATCGGTTTTTTCATTGCGATGACGGGAATTGTGCTGATTAGCTTGAACGGGATGACGACATTCCAATTGAATCCACTCGGCGATGCTTTAGCATTTATGGCTACCATTGTCTGGGCATTTTATTCCATTTTATCGAAAATGATCAATCAATATGGCTACCATATTATTCAGGTGACAAGACGTGTTTTCTTTTACGGGCTTTTATGGATGATTCCACTGATCTGGCATTTTAAGATTCGTTTAGACTGGGAGCGGTTGACGAATCCATCGTTTGCCTTCCACTTGCTGTTTTTAGGCGTCTTTGCATCTGCTATTTGTTTTCTGACATGGAGCTTTTCCGTGAAGACGATCGGTGTGGTGAAATCGAGTATCTACATTTATGGCGTTCCAATCATCACGATGGTCATTTCAATGATCGTTCTCCATGAGAGATTGACCTTCATGTCACTGCTCGGAACAGCTCTGACTTTGGGAGGATTGCTTCTTTCAGATAAAAAAGGAGCAGGTAGAAAAAAACAGTCAGTCCCATTACAGTTGCAGAACAAAAAGGCGCTTTGATCAAAAAGCGTCTTTTTGTTTATTGAAAGAACATGAACTCTTTAGTAAACTCAACTTAATCGGTCGACGGTCGACCATTCATAAGGGGGAGAATACAATGAAACACTTTTCGATTGCGACGATACCTGGTGATGGGGTAGGAAAAGAAGTTGTACCAGAAGCAGTACGTGTTTTGAAAGCGATATCAGAGGTGCATGGCGGTCTGACTTTTTCTTTTCAGGATTTTCCGTGGAGCTGCGAATACTATTTAGAGCATGGCGAAATGATGCCAAAGGATGGATTGGAACAACTGAAAGCCTTTGACAGTATTTTCTTAGGGGCTGTCGGTGATGCCAACTTAGTGCCTGATCATATCTCGCTTTGGGGACTGCTCATTAAAATTAGACGGGAATTTGAACAGGTGATTAACGTAAGACCGGCAAAACAGCTAAAGGGCATCCGTTCTCCGCTTGCTCAGCCAAAAGATTTTGATCTACTAGTTGTAAGAGAAAATGGAGAAGGCGAATATAGTGAAATTGGGGGTCGGATTTATCAAGGGGAGGATCAGCTTGCGATTCAAAATGCCGTCTTCTCTAGAAAAGGGACAGAACGTGCGATGCGTTTTGCTTTTCAATTAGCAGAAAAGAGACGAAAGCATGTAACAAGTGCAACAAAGTCAAACGGCATCGTGCATACCATGCCATTTTGGGATGAAGTGTTTCAAGACGTCAAAAAGGACTACCCTAAGGTGGCGGCAGATTCTCAGCACATTGATGCGCTCTCAGCCTTCTTTGTCACAAGACCAGAGAAATTCGATGTCATCGTAGCCAGCAATTTATTTGGTGACATTTTGACGGATCTTGGTGCCGCCATAATGGGTAGTATTGGCGTCGCACCAGCAGCCAATATCAATGTAAATGGTAAATATCCATCCATGTTTGAGCCAGTACATGGATCAGCACCAGATATCGCTGGAAAAGGGATCGCAAACCCTATCGGACAAATCTGGACCGCTAAACTCATGCTTGATCATTTCGGAGAGGAAGAATTAGGCACACACCTTCTCGATACGATTGAATCTGTCACAGCAGACGGCTTTTTAACGGCAGATATCGGCGGAGCTTATCAAACACAAGAGGTCACAAACGAAATCATTAAACGATTGAAGAAATAATCCGTCATTAGAACCGCATCTCCACGTCTGCTATAATAAAAGGATGGATAGAAGAAAGAGATGTGAAATCTAGTGTCAAAAACAGTTGTATTAGCAGAGAAACCTTCGGTAGGACGTGACCTTGCACGTGTGCTGAAGTGTCATAAAAAAGGAAATGGTTTCTTAGAAGGAGATCAATACATCGTCACGTGGGCGCTTGGCCACTTGGTGACACTGGCTGATCCAGAAGGCTACGGGAAAGAATTTCAATCATGGCGTCTAGAGGATTTACCAATTATTCCAGAACCACTCAAGCTTGTCGTGATGAAAAAGACAGGGAAACAGTTTCAAGCGGTTAAAGCGCAGCTTGCGAGAAAAGATGTAAAAGACATTGTCATCGCAACAGATGCAGGACGCGAAGGGGAGCTTGTGGCAAGGTGGATTCTTGAAAAAGCCCATGTGAAAAAGCCTCTAAAACGTCTATGGATTTCGTCTGTTACAGACAAAGCCATTCAAGAAGGGTTCAAACGATTAAAAGACGGCAGAGAGTATGATAACCTGTATCGCTCGGCGGTTGCGCGTGCAGAGGCCGACTGGATTGTAGGGATCAACGCAACAAGAGCGCTGACAACGAAGTTCAATGCGCAGTTATCCTGTGGACGTGTGCAAACGCCAACGATTGCTATGATCGCCAAGCGAGAGGAAGACATTCAGCAATTCCAGCCGAAGCCGTTCTTTGGGCTGACTGCACAAGTAGACGGACTGACGCTGACTTGGCAGGATGCAAAGACAAAACAAAACCGTACATTCCAAGAGGATGTAGTGAAGGAGCGCTTGGCAGCCTGTAAAGGAAAACCTGCAGTGATTGATGCACTGAAAAAAACAGCGAAAAAATCCTTTGCTCCAGGATTATATGACCTGACAGAATTGCAGCGTGATGCCCATAAACGCTACGGTTTTTCAGCAAAAGAAACACTGTCTACACTTCAGCGTCTGTATGAACAGCATAAGCTTGTGACGTACCCGCGTACAGATTCACGTTTTATTTCGGCAGATATCGTTCCCACATTAAAAGATCGACTCAAAGGAATGAACGTTAGACCTTACGCGCAGCATGTGAATCGCATTCTACAATCAGGCATTAAAGCACATAAAGGCTTCGTCAACGATGCCAAAGTGTCAGATCACCATGCGATCATTCCAACCGAGGAAGAGCTGTATCCGGGTGCATTAAGTGATAAAGAGCGTAAATTATATGACCTCATTGCCAAACGATTCCTCGCTGTACTGATGACCCCTTTTGAATATGAGGAAACAACAGTGATCGCCAAGATCGGCAGTGAGACATTCACAGCGAAAGGAAAAATTGTGCAATCAGCCGGTTGGAAAACCGTGTACGATGATTCCTATGAAGACGAGGAATCAGCCGAAGCAGATCAGCACTTGCCGGCATTAACAGAGGGGCAGTCACTTGACGTACGCCAATTAAAAGAGACAAAAGGCGAAACGAAACCTCCTGCTCGTTTTAACGAAGCGACCCTTTTATCTGCCATGGAGAACCCGTCTGCATTTATGCAGAACAAGGAAAAGGACTTAGTGAAAACCCTTGGCGAAACGGGTGGATTGGGGACAGTGGCAACTCGAGCTGATATCATTGAGAAACTGTTTAACAGCTTCTTAATTGAGAAAAAAGGCAAAGACATCTTCATCACATCGAAAGGGAAGCAGCTGCTTTCTTTAGTACCTGAAGATTTAAAGTCACCTGCGTTAACAGCGGAATGGGAACAAAAGCTTTCTAAAATTGCGAAAGGCCAATTGAAAGCTTCTCAATTCATGAGTGAAATGAAGTCATATGCAAAACAAGCCGTATCTGAAATCAAACAAACGAACCAAACCTTTAAGCATGACAACATGACAGGCACACATTGTCCTGACTGCGGAAAACTCATGTTAAAAGTGAACGGGAAAAACGGCACCATGCTTGTTTGTCAGGATAGAGAATGCGGACATCGAAAAAATGTGGCAAAGAAAACAAATGCACGCTGCCCGAACTGTCATAAAAAGCTTGAGCTGCGCGGGGAAGGCGATGGCAAAATATTTGCCTGTGTTTGTGGTCATAGAGAGAAACTGTCTGTCTTCGAAAAACGTAAATCACAATCCAATCAAAAACGAGCCAGTAAGCACGATGTGTCTAAATATATGAAGAAACAAAAGAAAGTGGAAGAACCAATCAATAACGCACTTGCAGAACAATTGAAGAAACTAAAATTAGATCAATAGTTGTGTAAAAACCCATGTAAATTCGCATGGGTTTTTTGTTTGTTCGAGTATTTTGACATGTTGTTTTTCTGTAAATGGGAATATGTAAGCGAAAAGACTCGTAATTTGGTATAAAATATTTATTTTCATTTAAACAGAAACGCTCTATAATAAATCGTTAGATGCTTAGAGAGAACAGGGATTGAAAGGGGACACGAATGGATAAACCCATACATCGTACAGCTATCGCTATACTCATTGTCATTCTACTAGGCGGATGTACCTGGAAACAGCAGCAACATTCAGCTCAACCAGAACCTGCAAAGCCAGTATTGTCAGGAGAGTACTTTATGACTCACCACTTAATGACAAACCAAGGCATGATTCAGACCTCGCTTGCGGAACAGCCTATTTACTTATCAGAATCGCTCGGACTTTGGATGGATTATCTTGTTAGAAAAAAAGATCAAACATCTTTTGATCAACAGGTAGACGTCCTGCGCACTCAATTCTTACTGGAACATGATCTTCTTAGCTGGCAAATCGAATCTCATCAAAAAAGCAAAGTCAATGCTTTAGTTGATGACTTACGTGTAGTAACAGCGCTTCAAAAAGCAGATCAATTGTGGCAGAAGTCAGTGTATCAAACCACAGCCAAAAAAATCGCAAAAGCGTTAAAAGACAAAAACATGTTCAAGGGTATGTTGACCGACTATTATGATGCATCGACAAAGCAAACTTCACATACAATCACACTTTCATATCTTGACCCAAAAGCAATCAAAGAACTAGTATCCCTCCACCTATTCACAGAACAAATGATGAACAACCAATTGGCCATTCTAAAAAATGCACCGAGACAAAAAGGGTTTTTTCCAAAATCCTATGACATAGCGAAGAAAGTCTACTCATTTGATCAGGAAATCAACTTGATCGACCAGCTTTATACGGCTCTTTATGCTGAACGTGCACAGGTTGATACATCAGTCATCATGAAATGGCTGAAAACCAACTTCCAAAAGGAAGGAAAACTGTACGGACGATATAAGCTGAGCACATTGCAGCCAGCAGTGACGTATGAATCGCCTTCAGTCTATGCACTGGTGATCTTATATGCACTCAAACAAGGAGAAGATGATTTTGCAAAAGACGTCTATCACCGAATGAAAGAGCTGCAAATCCAAGATCCTCTCAAGCCTTATTACGGAGGCTATATGAACGAAAAAGATACACACTCATTTGATAATTTATTGCCTCTAATTGCAGAAAGGGAGCTTCTAAATGAAAAGGTTATTCAGTAACACCTATCGCACGTATTATACGCTGCTCCTCACGTTTGCGGGACTCATTTTATTTATGGGCTACTTGAATGGACGTGATGCGGAGAGTGTCATGATCATCACACTCACATTTGTCGTGATAGGATGCGGCATTTTATTTGGTATTTTGCCAGCATTGGTTTTTACTTTGTTGATTTTGTTCTTTATAGGAAGCGGGATGTTCTTTACAGAGCTTGGTCACACAAATTCACTCTTTTCTAATCAAACGTTGCAAGATGTCGTGATATGGGGCGTGGCGCTTCTCTTTTTTGCTATTTCTGCTGGAAACGTGCATGAGCGAATAAAAACGATGCGTTACACCATTGAACAACAAAAGAGGGCCATCAAACAATTTGTAGCGATTGACTCAACCACAGGCTTTGACAATGCAGAGCGGATGAGGCTCGAATTGTCTGAGGAAATGAAACGAGCAGAACGATACAAACAGCCATTCGTCTTTATCCTTCTTCATATGCACTACTCAGCGGAATTCAAAACATTATATGGAGAAAAAGAAATGCAGCATCTTTTCCAGCAACTCAGTATGAAGATTCGCGAAAGTGTGAGAGAAACCGATAAGAAATTTCGATTATCCGAAGAACGAATCGGGCTGCTGCTCACTCACACACCTGCAGAAAACGTCTCGATCGTTCTTGAAAAGCTAAAGGATAAACTGCAAACGCATGTCCTGCTAAATGGTCGTGAAGTGACCTTAACTTTTCATGTCTGTCATTTAACAAGCAGCTCGGATTATCGGACACCAGAGCAATTTTTAGAAGAACTAGAAAACGAGATGATGATGAATGAACTTTAATGTTTTGACGAAATGTTGTTTGTTATTCGTTCTTTTCTCTATGCTTTCGATCAAAGACAGTACATCAGCTGGTGCACTTGAGAAAGAGTTCAGGACCCTCATCGTCTATTCCACACAATCAGGTGAGGCAACTCCAACTGTTCATATGCTTGATGTACTTGTGGGGCATTTTTCCACACGAACGACCATTTTATCTGATGAACAAATAACTGAAAAGAACCTCAATGACTTTCAGCAAGTTATCTATATAGGTGAAGAAAAGAGAACGTTGAAAGCACAAACCGTACGTCTCATAAACGAATCAAAACGTTTAATCGCAATAGGATACAATGCGGAACAGCTTCGTCCATTCTCGAAGCTTACTTTTCACAAACAAGATCACATCAGTCAAATCAAAGATACTGATGATCAAGAATACCGTCAGCTAGAGAGAGGAATCACAGCTCAGACGGTTCAAGGGACAGATCTGCAACGTAAATTCTTATTGAAGAAAAATCAAGCTGAACAGCCATTTGTGATTCAAACAAAAGAAGGTGCGGCATATGTCGGAATGCTAAATATCCTTCAGCACGACAAGCTACTTGCAGAGGTGCTTGAAAGTCTCCTGCCGGCTTCTAGTCAGACGAAGACAAAGTACTTACAGCTTGGGAAGATTAACCCCGTCACGGATGAGAAGAAGTTACTTGAACTTGGACGATACGTAACAGCTCGCCATATCCCTTTTCTGCTGGCGGTGACCCCTATATGGATTGATCCAGCAACAGGGGATGAAGTGACGCTGAGTGACCGACCTAAACTTGTCCACGTGTTAAAACAATTGCAAAGCAATGGAGCTAGTGTCGTTCTTCATGGGTTTAGCCGTACGTATCGAATGCAGGAGTCGGGTAAAGGCTTTGAATTTTGGGATGTAAAGTACGATCAGCCCGTTACGTCAAATGAACCAGAGAAAGCTGATCAGCAGCTGAACAAAAGCTTTTTTCCGAATGAAAAAGATTTTAATGTGTATATCAAATCCAATCAACATCAAGAAGCCATCTATACAGAAGAAAAGCTGACAAAAGGCATTGAACTGCTCACGCAGCAGGGGTTATATCCACTTGCATTTGAAGTGCCGAATGACGCCATATCCCTGCAAGGCTATGAAGTGATTTCCCGCCATGTGTCCAGTCTATTTGGACAGGTGCAGCTCTCAGACCGTACATGGAAAACAAGTAGTGCATCACCATTTTTGTCGACACCCGCCATGCTTCATGGCATGACTTTATATCCTGAACAGTCTATAGATACAGCGTCTGGCCAAGAAGGTGCAAACATACTGACTGAGCAGACAATTCAATCCATGCAACATATCCAATCCGCCGCCATTGGGCTGTCCTATGATGTGGAAGCGGGGATAGATGGGCTGCAAGATGTAATCACACAAATGGATGCGATCCCTTCTAGTGAATGGCTAGATTTAAAGAAAACAAAACAGACTGTTCAAACTCAGAATGTCCAGATCAAAACAGCAGGAAATGGTCATATTCAAATAGAGCAATCCAATATAGCTGAACCAAAAACACACAAACGAAGCGGGATGGAAAATATGCTTCGAATACTCACAATGGTGGTGCTGCTCTTTATTGTGGCATTTGCTTTTTACACATTGTATTTAAGGCTGACCATGAAAAAACGGATCTTTAAGGAGAGAAAATCAGGTGGCTGATATCTTATTTTACCTATCATTAATACTGATTTGGATCATGCTCCTATATCATATGTTTCTGATGCAGGGAGGCTTTCAGCACTATTTAACTTACGAAAAAGTGCTGCCTAAATGGACGAAACAAGGGAAAGATCTGCCGACCGTCAGCATTCTCATTCCAGCACATAATGAAGAAGTGGTCATTCGGCAGACGCTAAAAGCCATGGTCCAGTTATCCTATCCCAAACACCTTCTTGAAATCATTGTGATTAATGACAATTCCTCTGATTGTACAGGGGAGATTGTGCAATCATTTAGTGAGCAATACGATCATGTCCATATGATTGAAACAAAGCCGCCATTTGCAGGGAAGGGGAAATCTACTGCACTGAATGAAGGCTTGAAGGCTTCGACAGGAGACGTTATTTGTGTATACGATGCAGATAATATGCCTGAAAAGAAAGCCGTCTACCATTTGGTTCTTGGATTATTGAATGATTCTAAAGCAGGTGCTGTTGTCGGGAAATTCAGGGTCATCAATGCAGCCAAAAACCTCCTGACAAAATTCATTAACATAGAAACGATCTGCTTCCAGTGGATGGCGCAAGGCGGGAGATGGAAATGGTTTGGCATTGCGACAATACCAGGCACCAACTTTGCGATCCGTCGGCACATTTTAGAAGAGCTTGGCGGCTGGGATGTCCATGCACTAGCTGAAGACACTGAATTAACGATTCGTGTGTATAACCTGGGCTATGTGATTCGGTTCTTTCCTGCTGCGATTACATGGGAACAAGAGCCTGAAACATGGAAAGTCTGGTGGCGGCAACGAACACGCTGGGCTAGAGGCAACCAATATGTTGTGCTCAAATTTTTAAGACAGTTTATGAAATTAAAACGAAAACGAATGATTTTCGATTTATTTTATTTTTTCTTTACGTATTTCTTATTTTTCTTTGGTGTACTGCTCTCCAATGGCATTTTTATCTTAAACTTATTCGTTGATCTTCACTTATCTGTGGGAGCTGTGGCACTCATCCTATGGGGGTTAGCCTTCTTCCTCTTTTTAACAGAAGTGATGATTTCGTTAAGCATAGAGAAAACAGAGCTGACCAAACAAAACATTCTCATTGTGATTCTCATGTACTTTACCTATTCCCAAGTATGGATTGCGCTTGTTGTGTACTCCTTATTTGTAGAGGCGAAAAGCCGATTATTGAAACAAGAAGTGAAATGGTACAAAACCGAGCGTTACAATCAACAACAAAAGAAAAGCGGGTGACATATTGAAATCGTTAAAATGGTTGATTTATATATTAGGATTATCCTTAGCGATCCAGCCTTTTTTCATGGCAGGTCAAGCAATGGCGCAATCCAACCGAGTTCAAGTCAAAGATGATTGGGTTCAACCTTCAAAAGAAAGCAAAACAAAAACGCAGCATCTATCAGAAGACGTAGTGACCTTATATGGACAAGAAGACCGCACTGAATTTACCTATCAAGTGGATCAGGAAAAAACAGAGTCAAGCACATTGACGTTCAATATAGAGGCTTCACCATTATTGATTTCACCTTCTTCATTCACTGTTATGATTGATGGAGAGATCGAAAAGACCATCCCTGTATCAGGGAAAAACCAGAAGAAGTCGATTCAAATCAAGTTGAACAAATCACAATTGAAAAAAGGTACTCACCGCATTCAGGTCACATTTTATGGTGTTTTAAAAGAAGGCGTGTGTATCAACCAAGAGACACCTGCTAATTGGCTAAAAGTGTATCCTGAAAGTGAACTTACATTCAAAGGAATCCAGACAAAAGATTTCACATTAGATAGCTTTCCATCACCTTTTATTCAAACAGGTGATCAGAAAGAACAGACAGACATTGTAATTCCTAATTCACCGGATGCAGCTGAATTAGAAGCAGCCATCAAAGTATACCGTACGTTGAAAAACAAAGATCGCCAAAAAGAGATCAAACTTATCCAAGAAAAGGACATCAAGCAAGTGGCTCACCCAACGATTGCTGTGGGAGCTATAGGAAGCTGGGATGGACGGATGAAAACGATTGAACAAGCTGCAGGAATTAAAACGAAAAGCAGTCATCTTACGTTAGCGATGAGAACTTTGACAGCAAAGAAAACAAAACAGCCCATTCTATTTGTGACAGCGGAAAAGCCTGTGACAATCGCTGAAAAAATCAATGTTCTGACTCAGTCAGAATTAACGGGTCAACTGACTGGAACGGACTTACTGATTCAAAAGACTGCAGCTCAAACGTCTAAACCATCTCACAAGATTCCTTTGAAAGATTTTGGCGGAGATGATGTCACGGTTGGGACCAACAAGACGGCATCCGACCACTACTATTATCCGAAAGCGCTACTGGCTAACCAAAAATCAGGTGCAAAGCTCAATCTTTCATTCAAAAAATCTGATACAGCGGCAAGCAAAACAGAACGGTTAACTGTTATGATCAATGACGAACCGCACGACGTACCATTAACAAAACTAGGCAGCAAAGATGCGAATGGATTCTATCATGTCTCGATTCCAGTAGATTCAAAGGTACTTCAAAAAAATGAATATATTGATTTGCAATTTGTCACAAGTGGTTTTAAAAACATGGAATCCTGCAGACATACGGATGAAGAAGGCTGGATATTCATTGACAAAAATAGCACTTTACAAATACCAGAAGGAACAACGAGTGAAAAGCCAGATTTAGCCGCATGGCCGCTCCCGTTCACGTCGAAAAATACATTGATCATCATACCAGATCAAATCAAACGTGAAACAATCAATCAAATGGCCATGTTGACGGAATCTTTTAGTCAGCCAGAAGTAGCTCAATATCATTTAATGAAAGCATCTCAAGTGACAAATGAACAATTGAAAAATCACCCTCTCATTTTCATCGGAGGCATTCAGACATTCTCTCTTCTGAAAGAAAAAGCAGCCGATCTCGTTGTTCCGGTGAAAAAGGATCAGTATGATGTATCTTCTTTCGGCATGATCAACGAAACAACGGCTCGAATTGTATGGACACAGCCATCTGTTTGGAATAAAGAACAGACAATGACAGTCTTTTCAGGAATGACTGCAGCTGAAGCTAACGTGTCAAATGAAGTCATGCAATTTCTTCAAACTAATACAGAAAAAGCAACAGTTGCAATAGAGAGTAAAAACAAAGGCGTGTTTACTAATCATCAATCCGTCAGCAGCACATCGAACAGTCTGAAAACAAGTGAAAAACAAAGCAGCAGCGAGTCTTGGATTTACTTTGTGTGTATCGCTGCACTCATCCTTTTTGTGCTTGTGATGATTGTCTATTTCGTACGAAAAAACCGTAAAAAGACTAAGTTCTAAACGATCAAAAGACCTTGAAAAAATCTCTTTACTTTGGTGTCAAACGGGAGTATGATCTCTTTTATAAAAGACCAATCGCTGAATCATTTCGATGAGCGGGGGAACCAATTGTGGTGGTATAAAACACCACGTGGGGTGAATCCTTTTAAGGTAGGGCAAAATCTCATGCGCCCGAATCCGTCAGCTAACCTCGTAAGCGTTAAAGAGAGCAAAGACCAACCTGTGATCTAAACAATAGGCACAGGGGCATTCTATTGCCTCTGTGTCTTTTTGGTGATCCAAATTTTGTAACTCAAATCGTTTGACACTAAAGGAGCGGGCATCACATGTACAGTTTGATGAAGCGTATTTTAATTGGTAAACCATTAAAATCACAGGCAGCAGGAGAACAAAAACTATCAAAAATCAAAGCTTTGGCATTATTGTCATCAGACGCATTGTCGTCAGTCGCATACGGTACAGAACAAATCTTGATTGTTCTATCAGTTGTTAGTGCGGCAGCGTTTTGGTACTCACTCCCGATTGCAGGTTGTGTATTAATCCTTTTAATGGCGTTAATTCTATCTTATCGCCAGATTATTTATGCTTATCCAGAAGGCGGCGGGGCGTATGTCGTCTCCAGCAGAAACTTAGGTGAAAAACCAGGGCTGGTTGCTGGTGGATCATTACTCGTCGATTACATTTTAACCGTAGCAGTGAGCATTTCTGCTGGGACCGATGCGATCACATCGGCTTTTCCAGCTCTATATCCATATCATGTCATGATCTCAATCGTATTGGTCCTAGTGATTATGGTGTTAAACCTTCGTGGACTGACAGAGTCGGCATCTATTTTGGCTTATCCTGTGTACCTATTTGTCTTTTCATTGCTCATTTTAATTGGGGTGGGCGGGTTTAAACTATTAACTGGGCAAGTGCCGCCAGCACCTGAACATACAGCATTTGGCACACATGTATCAGGCATCACGTTATTTCTTTTACTAAAGGCATTTTCGTCTGGCTGTTCTGCTTTAACTGGTGTTGAAGCGATTTCTAATACAATTCCATCCTTTAAAAAACCAGCTGCACAAAATGCAGCGAGAACTTTATTGATGATGGGGGGATTACTGGCCGTTCTATTTGTAGGAGTGACATTGCTTGCGTTTGGTTTTGGTATCTCCCCAAAGCCAGAAGAAACGGTTGTGTCACAGATTGCATCAGACACATTTGGACGGACATTTTTCTACTATGTCATTCAAGCTGTCACAGCATTAATTTTAATATTAGCGGCAAACACAGGCTTTTCAGCTTTTCCATTATTGGCTGTCAACTTAGCAAAAGATAAATATATGCCGCGCATGTTTACAGTGAGAGGAGATCGGCTCGGTTATTCCAATGGTATTATCTTTTTAGGTGTAGCTTCTATGCTGCTCATTTGGCTATTTGATGGGAAAACGGAACACCTCATTCCACTTTATGCTGTCGGTGTGTTTATTCCATTTACCTTGTCTCAGACAGGTATGTGTGTAAAGTGGATTCGTGAAAAACCACAGGGGTGGAAAGTGAAAATGCCTATCAATATCGTAGGAGCACTTATTTCATTTACGGTTTTCATGATTCTCATTTTGACCAAGTTCCATCTTGTATGGCCAGTATTTGTTTTCATGCCAATTGTTCTATTTATTTTTTATTCTATTAAGAAACATTATCTGTCTGTTGGAGAACAATTACGTTTATTGAATGAAACCGAGCCTGTCGAAATCAAAGGAAATGTGGTCATCGTCCCAATAGCAGGTGTCACACGTGTCGTCGAACAATCTGTGCAATATGCAAAATCCTTATCAGACCAGGTCATAGCGGTTCATGTATCGTTTGATAAAGAGAAAGACAAGAAAATTGAAGCTGATTGGGAAAAGCTGAATAGTGATGTGCGTCTGGTGATTTTACATTCGTCTTATCGAAGTCTCATTCACCCGCTTGATAAATTTCTTGAAACGATTGAAGCGAAAGCAAATGCACATCAATATAGAGTGATGGTGCTCGTTCCTCAATTTATTCCGAAAAAAAGATGGCACACCATTTTGCATAATCAATCTGCTTTCTTATTAAGATTCCGTTTATTATGGAAACGGGATATTGTTGTCGCCACTCTTCCATATCACTTTAAAAAGTAGCAAGAGCAAGTTGAAACGTTTGATCAAAAGGGTGCGGTGGTATGGAGTAAGAAAAAAGGAGTTTTCTCACATGCCGCAAAGAACCGCAGGAAAAGAAGTAACAGCGCTACTGGAAGAGTGGGGCGTGAAACATATTTATGGAATGCCCGGCGACAGTATTAACGAATTAATCGAAGAACTAAGGCATGAATCAAGCAAAATTCAATTTATACAAACAAGACATGAAGAAGTGGCAGCACTTTCAGCAGCAGCTGATGCGAAACTAACAGGCAAACTTGGTGTTTGTTTATCAATTGCTGGGCCAGGTGCTGTCCACTTATTAAATGGACTATACGATGCAAAAGCGGACGGTGCACCTGTATTAGCGATAGCAGGGCAGGTTGCCTCAACTGAAGTAGGCAGAGATGCATTTCAAGAAATCAAATTAGAGCGGATGTTTGACGATGTTGCTGTCTTTAATCAGCAAGTACAAACAGCAGAAGCTCTGCCTGACTTATTGAATCAAGCCATCAAAGCTGCTTATACCCATAAAGGGGTGGCGGTTCTCACTGTCTCAGATGATTTATTTTCTCAGAAAATTAAGCGGAGTCCCATTTATACATCACCTCTTTATGTAGAGGGAGATGTGCGGCCGAAGAAAGATCAACTGCTAAAGGCTGCTCAACTCATTAACAATGCGAAGAAGCCAGTCATCTTAGCAGGAAAAGGATTAAGAAATGCTAAAGAAGAACTTCTTTCGTTTGCAGAAAAGGCAGCTGCACCAATCGTCATTACACTTCCTGCAAAAGGTGTTGTTCCAGACAGGCATCCATACTTTTTAGGGAACCTAGGTCAGATCGGGACGAAGCCTGCATATGAAGCGATGGAAGAGTGCGATTTATTAATCATGCTTGGAACCTCCTTCCCATATAGGGATTACTTACCGGAAGACACACCTGCCATTCAATTGGATATCAAACCGGATCAGATCGGTAAAAGATATCCGGTAGAAGTGGGGATTGTAAGTGACAGTAAGACTGGTCTTCATGAACTAACCTCTTATATTGAATATAAAGAGCAGCGCGGTTTCCTTGAAGCTTGCACAGAGCATATGATGAAGTGGCGAGAAGAAATGGATAAGGAAAAATCTATTGCCACATCACCGCTTAAACCGCAGCAAGTCATCGCTAGATTAGAAGAAGCGGTAGATGATGATGCCATTCTTTCAGTTGATGTCGGTAATGTGACGGTATGGATGGCACGTCATTTCGAAATGAAACAGCAGGATTTCATTATTTCCAGCTGGCTTGCCACAATGGGCTGTGGTTTACCTGGCGCAATATCAGCTAAATTAAACGAACCAAACCGCCAAGCCATTGCTGTCTGTGGTGACGGAGGCTTCACAATGGTGATGCAAGATTTTGTGACGGCGGTAAAATATAAACTGCCAATTGTCGTTGTGATCTTAAACAACAACAACCTTGGTATGATTGAATATGAACAACAGGTAAAAGGCAACATCAACTATGGTATAGAGCTGGAAGATATTGATTTTGCAAAATTTGCAGAAGCATGCGGTGGTAAAGGAATCTCGGTGTCATCACATGAAGAACTAGCACCAGCCTTTGATCAAGCACTTCAAGCTGAGAAACCTGTGATCATTGATGTTGCGGTGACCAATGAACCACCGTTACCTGGGAAAATCACATACACACAAGCAGCAGGCTTTAGTAAATATTTATTGAAAAAATTCTTTGAAAAAGGTGAGCTGGATATCCCTCCACTCAAGAAAAGCCTCAAACGCTTTTTCTAAACAGCAGGTAGTCGGTCCTCCAATTAGGGGGACTGACTTTTTTGTTGAACAAGGAAAAATATTTCAATTGTCACTTGTTTTCTTTTGTATAAAAATATACAGACTGGATTTTTGTAACTTAAAGCCTATTTTTCCAATTCGATGAGAAAGGTAAAATAGACTTTATGATCAATAATGGAGGGAGTGGATTTTTCTGGGTAAGATACTTGATGCAAAAGCACTAACCAGTGCCATGGATACAAGGGCGAAACACTATCAGGCACTCCGTGAAGAAATGGTTGATTTAAAAAAAGCGCTACAGGGCGTGGCGAATCTAGGTGATGACTTTACTGGAAAAGGTGCCGATAACATTAAAAGTTTCTACAAAGAACTCGCCGGAAATGTGGACATGTTCATCAGCTTTATTGATAAGCAAAAAGCCTTTCATGAAGGTGTTTCTGGAACGCTTGATGATACAAACTTTGGCGGCGATACCTTTGTAGAAGAACACTTTTTAGACAACACTGTACATATGGGAATCAAAAATGCCAAAAGTATTGTAAAGGATCAAAAAAAGGCACTCAAAACGATTTTTCAAGATATTGATGACCTCATTTCTCTGGAGGTATTTGATAGTAAAACCTTTGACGAAAAGATTGCAGATGCGGAAGATGAACGGAAGAAAA